>NZ_JAVIWJ010000001.1:1717500-2017500 GCF_034314105.1 Pseudomonas sp. AB6
ATAGGTAACCTCACGCAATGTCACTGAATGACGCAATGGAATTTGTTTGAGTCACAAATGGGTCATTCGGTAGCGAAAAAAATCGAACATTTACACCCAGCGTAATCGCCGAAATAGCCAGTACTGACCAATTCCCACGGCGCCCATAATTGAACAGGCGATCAGAAACCCGTAAGGATTAGTTGAGCCGGGAACACCCCCAACGTTCACGCCCAACAACCCTGTCAGAAAGCTCATCGGCAGAAAGATTCCGGTAATAATACCGAACCGGTACATGACCCGATTCATGCGCTCGCTGAGGCGCCTGTCCTCGGTTTCCAAGACCAATCCCACACGCTCGCGGGTCAGTTCAAGCTCTTCAAGGTAGCGAGTCAAACTGTTGTTAAGTTCGTTCCAGTAATTAGCATCATCTACGACAAACCACGGCACTTTATTGCGGGTCAGTTGCGCGTACACCTCGCGTTGCGGCGCTAGAAACCGGCGCAACCCCGCAGCGCGACGACGGATATGCAACATATCGCCATGGTCAGCTGAATACCGCTCGTCAGCGTCTATCTTTTCTTCCTCCACATCGACCAGCTCTGACAACTCGCCGATGAGTGCCTGAACCTTATCGGTGAGGTATTGAGCCAGATAGAGAATTAATTCGGAGGCGGTTTTAGGGCCAACACCAGCAGTGAGGCATTCGATTAGTTCATCGGTGGCGCGCAATTGACGCAGCCGTAGCGAGATAACCTGCTGTGGCGCGGCAAAAATACGGACCGACACCATGTCTTCGGGCTCGGCGTCAGGATTCAGATTGACCCCGCGCAAAAACAGCAGAAGTTCGGCGTCAGGTAATGGCACCAGACGCGGACGGGTATTTTCTTCCAATAACAAGTCACAACTGAACTCACTCAAACCGCTGGCAGTACGCAACCAGTTTTGGGTCTGCGGGTGCCCGCGATCCCAATGCAGCCACACACTTTCGTGCGGCTGCAACTGAAGACCTTCCAACTCGGTTCGAGCAATGAAACGCGCTCCACCCTGACCATCTAGCACCAGGGCATGTACCAGTCCCCACTGCGCGTTTGTTTCGTCGAACATTCGTTGTCCCGTTATTCCGGCATTTTCAGCATAGATGGCGAAACGATCACGCCATTGTTGTCAGCGTACACGTATTCGCCTGGTCGGAAGGTCACGCCAGCGAAGGTCACCGCTACGTTCAGATCACCGATACCGCGTTTGTCGGTTTTCATCGGGTGGCTGGCCAACGCCTGAACACCCAGATCGGTTTGCGCAATCACGTCAACGTCGCGGATGCAGCCATAAATGACCAAACCTTCCCAGCCGTTTTTTGCGGCTTTTTCGGCAAGCATGTCACCCAGCAACGCCCGACGTAGCGACCCGCCGCCGTCGACCACCAACACTTTACCCTTTCCGTCGAGTTCGACCTGGTCCTTGACCAACGAGTTGTCCTCGAAGCATTTTATGGTAACGATCTGGCCACCAAACGAATCACGACCGCCAAAATTGCTGAACATCGGCTCAACGACCTGCACCAGTTCCGGATAGGCGTCGCACAGATCAGGGGTGATGTAATGCATGGGTGAACTCCTTTCAGTGAAAGAACGACCATTTCATAGGATATGGAATGACGAATTAAACATCGACGCCGATCCGATCGCCGTCGTAGCTAAGGGCAAACATTTTCAAGCCCGGGCATAAAGCTCCCAAGGCTTTCCCGCTGGGCAACAGGAACTCTATGCCATGGCGCTGGCACCGCAATACCCTACCCACGAGCGTTCCCGTTCTCAACGCCGCGCCTTGATGCGGGCAGCTGTCTTCGAGCAGTAGCGGCTGGTTGTCGACCACCAATAACAACAGGTCGCGTCCGCCGACCTTAAACGTTTGCCGGTAACCGTCGTTTAGATTAATCAGGCGCTCAAGTGGCACAAACATAAAAAGGGCCGCGATTCGAAAATGAATGAATACCTAATGCGCCATAGCTTAGCCGCATCTCCGCACTGGCGAAACGATTCAAATGCCGACGCCGACCTCGCTTGCGGCAGATTGCGGCTGTGCCTGAGCGGCTAGCGGGACAATCTGGTCCTGCAACCAGCTAACCACCAACGGCCAAACCTGGGTTTGTGCGCCTTTGCTCACCAGCATGTCAACATGACCGAAGTCATCGCTAAAACCCTGGGCGCGACCGAGGCAGAGGAACTGCCGTTGCGCAGATCCGAATTGTTCATACAGTGCGCGACAGGCCCAGGCTGGATCTTGCTGGTCTGCAACAGCAGCAACAACCAGCACTGGCACCTGCACGTCGCTCAAGCCCGACCACCAGTTGCGGTCTTTGTCGCCGAAATGCTTGAACAACCCGAACCAACGCATGCTTTCCACTGCTAGGCCAATAGGCTCATCTTCCGGACCGCGCTTTAAGCGCGAACCGGAAATGTGCGCAAAACGGCTAAGTATCAAGCGAGCGCCCCATTCCACCAGCGGCACTTTCAGCGGCCAATGAACGCGACTGATTTGACTGCCGAACAATGCCACCGAGGCCACGTCCTCTGAACCTAGGTAATGACCACCCAGCGCAGCGGCGAGCGTGGTGCCACCCAGGGAATGGCCGATCCAGTGCGGGACCTGCCCGGTTTGCTCGCACACAAAAGCCGCGATCGCTGGCAAGTCGTAGCGTGCGTAATCCGCCACACGATTGTGTCGGTAGCGCTGATTGCGCGACGAAAGACCGTGACCGCGCATTTCGGGTATCCAGACGTCGAAACCCGTTCGGGCCAAATACGCCCCCAGGCCGACGCCCTTGGGCGAATACCAGAAACGTCTATTGGAAAAACTGCCATGTAACAAAATGACCGGCACGCCTCGCACGTCCGTGCTGTCGGCTCGGCCGAGACGGGTCACGGCCAGCTCGACGCTGATGTCCGGGCTATTGGCTGGTTTTAAACGGTAAACATCCTCGATAAGATCGCCACGACGTTCGGCGCTGATCAAGGCCACAGGAAAGAGGTCGCTGCTGCTTTGCATATTGCTCTTGCACAAAAAAGGCGGCTTCGAGGAAACCGCCCTGCTGAAAAATGACCGACCCACCGAAGTGGGTCAGCGCTTTAGCGTTTCACATCAGACCGGCGCTTGCGCCTCGGCGAGGAAGAACCAGGTTTCCAATACCGAATCCGGGTTCAACGATACGCTTTCAATGCCCTGATCCATCAGCCAACGAGCCAGATCCGGGTGATCGGATGGTCCCTGACCGCAGATGCCGATGTATTTGCCGGCCTTGTTACACGCCTGAATCGCGTTCGACAGCAGCTTTTTCACTGCGGGGTTACGCTCGTCAAACAGGTGCGCGATGATCCCCGAGTCGCGGTCCAGACCCAACGTCAGCTGGGTCAGGTCGTTGGAACCAATCGAGAAGCCGTCGAAGAACTCAAGGAACTCTTCAGCCAGGATCGCGTTGGATGGTAATTCGCACATCATGATGATGCGTAGACCATTTTCACCGCGTGTCAGGCCATTAGCGGCCAGCAGGTCAATGACCTGACTCGCTTCACCTAAGGTCCGCACGAACGGCACCATGATTTCGACGTTGGTCAGGCCCATCTCGTTGCGTACACGCTTGAGGGCGCGGCATTCGAGCTCGAAGCAATCGCGGAAACTTTCGCTGATGTAACGCGATGCGCCACGGAAACCCAGCATTGGGTTTTCTTCTTCCGGCTCGTACAACTTGCCGCCGATCAGGTTGGCGTATTCGTTGGACTTGAAGTCCGACAAACGCACGATGACTTTCTTCGGCGTGAACGCTGCGGCCAAGGTGCTGATGCCTTCGACCAGTTTTTCCACATAGAAACCTACCGGATCGTCATAGCCAGCGATGCGCTTGTCAACGCTGTCTTTGATGTCCTGCGGCAAACCGGCGTAATTCAACAACGCCTTGGGATGCACGCCGATCATGCGGTTGATGATGAATTCCAGTCGCGCCAAGCCGACACCGGCATTGGGCAACTGGGCAAAATCGAAGGCACGGTCAGGATTGCCGACGTTCATCATGATTTTGAACGGCAGATCAGGCATGGCATCGACAGAGTTTTTCTTGATGTCAAAGCCCAGCTCACCTTCGAAGATGTACCCGGTATCGCCTTCTGCACAAGAAACAGTGACGCCCTGCCCGTCTTTCAACAATTCAGTCGCGTTGCCGCAGCCCACGACTGCCGGGATACCCAGCTCGCGAGCGATGATCGCCGCGTGGCAAGTACGGCCACCACGGTTGGTGACAATGGCGCTGGCGCGCTTCATGACCGGTTCCCAATCGGGGTCGGTCATGTCGGACACCAGCACGTCGCCCGGCTGAACCTTGTCCATCTCGGACACATCTTTGATGATCCGCACTTTACCCGCGCCGATGCGCTGGCCAATGGCGCGACCTTCCACCAGCACCGTGCCGGTTTCCTTAAGAAGGTAACGCTCCATGACGTTGGCCGAGGTCCGACTTTTCACCGTTTCAGGACGGGCCTGAACGATGTACAGCTTGCCGTCGTCACCGTCTTTGGCCCACTCAATGTCCATCGGGCACTTGTAGTGCTTTTCGATGATCATCGCTTGTTTGGCCAGCTCGCTGACTTCCGCATCGCTCAAGCAAAAGCGTGCGCGATCTGCGGGGGCGACATCGATAACCTTCACCGATTTACCGGCTTTGGCTTCGTCGCCATAAATCATCATGATCGCTTTGCTGCCCAAGTTGCGGCGCAAGATGGCTGGGCGACCGGCTGCGAGGGTATTTTTGTGAACGTAGAACTCGTCCGGGTTAACCGCTCCCTGGACAACGGTTTCGCCCAGACCGTAAGCACCGGTGATGAACACCACGTCACGGAAGCCGGATTCGGTGTCCAGGGTGAACATCACGCCGGCCGTACCGGTTTCAGACCGGACCATGCGCTGCACGCCCGCCGACAAGGCGACCAACTTATGATCGAAGCCTTGGTGCACACGATAAGAAATGGCACGGTCGTTGAACAACGACGCAAATACTTCCTTGGCCGCACGGATGACGTTTTCAACGCCGCGGATATTCAGGAAGGTTTCTTGCTGGCCGGCAAACGAGGCGTCCGGCAAGTCTTCGGCGGTGGCTGAAGATCGCACAGCTACGGCCAAGTTGGGATTACCGGCCGACAATTCAGCGAAAGCCGTGCGAATTTCCGCGTTGAGCTTCTCGGGAAACTCGGCTTCCATGATCCAGGCGCGGATTTGCGCACCGGTCCTGGCCAATGCGTTGACGTCATCGACGTCAAGCGCATCAAGCGCGGCATGGATCTGATCGTTCAAACCGCTTAACTCAAGAAAATCACGATACGCTTGAGCCGTAGTGGCGAAGCCACCGGGAACCGAAACGCCGGCGCCCGCGAGGTTGCTGATCATCTCGCCGAGGGATGCGTTCTTGCCCCCCACGTGCTCTACATCATGGACGCCGAGCTTATCGAGGGAAACTACGTACTCTACCAAGGTGATCTCTCCACTAACTGTGTTGGGAAAAGCTCAGGGCGCTGAAACTACAGGAGCGGTCTCGAGCGTGTGTGGCCTGGACCTGCAAAATGAGTGAAAATGCCGGCTCTCAAGGACCGCCAGCGGGCCTATCATATCTAACATTCATCATCAGCTTAAGGCCCCGGCGCAAATGAAACGATCTGCCTTCTTTATCTCCGACGGCACAGGTATCACCGCTGAGACCCTCGGCCAAAGCCTGTTGGCTCAATTCGAAAACATTACGTTCAGCAAGTTCACGCGTCCTTATATCGACAGTGTCGAAAAGGCGCGCGCAATGGTACAACAAATCAACGCCGCCGCCGATAAGGATGAACTGCGACCCATCATTTTCGACACCATCGTCAATCAGGAAATTCGCGAAATACTGGCGACATCTAACGGCTTCATGATCGATATTTTTTCGACATTCCTTTCCCCGTTAGAGCTGGAGCTTAGTTCACACTCGTCCTATTCAGTGGGAAAATCCCACTCCATTGGTCACAACTCAAACTATATGGAGCGCATCGAAGCCGTGAATTTCGCCCTCGATAACGACGACGGCGCTCGTACTCATTATTACGACAAGGCTGACTTGATCCTGGTCGGCGTCTCACGCTGCGGAAAAACCCCTACCTGCCTGTATATGGCAATGCAATTCGGCATTCGTGCCGCCAACTATCCGCTGACCGAAGACGACATGGAGCGCCTGCAATTACCCGCTGCGCTCAAGGAACATCGCAACAAATTGTTCGGTCTGACCATCGACCCGGATCGTCTCACCGCCATTCGCCACGAGCGTAAACCCAACAGCCGTTATTCCAGCTACGCGCAATGCGAGTTCGAAGTACGGGAAGTAGAAAGCCTGTTCCGTCGTGAAAATATCCCGCATATAAATTCCACGCATTTTTCGGTAGAAGAAATCTCCGCGAAAATCCTCGTTGAAAAAGGCGTGGAGCGCAGATTCAAATAATTTTCTCGGTAGGAGCCAACGTGTTGGCGAGAAGGCCCGACGCGGTATGTCAGACCTGACGCCTAGCCAACAAGTTGGCAACCGATTAAATAACAAATAAATCCACAAACCTATTCACCGGTGTCGCCTCTAACGTCGCCTGGTCTTTGCATAGCGCCACTATTTCAGCGCTGCGCTGAGCGGTAAACCGTGTCGCCAGGTTGGCTTTGAATTTGTCTTCCAGCAATGGAATGCCGTCCGCCCGACGGCGACGGTGGCCAATTGGGTATTCCACAACCACCTTCTCGGTGCTGGTGCCATCCGTGAAAAAAACCTGAATCGCGTTGGCGATTGAACGTTTGTCGGCTTCGAGGTATTCACGGGTGTAAAGCGGGTCTTCGACGATCACCATCTTCTCGCGCAACTCATCGATTATCGGGTGAGCCGCATGAAAGTCATCCTCATATTGCTCGGCAATCAAGTTGCCAAACACTAAAGGCACAGCGGTCATGTACTGGATGCAATGGTCACGATCCGCCGCATTGGCCAAGGCGCCCTGTTTTGAAATAATTCGAATCGCTGATTCATGGGTAGTGATAACGATTTTATCGATCTCATGCAGACGATTCTTCACCTGCGGGTGCAGGGACACTGCCGCTTCACACGCGGTTTGCGCGTGAAACTCTGCCGGGAAGCTGATTTTGAACAGCACGTTTTCCATCACGTAGCTGCCGTAGGACTGGGACAGGCTAAATTGGCGCTTGTCCTCGGCCTTAAGCGCCAGGTCTTTGTTGGTGTGACTGAACAGCACGTCGTAAAAACCCCATTGCGGCGCGCTCAATACGCCCGGAATGCCCATCTCGCCGCGCATAGCAATGTCAGCCAAACGCACCCCTCGACTCGAAGCATCGCCCGCCGCCCAGGATTTACGCGAGCCGGCGTTCGGCGCATGTCGATACGTCCGTAGCGCCTGACCGTCGACAAACGCGTGGGACAGCGCGACCAACAGTTGTTCTCGATTGGCCCCCATCAGTTTGGCGGTCACCGCCGTTGAGGCCACTTTCACCAGCAACACGTGATCAAGGCCAACACGATTAAAGGAGTTTTCCAACGCAATCACGCCCTGAATCTCATGGGCCATGATCATCGCCTCCAACACCGCGCGCATCGTCAGCGGCGCCTCGCCGTTGGCTACCCGCTTCTGCGAAAGATGATCAGCAATGGCAAGAATTCCGCCGAGATTATCGGAAGGATGGCCCCACTCCGCTGCCAGCCAGGTGTCGTTGTAATCGAGCCAACGCACAATACAACCGATGTCCCAGGCGGCCTTGACCGGGTCCAGACGAAAACTGGTGCCCGGCACACGGGCGCCATACGGTACAACCGTGCCTTCAACGATCGGTCCCAGATGTTTGGTGCACTCCGGAAAACGCAGCGCCAACAACCCACAGCCCAAGGTGTCCATCAAACAATTGCGCGCGGTGTTCAGCGCTTCGTCGGAATCGATCTTGTAATCCAGTACATAGTCGGCAATGTCCTGCAGGACCTTGTCGTAGTCAGGACGGTTGTTCAGTTCAACGTTGGCGCTCATTGCAAGTTCTCCGCTTAGTTGGAAATAGCAAAGTTCAAGTGACAAGCTACATGCGGCAAGCAAGAGCACCGCGCGTCATCTTATAGCTTGCAGCTTGAAGCTTGCCCCGGTGGCACTCGAACCGTGCCTTCCATCAACACCCGAGCACTACGGCTCATGATGGCTTTAGTGACTTTCCATTCGCCGTTTTCCTGGGTGGCTTCGGCGCCGACGCGCAAAGTGCCGGAAGGGTGCCCAAAACGCACGGCGCTGCGCTTAATGCCACCCGCAGCGAGGTTGACCAAAGTGCCGGAAATCGCCGCCGCCGTGCCGATAGCCACGGCCGCCGTGCCCATCATCGCGTGGTGCAGTTTGCCCATGGACATCGCCCGCACCAACAGGTCAACATCACCGGTCGCCACGGGTTTACCGCTGGACGCAGTGTAATCGGCAGGCGCCGCGACAATCGCGACCTTGGGCGTGTGCTGGCGTTTGGCGGCTTCGTCGAGGTGCTGGATCAGCCCCATGCGAAGCGCGCCGTGGGCACGAATGCTTTCGAACATCGCCAGTGCCTTGGGGTCGCTGTTAATGTCGCCCTGCAATTCAGTGCCGGTGTAACCGATGGCTTGAGCATTAACGAAAATCGTCGGAATGCCGGCATTGATCATCGTTACTTTCAGCGTGCCAACGCCGGGCACTTCGAGTTCGTCGATCAGATTGCCGGTGGGGAACATCGCCCCCCCCGCTCCGTCTTCCTCAGCTGCCGGGTTCATGAATTCGAGCTGCACCTCGGCGGCGGGAAAGGTCACGCCGTCGAGTTCGAAGTCACCGGTTTCCTGCACTGCGCCGTCAGTCATTGGCACGTGGGCAATAATCGTCTTGCCGATGTTGGCTTGCCAGATGCGCACAATGGCCACGCCGTTCTGCGGGATACGGATGGCGTCGACCAGACCATTGCTGATGGCAAACGGACCGACCGCGGCAGACAGGTTGCCGCAGTTGCCGCTCCAGTCCACGAATGGCTTGTCGATGGAGACCTGACCGAACAAGTAATCGACATCGTGATCCGCTTTGAGGCTTTTCGACAGGATCACTGTCTTACTGGTGCTCGATGTTGCCGCGCCCATGCCGTCGATTTGCTTGTCATACGGATCGGGGCTGCCGATTACCCGCAGCAGCAGTGCATCCCGCGCCGCGCCGGGAAACTGCGCCGCTTCGGGTAGGTCTTGCAGGCGAAAGAACACGCCTTTGCTGGTGCCGCCACGCATGTAGGTGGCGGCTATCTTGATTTGCGGTGCATGAGCCATGAAGTGGTGTCCTGTTGGCTTAAGCCGTGGCCGATTCTAAGAAGTCTTGTGCAAAACGTTGCAGCACGCCGCCCGCTTCGTAGATCGATACTTCTTCGGCAGTGTCGAGGCGGCAGGTGACGGGCACCTCGACTCGCTCGCCATTCTTGCGATTGATCACCAAGGTCAACGTGGTGCGTGGAATACGTTCGCCGATCACGTCGAAGGTCTCGCTGCCGTCGATACCCAACGTGGTGCGATTGACACCCGGTTTGAACTCCAACGGCAATACGCCCATGCCCACCAGATTGGTCCGGTGAATACGCTCGAAACCTTCTGCGGCGATGGCTTCTACTCCCGCCAAACGTACCCCTTTGGCCGCCCAGTCCCGGGACGAGCCCTGACCGTAGTCAGCGCCGGCAATGATAATCAGCGGCTGCTTACGCTCCATGTAGGTTTCGATGGCTTCCCACATCCGCGTCACTTGGCCTTCAGGCTCAATGCGCGTCAGTGAGCCTTCCTTGAGCTTGCCGTCGACGATCGCCATTTCGTTGCGCAGGCGAGGGTTAGCAAACGTCGCACGCTGCGCGGTCAAATGGTCGCCCCGGTGGGTGGCGTAGGAGTTGAAGTCGACTTCCGGCAAGCCCATTTTCGCCAGGTACTCACCCGCCGCGCTGTCGAGCATGATGGCGTTGGACGGCGACAGGTGGTCAGTGGTGATGTTGTCCGGCAACACCGCCAGTGGGCGCATGCCCGTGAGGGTGCGCTCGCCGGCCAGTGCGCCTTCCCAATACGGCGGACGGCGGATGTAAGTGCTCTGCGGGCGCCAGTTATAAAGAGGGCCGACTTTGATGCCGTCGTCTTCCTGGATGGCGAACATAGGGATGTACACCTGATTGAACTGCGCAGGCTTGACGCTGGTCTTGAACACCGCGTCGATTTCTTCGTCGGCCGGCCAGATGTCTTTCAGGGTGACTGGATTGCCCTGTGGGTCGATGCCCAGTACATCTTTTTCAATGTCAAAACGGATGGTGCCGGCAATGGCATAGGCCACGACCAACGGCGGCGAGGCAAGGAATGCCTGCTGCGCGTAAGGGTGAATCCGCCCGTCGAAGTTGCGGTTACCGGACAACACGGCGGTGGCGTAGAGCTTGCGCTCCACCACTTCCTGTTGAATGACCGGGTCCAACGCGCCGGACATGCCGTTGCACGAGGTGCAGGCATAGGCCACGACACCGAAGCCCAGCTGTTCCAGTTCCGAGAGCAACCCGCCTTCTTGCAGGTACAACGTTACGGTTTTGGAACCTGGCGCCAGGGAGGTTTTCACCCACGGCTTACGGGTCAGGCCCAAGCGGTTCGCGTTACGCGCCAGCAGCCCGGCGGCAATCATGTTGCGCGGGTTGTTGGTGTTGGTGCAGCTGGTGATCGCGGCAATGATCACCGCGCCATCCGGCATCAGGCCGGGTTCATTTTCGACGATGCCGCTGATGCCGCGGGCAGCCAGTTCGGAAGTAGGAACGCGGCTGTGTGGATTCGACGGCCCGGCAATGTTACGCACCACGCTAGAAAGGTCGAATGAGATCACGCGCTCGTATTCGGCGCTCTTTAAGCTGTCAGCCCAAAGCCCGGATTCTTTGGCATATAGTTCGACCAAACGCACTTGTTCGTCATCGCGACCGGTGAGTTTCAAGTAATCGATGGTTTGTTTATCGATGTAGAACATGGCCGCCGTGGCGCCAAACTCCGGGGTCATGTTGGAAATCGTTGCACGGTCGCCCAAGGTCAGGTGTGCGGCGCCGATGCCATAGAACTCCAGGTAGGAGGACACGACTTTTTGACTGCGCAAGAATTCTGTCAGCGCCAGAACAATGTCGGTAGCAGTAATGCCTTCCTGCGGCTTGCCGCTGAGTTCCACACCAATGATGTCCGGCAGGCGCATCCACGAAGCTCGGCCGAGCATGACGCTTTCAGCTTCAAGGCCGCCCACACCGATGGCGATCACGCCCAATGCGTCAACCATGGGCGTATGACTATCGGTTCCGACCAGCGTGTCCGGGAACGCCACGCCGTTGAGCACCTGAATCACCGGTGACATTCGCTCCAGGTTGATCTGGTGCAGGATGCCGTTGCCCGGTGGAATCACGTCGATGTTCTTGAACGCTTTTTTGGTCCAGTTGATGAAGTGAAACCGGTCCTCGTTGCGACGATCTTCGATCTGGCGGTTCTTTTCAAAAGCGTCTTTTTCGAAACCACCGTGTTCGACCGCCAGTGAGTGGTCAACCACCAACTGCGTCGGCACTACCGGGTTGACCAACGACGGGTCTCCACCTTGGGCAGCAATCGCGTCACGCAAACCGGCGAGGTCGACCAGCGCGGTCTGGCCCAAAATGTCGTGGCACACCACCCGCGCCGGGAACCACGGAAAGTCGAGATCACGCTTGCGATCAATCAACTGACCCAGCGATGCCTTCAGCGTAGCCGGGTCACAGCGGCGCACCAGGTTCTCGGCAAACACGCGAGAGGTGTACGGCAGCGTGTCGTAGGACCCCGGCTTGATGGCCTCAACCGCAGCACGCGTGTCGAAAAAATCCAGGCGGGTGCCGGGCAGGGATTTGCGGTATTCACTGTTCATGGCAATGGGGACTCGATCACGGGCTGTTCAAAGGGTCGGGGGACAAAAAATCAGGGAGTGGTGAAACCGGTGTCCACTCCCCCTACTCCTGATCAGCGTTGTTCGATTGGCACGAACTTGCGCTGCTCGACGCCGATGTACTCGGCGCTCGGACGGATGATGCGGTTATTAGCGCGCTGTTCAAAAACGTGCGCTGCCCAGCCAGTCAGGCGCGAGCAGACAAAAATTGGCGTGAAAAGCTTGGTCGGAATACCCATGAAGTGGTAAGCCGAGGCATGGTAGAAGTCGGCATTCGGAAACAGCTTTTTCTGTTCCCACATGGTTTTGTCGATGGCTTCGGAGACCGGATACAGCACGGTATCGCCGGATTCGTCAGCAAGCTTCTTCGACCAACCCTTGATCACCTCATTGCGCGGATCGGACTCCTTATAGATCGCGTGGCCAAAGCCCATGATCTTGTCCTTGCGTTCCAGCATGGCCAGCGTGCCTTTGACCGCATCTTCAGCCGAGCTAAACCGCTCGATCATTTCCATGGCCGCTTCGTTAGCGCCGCCATGCAACGGACCGCGCAAGGTGCCAATGGCCGCTGTCACGCAGGAATACAGGTCCGACAGGGTTGATGCGCAGACCCGCGCGGTAAAGGTTGAGGCGTTGAATTCATGTTCGGCGTACAGAATCAGTGATACATCCATGACTTTGCAGTGCAGTTCGCTGGGTTTCTTATCCAGCAGCAGGTGCAGAAAGTGGCCGCCGATAGAGGCTTCCTCGGTCACGCAATTGAGGCGCACGCCGTCGTGGCTGAAACGGTACCAGTAACACATGATCGCCGGGAACGCCGCGAGCAGACGGTCGGTGCTGTCAAGCTGCTGGTCGAAGCTCGCTTCAGGCTCCAGCGTGCCGAGCATTGACGCGCCAGTACGCATCACGTCCATAGGGTGGGTATCGGCAGGAATGCGTTCCAGCACTTCCTTCAAAGCATGCGGCAAATCACGCAGACCTTGCAGCTTCTTCATATAAGCAGCCAATTGGGTGTGGGTCGGCAATTCGCCGTAGAGCAGCAGATAAGCCACTTCTTCGAACCGCGCCTCAGCGGCCAGTTCGCGAACGTCATAGCCGCGATACGTCAGCCCAGCGCCTTCCTGGCCCACCGTCGACAAGGCCGTTTGGCCGGCAACCTGACCACGCAGGCCAGCGCCGCTCAATACTTTTGCTTCAGCCATTGCTTTCTCCACTCTTGAAATTATTGGGGAGCACCATCGAACTGCATGGCAATTGCCGTCCAGACAAGGTTAGGCCTGGATCGACATCAGGATCACTTTTTGTTGGCAAACAACGCATCGAGCTTTTGCTCGAAGGTGTGGTAATCGATGGCGTCATACAACTCCATGCGGGTTTGCATGGTGTCCACCACGTTCTTTTGGCTGCCATCACGGCGGATCGCGCCGTAAACGTTTTCAGCCGCTTTGTTCATGGCGCGGAATGCAGACAGCGGGTACAGAACCAGCGAAACATCGGCAGAGCGTAATTCGTCGACAGTGAACAGCGGCGTCGCGCCAAATTCAGTGATGTTGGCTAGAATCGGCGCCTTTACCCGAGCGGCGAACAGTTTGTACATGTCCAGCTCGGTGATCGCTTCCGGGAACACCATGTCGGCACCGGCTTCGATACAGGCCGCAGCCCGATCCAATGCCGATTCCAAGCCTTCAACAGCCAGTGCATCGGTCCGCGCCATGATCACAAAGCTGTCATCGGTACGGGCATCAACCGCCGCTTTGATGCGGTCGACCATTTCTTGCAGTGAAACGATTTCTTTACCCGGACGATGGCCGCAGCGCTTGGCGCCGACCTGGTCTTCGATATGGATAGCCGCAGCGCCGAATTTGATCATTGACCGAACCGTGCGCGCCACGTTGAACGCCGACGAACCAAAACCGGTATCGACATCGACCAACAGCGGCAGATCGCAAACATCGGTGATGCGACGCACGTCAGTCAGCACATCGTCCAGACCGGTAATGCCCAAGTCTGGCAAGCCCAGCGAACCTGCTGCCACACCGCCACCCGACAGATAAATAGCTTTGAAACCAGCGCGTTTCGCCAACAAGGCATGGTTAGCATTGATGGCGCCAACGATTTGCAGTGGATGTTCACTGGCAACGGCATCACGGAAACGCTGGCCGGGAGTAGTTTTATTGCTCATTTTTCACCTCGGGCGGTCGATGGGGGAGCGGCCTGATAATGGCGCTCAATATTACGTTTCGATGCGCCGATATGGCGGCGCATCAACAGTTCGGCCAATTCGCCATCACGCTCGGCGATGGCATCTAGAATTCGGTGGTGTTCGGCAAACGCCTGACGCGGGCGATTGGGCGTTGCGGAAAACTGGATGCGGTACATCCGAACCAGTTGGTACATGTCACCGCAGAGCATCTGGGCCAGGGTCTGGTTGCCGCTGCCCTGAATGATCCGGTAGTGAAAGTCGAAGTCCCCTTCCTGCTGGTAGTAGCCGACACCCGCCTGGAATGCCGCGTCACGCTCATGGGTGTCGAGCACCCGGCGCAGCTCATCGATTTCTTCAGTGGTCATGCGTTCAGCGGCAAGGCGGCACGCCATGCCTTCCAGCGATTCACGAATCTCGTACAGCTCGATAAGCTCGGCATGGCTCAGGGAAACCACCCGAGCACCCACGTGGGGAGTACGCACTAACAGCCGCTGACCTTCTAAGCGATGGATAGCCTCACGCAAGGGGCCGCGACTGATGCCATAGGTGCGCGCCAGTTCGGGCTCGGAAATTTTGCTGCCCGGCGCGATATCGCCTTTAACGATAGCCGCCTGGATGCGTCGGAAGACGTTCTCGGATAACGTTTCGGAATCGTCCTGCACCGCGCCTGCTGTTTCGACTGCATCCAACATATTGTCAACACCTTGGTCGCGACTGGCGTTAAAACTAGCCAATAAGCCTGTATACGTCAACAAATAATAAGATACTGTCGACAATCGTCTAACATAGCGTTTACTGCCGAAGAAATTTCCTACAACACCTGCTGCTTAGGTACTTAGCGAAAAAGCTAAAACCTTCATGCTAGAATGCCGCCCGCATTAACCGACTGGAACCGGTTCCACGGCCCGCCTTAACCGCATCTCAGGCCAGCGAGGTTGCGCAAATGTTGCTGCAAGTGTTCGTCATTTATTGCCAGGACTTATGAGACTCAAACCTCTTCTTTTCTTCTGTTTAGCACTGCCCTGCGTTAGCTTGGCCGCTGATAAGACCCTGTACGGCCTCAACGAGTACGCAGCCCTTTCCGATATTGATTTGGAAGTGGCCGCAAAACTCGATACCGGTGCCAAAACCGCTTCCTTGAGCGCTCGGGATATCACACGGTTTAGACGTAATGGTGAGCGCTGGGTGCGCTTCTATCTGGCGATTGATGACGCCCATACACATCCGATTGAAAAACCATTGGCGCGGGTCAGCAAGATTAAGCGCCGTGCCAGTGACTACGATTCTGACGATGACAAGAAATATACGGCGCGCCCGGTTATCAGCCTCGCTGTGTGCATGGGTACTGCGTCACGAACCATCGAAGTGAACTTGACTGACAGAAGTGCATTCCAATACCCGCTTTTGATTGGCTCAGAAGCACTGAAGCATTTTGATGCGCTGGTTGACCCTAGTCTGAAATACGCAGCCGGCAAACCTGCCTGCGCTACCGACGCTCATACTGCAGAGTAATACTGATGCGCTCTATCACCCTTCATCTAAAAATTTTGATCGCCGTGCTGGTGGCGCTCGGGATAGCGATCACCGCGTATCAAATTTTTGTGCTTGGCATTCCGGTGACTGAAAACGAAACCGACAACTTGTGGAACATCGACGCCAAGGTCGAGTTCATCGCCAACCCCAAAGACCCGGTCAAGATTCAAATGTTCGTGCCGCCGCTGAGCCACGATTACGTCAGCCTCAACGAGAGCTTCATCTCCAACAATTACGGCTTCAGCGTTAACCGCGTAGACGGCAACCGTAAAGTGACCTGGTCGGCCCGTCGGGCTACTGGCAACCAGACCCTGTATTACCGCCTGGTGCTAACCAAACGTTACATTAGCGACAAACTCAAGATCAAAGGCCCAACATTTCGGGACAGCATCGCCATCGAAGGTCCAGAAAAAATCGCAGCTGAAGCCTTGCTTGCGCCCATTCGCCAGCACTCTGCGGACACTGAGACGTTCATCACTGAAGCCATAAAGCGGGTCAACAACCTCAGCGACGATAACGTGAAGCTATTGCTAGGGGGTGACACCACCACCTTAAACAAAGCACGAATCACCGAGTTACTACTGTCGATTGCCCATGTCCCCATTGAAAAAATCCATACGCTACT
This sequence comes from Pseudomonas sp. AB6, assembly GCF_034314105.1. Lineage (NCBI taxonomy): Bacteria > Pseudomonadati > Pseudomonadota > Gammaproteobacteria > Pseudomonadales > Pseudomonadaceae > Pseudomonas > Pseudomonas sp. AB6. The sequence continues at coordinate 1,733,834 of NZ_JAVIWJ010000001.1, forward strand.
TCTAGTGGCCGGGCAGCCACAAACCCCGGAACTGTGGTTACGAAGTTTTAACGGTAAGGCCTGGCTGTATTTCAACCCGGACACCGGCGAGCAGGGCATGCCGCCGGACCGACTGCTTTGGTGGATTGGCGACGAAAGCCTGATCAGCGTCGAGGGCGGGAAAAAAGTCACGGTCAAATTCACCTTGAATAACAGTGAAATGAACGCCATTCGCCTGGCGAAGATGACAGACGCCAATACCGATGCCAACTTTCTCAGCTATTCGCTTTACGGATTGCCACTGCAAACCCAGCAGACATTCATGATTATGGTGATGATCCCGATTGGCGTGCTGGTTATTTTAATCCTGCGCAACTTGGTTGGCCTTGAAACCCTAGGCACCTTCACGCCGGTGCTGATCGCGCTGGCGTTTCGCGAGACACAACTGGGGTTCGGTATTGTCCTGTTCACAATCATTACTGCGTTAGGCTTGTCGCTGCGCTCTTACCTTGAACATCTGAAACTGCAAATGCTGCCACGGTTGTCTGTGGTACTCACCTTCGTTGTGGTGCTGATTGCCGCGATCAGTTTGTTCAGTCATAAACTGGGTCTGGAGCGTGGCTTATCGGTGGCACTTTTCCCAATGGTGATTCTGACCATGACCATCGAACGGTTATCGATTACTTGGGAAGAGCGCGGCAGCGGCCACGCAATGAAAGTCGCCATCGGGACACTGTTCGCCGCCTCCCTGGCGCACATCATCATGAGTGTGCCGGAGCTGATTTATTTCGTGTTTACCTTTCCCGCCATGCTGCTGATTTTGGTGGGCTTCATGCTGTCCATGGGGCGTTATCGCGGCTACCGTCTGACTGAGCTGATCCGTTTCAAAGCTTTCCTTGGTAAAGAACTCAAGGACGAGAAGGACCAGGTTAAATGATCGGCCTCTGGAAGACCTGGCAGGCCCTTGAAACCCGTGGAATCATGGGTATTAACCGTCGCAATGCGGATTACGTACTCAAGTACAACAAACGTAGCCTGTACCCCATTGTTGACGACAAGATCGTGACCAAGGAGCGGGCAATCCTGGCGGGTATTCATGTGCCCGAAATGTATGGGGTGATTTCCACCGAGAAGGAAATATCGCGCTTGGATGACATCATCGGCGATCATGACGACTTTGTAATCAAGCCTGCCAAAGGCGCAGGAGGAGACGGGATTCTAGTAATTGCCGACCGCTTCGAAGAGCGCTTTCGCACGGTCTCAGGCAAGATCATCAGCCGTGAAGAAATCGAATATCAGATTTCCAGCATTCTCACAGGCCTGTACTCCCTGGGTGGCAATCGAGATCGCGCACTGATCGAATACCGGGTCAAGCCGGACCAGATTTTCAAGAGCATAAGCTTTGAAGGTGTACCCGATATCCGGATCATCGTACTGATGGGTTATCCCATCATGGCCATGCTGAGGTTGCCGACACGTCAGTCCAACGGCAAAGCCAACCTGCATCAAGGCGCCATTGGGGTAGGTGTCGATTTGGCGACGGGTTTAACGCTGCATGGCACTTGGCTCAACAACATCATCCGCAAACATCCCGACACTGCTAATGCCGTGGACGGCGTGCAGCTTCCAAATTGGGATGGCTTCATGAAGCTTGCCGCAGGCTGCTATGAACTTTGCGGGCTAGGCTACATTGGTGTCGACATGGTACTGGATCAGGACAAGGGCCCGCTTATTCTGGAAATTAACGCCCGTCCCGGTCTGAACATTCAGATTGCCAACGACTGTGGCTTGACCCATCGCGCCCATGCCGTCGAAGAGCGTCTGGCCCAACTCGCATTGAACAAAGAGCATGAGTCACCGCAAGAGCGCGTGCGCTTTGTACAAGAGCTTTTCGGTCATGTACCGGCAGCTGCCCTCTAGGAGCCGGCTCTGGGGAAGATTACAATCCCGGCCCCAAGCCGCTGACTGATTCTCTACGCATGCCCATTTGCGCCGTACATCCACTGCCCTATTGCCCCGACCCCGCTGAGTATTTCTCACGTGTGCGCCATGCACCGGGTGCAATGCTGCTCGACAGCGGTCGACCGACCGCCAACCGGGGACGCTTCGATTTACTCAGCGCTTGGCCCTGCGCGGAATTGCTCCCGCAACCCAACGAAACCGGGGGCGACTTTCTCCAGCGCCTGCGCGATAGTCTCGCCGCCTTGGGTCACGCCGAATTACCCGAAGAATCGCAGCTGCCGTTCGCGGGCGGGCTTATGGGGTATCTCGCCTATGACTTCGGCCGACGGTTGGAACCCTTACCCGCGCACGCCCACAATGACCTACAACTACCTGATGCACGGTTGGGTGTTTATACCTGGGCCCTGATGAGCGATCACGTGCTGTGCACTAGCCAACTGGTTTTCCATCCGACGGTGGCTGTCGGAGAACGTCAGCGTTTATTGGCGCTTTTTGCCGAGCCATTCGTCCCAGAACCAAGGGCCTTCACGCTCACATCCCCGTTTGAGGCCAACCTAAGCGCCGATGATTACCGCAGCGCGTTTTTGCGTATCCAGACCTACATTCAGGCCGGGGATTGCTATCAGGTTAATTTCGCCCAGCGTTTTCAAGCGACCTATGCAGGAGATCCATGGGCGGCCTATTGCGCCTTGCGTAGCGCTTGCCCAACACCTTTTTCCGGTTTCCAGGCTCTACCCGAGAACAATGCTGTGCTCAGCCTTTCGCCGGAACGATTCGCCCGTGTCACTGGCAAATACGTCGAAACGCGCCCGATCAAAGGCACCCGCCCCCGCGGCTCTGATCCTGCTGAAGATGCGGCCTACGCCGCCGAGTTATTAGTCAGTACCAAAGATCGGGCGGAAAACGTGATGATCGTCGACCTGCTGCGCAATGATTTGGGGCGAACGTGTCGTATTGGATCGGTGAAAGTGCCGGAATTGTTCAGCTTGGAAACTTATCCAAATGTGCATCACTTGGTCAGCAGCGTTACCGGGGAGCTGGCAGAGGGCAACGACGCGCTGGATCTTATTTCAGGCAGTTTTCCCGGTGGCTCCATTACCGGAGCCCCTAAGATTCGGGCCATGCAAATCATTGACGAATTGGAACCTACGCCCCGTGGGGTGTATTGCGGGTCGTTGCTATACCTGGATGTACGCGGCCAGATGGACAGTTCCATCGCTATTCGCAGCTTGCTGGCTAAAGACGGGGCCGTGTCGTGCTGGGGCGGCGGCGGAATCGTGGCCGATTCAGACTGCGAGGCGGAATATGAGGAATCGATAACTAAAGTGCGGATATTGTTGACGACGTTGCAGGAGCTTTGAACGCTGGTTGGTTCACTGGCACTTTCGCGAATATTCGGTCCTACCGGGTTCAGATCATCCTGTGGGACCGACTCATTCGGGAAGACGTCTTACAGACTCAACTCGCGGTTCGATGCCTTGATAAATTCTTTTTTCAAGTCTTCAAACGTATGCACCGCCGGGAATTGCGGGAATTCTCCAATCACGTTCTCGGGCGCATGGAACAAAATCCCTGCATCCGCTTCGCCGAGCATCGTGGTGTCGTTGTAGGAATCACCCGCCGCTACCACCCGATAGTACAAGCTCTTGAAAGCCAATACTGACTGACGCTTTGGATCCTTCTGACGCAATTGGTAGCTCACAACCCGATCTGTCTCGTCCGTAATCAGGCGATGACACAGCAGCGTGGGAAAGCCCAGCTGACGCATCAACGGCTGTGAAAACTCATAGAACGTGTCGGATAGAATCACCACTTGAAAGCGCTCACGCAGCCAATTGACGAATTCGACGGCCCCGTCCAATGGTTTTAAGGTCGCAATCACGGCCTGAATATCGGAGAGTTTCAAATCGTGTTCATCGAGAATGCGCAGACGCTGCCTCATCAGCACGTCGTAGTCGGGAATATCCCGAGTAGTCGCCCTCAGCGACTCGATCCCGGTTTTTTCGGCAAATGCGATCCAGATTTCAGGGACCAAAACACCTTCAAGGTCGAGACAGGCAATTTCCACAGATCACTCCTAGCACTTCAATTAGGCCACTTCATCCGGCGACTTCAAAACAAGCGGCACTCTAACGGCTTGATCACGGCGACGCCAGCCCGTCAAACCGGGAACTAATGGAGGGTTTTTGTTACTATCGCGCCCATACGAGCGCGCCAAGCGCCACCACTACAGGAAGCCGCCTGATGAGCCAACCCTTCGATGTCGCCGCCCTCGCTGAGACTTACGCCAAAAAGTCTGCGCAGGATATTTTAAAACTGGCCTTTGAGCATTTTGGCGACGACGTCTGGATCTCATTCAGCGGTGCCGAAGATGTGGTGCTGGTGGATATGGCCTGGAAGCTGAATAAAAACGTCAAGGTCTTCAGTCTCGATACTGGTCGTCTGCACCCGGAAACTTATCGTTTTATTGAACATACCCGCGAGCACTACAAAATAGACATCGAGCTGATGGCGCCGGATCAGAAGGCGCTCGAGCCGTTTGTCAAAGAGAAGGGGTTGTTCAGCTTCTATAAAGATGGGCACGGCGAATGCTGCGGTATCCGCAAGATCGAGCCGTTGCGTCGTAAACTTTCCGGGGTCAACGCCTGGGCTACAGGCCAACGCCGGGACCAGAGTCCGAGCACGCGCAGTGACGTGGCGGTGGTGGAAATAGACAGCGCGTTTTCGACGCCGGAGCGCCTTTTGTATAAATTCAACCCGCTGGCGCAGATGACCAGCGAGGAAGTTTGGAACTACATCCGTATGCTGGAGCTTCCATATAACAGCTTGCATGAGCGAGGTTTCATCAGCATCGGCTGCGAACCCTGCACCCGCCCGGTACTACCAAATCAACATGAGCGTGAAGGCCGCTGGTGGTGGGAAGAAGCCACGCAAAAAGAATGCGGGCTGCATTCTGGAAATTTGATTGCCAAGGTGTAAGAAGTTGCTGCAATTTTTGTAGGGCCAACTTGTTGGCGAGAAGCTCAATGCAGTGGCGCTATGCACATCGCTTCGCTAACACGTAAGCCCTACAAAATTCATATCCGGCCGGAGCTGTCAATGCACGGGCAATTCCACCCCGGCGAACAGTTCTTCCAACTCCTGCTTGTTATGACATTGAATCGCTTTTGCCATCACTTCCCGCGTCAAGTGAGGTGCGAATTTTTCGATAAAGTCGCACATGAAACCGCGCAAAAACGTACCGCGACGGAAGCCAATCTTGGTTACGCTGGCTTCGAAAAGATCGCTGGCATCCAGCATCACAAGATCGCTATCGAGCTTGGCATCTACCGCCATTTTCGCCACGATTCCAACGCCAAGGCCCAAGCGCACGTAAGTTTTAATCACGTCGGCATCGGCCGCCGTAAACACCACTTTCGGAGTCAGCCCCCGGTGACTGAACGCCTCGTCCAACTTCGAACGTCCGGTAAAACCGAACACATAAGTGACAATAGGATATTCGGCGAGGACTTCAAGAGTGAGTTTCGAGACCTTGGTCAGCGGGTGGCCATGAGGCACAACGACACAGCGGTTCCAGCGGTAGCAAGGCATCATTACCAAGTCGCCGAAGAGTTCCAGCGCTTCAGTAGCAATAGCAAAATCTACCGTGCCGTCAGCGGCCATTTCGGCAATCTGCATCGGCGACCCTTGATGCATGTGTAACGCCACGTCTGGGTATTGCTTGATGAAATTGCTGATCACCGGAGGTAACGCATAACGAGCTTGGGTGTGGGTGGTGGCAATCGACAGCGTGCCTTTTTTCTCATTGGAAAATTCTTGAGCGATCTGCTTGATGCTCTCAACCTTGCGCAAGATCTCGCCTGCAGTTGTGATGATTCGTTCACCGGCCGGGGTCACGCGCGTCAGGTGTTTACCACTGCGAGCAAATACTTCAACACCCAGTTCGTCTTCGAGTAGACGGATCTGTTTGCTGATGCCCGGCTGAGAGGTGTACAGACTCTGAGCAGTGGCAGAAACGTTGAGGTCGTGGTGCGCCACTTCCCAGATGTAGCGCAATTGTTGAAGCTTCATATGTGTCCCTCAAAGCAGTAGACGCCACGGTCGTCAGCGACGGTATATAACTATATTAAAGGTCAGAAGAATAAAGCTAGAACTTTTCTATCAATTTTGAAAGTCGGATCACGCGAGTTCGCTAACGTACCCGACGCTGGAGCATCGGGACCATGTACACCGGAACTTCGGATAGCTGCAGAACCTTCGCGGCTGTACGCCCCAAAGGGGTGTCGCCTTGAGCGCCGTGACTGTGGCTGCCAACAATCAATAAATCTACTGCCAGCTTCTGAGCCTGTTCCAATATCATGTTTGATGGGTCTCCCTGAATGACCAGAACTGCGCGAATTAGCGCCAGATCCTGATGCCCTTCACCCAACTCATCCCGAAAACCATCCAGCACCCGCTGTTCGATACCCTGCATGACGGTATTCAGCCCCTGACTGCGCAACTCCTTCAAGGCTGCCTCATCAAGATAGCTCTGCAAGACTGACTCCGCGAACAATCCCATAGGCTCGACAACATGGATGACATACAACTCAGCGTTAAATGTTCTAGCCAGCGCCAACGCATGTTGTAAGACGTACGGAGCATAAATACCGAGGTCAGTGGCATAGAGCATGGAGCGAATCATATGACCTCCTCGAGTGCCAATATGGCGGAGATTGACTCAGCTTAGCAGTGCGTTAGCGACTGCGACGGCTGTTACCTCATGAGGCGTCAATGGTCAGATTTTTAGCTCATTGCTGATCCCGTGTGGCACGTGGCCCGTCGCTACAACCTCCCGGGACTTTTCACAATGCCCTGGTTGATCATCAAAAAAAACGTCTGCCGCGAACGCTTCTAGAAACGCTGACTTTTCCAGGCCGCCGAGAAATAGCGACTCATCCAGCCGAATATCCCACTCGCGCAAGGTGCGAATCACTCGCTCATGGGCCGGCGCAGATCGCGCTGTCACCAGCGCCGTGCGAATGGGGCAAGCATTCTCAGGGAACTCGCGCTGCAACAGATTCAGTGCCGCCAAAAAAGGCTTGAATGGACCGCCTCCTAACGGCTCACGTGCTGATTCCCGTTCGCTCGCCTGAAACGCTTCCAGCCCTGCGGATTGATAAATTCGCTCTGACTCATCGGAGAACAACACCGCATCGCCGTCGAAAGCGATACGCAACTCAGAGCTTGCGGCACGCCGTGCTCCTCCCGACAAAATGGTGGCGGCGGCAAAACCGGCATCCAGCGCGCTGCGCACATCATCGGCGTGGGTCGAGAGAAACAGGTGACAGCCAAATGCAGCTAGGTATGGATAAGGGCTGCGTCCGCCAACGAAAGCTGCCCGGGTAATATCCAGGCCGTAATATTGAATCGAATTGAACACCCGCAAGCCGGTATCAGCACTGTTGCGCGATACCAGGATCACTTCGACGCGGGCTTTATCTAACTGCCCATTAAGGCTTAAAAGTTTTTCCACCAACAAGTAAGCGTCACCTTGTTCGAGAATCTCCTCTTCGTGCTCGATTTGATATTGCCGATACGCTTCCACCCCATCGGCCACATAAACCGCATGACTTTCGCCCAAGTCAAAAAGTGCACGCGAAGAAATGGCCAATACCAATTTGTTGCTTAGCCCGATGGTCATGTCGCCCCCTGGGTGATTCAGCCGTTATGCGTATCAATAAATGCTAACGCCTGATGGAGCGCCCGAACTTTAGGCATGTCATGTCCCGCAGTCAGCGCCGCCAAAAGAGGCCTTTCGTAAATCGAAGTCAGCTCCAATGGTCGCTTCTCCTGATAATCGAGATACATGCTAGGCCAGTAATCGGGCATCTTCTCTGTCGCGGCAAACAGTTGCTCGGCGTAACCGTCAGGTAACATCTGCCCGCACGCCAACGCACCTTGCACGACTTCATTCATAAGCGCCTGAACCAGATCGCGGCTATTTGGATCACCCATCAGCCCAGCAGTACTGGCCTTTAGTAATACCGACAAACCGTTATAAGGAATATTCCAAACCAGTTTTTGCCAACGCGCCAAATGCACGTTGGCCATCGTGCGCGACTCAAGACCGGCCTTGCGAAACAATTCAGCGCCCTGCTCGGCAATCATTTGCCCGGCGGCCGGATCGGACACTGAACCGCTGTGATAGCCAAGCGTGACCGCACCAAACGCCTGATGCATCACAACGCCAGGCGCAGTGCGATGCACACAGATAAAGCACAACCCGCCTAGCAAATGCAGTGAATCCGGTAGCAATGGACGCAAGCTGTCCTCAACCTCCAGACCGTTTTGCAGCAGTAACACTTTAGCGCCAGGCGCTGCTGCCTGGATGATCAGGGGAGCAAGACTGGCATTATCGGTGGTTTTGGTGCTCACCAGCAGCCAGTCGCAAGGCGGCATATCCGCAGCCGAGGAATATGCCTGAACGGGATTGAGCGTTAAAACGCCATGCTCGGCGCTATTGATTGTCAGACCTTTTTCCAGCACCACATTGAACTCGCCACGCAGCAGAAAGTGCACATCAAACCCGGCGCGTGCCAGCATCACACCGTAAAACCCACCAATGGCTCCGGTACCAATGATGCCAATCCTAAGCTTTTCCGTTTCAGTCGTCATGCGCACTCCTATCAAGGCAGTTCGTCAGAATTCAAGTTAAGTGCCTGCTGCACTCCTGCGCTCAGCTCGGTCACGGTAAGCCGTGATTGCAACTCTCCATAGAATTTGCCGTCTCGGACCACGAACATTGCGGGCAAACCAAACACCTGATAACGCTGTACCGCGCCGCCGTTGTCCGCAGCATCAATCCAACATAAACGATCTATGGGCAAGTTGAAGACAGGCAACTCACGTCGCGCCCAACGGCAACTAGCGCAACCTGCCGCGGTAAAAATCACTAGTGAAACGCCCGGCAGCGCAAGTAAACGATGGTCTATATCGAAATCTGTCAGTTCCAATGGGCTCACACAGAAAGTTCTGAAGTTGGAATACACACTATCCGTTTTCGCTGCCTCATTTGTAAAATGGTTGACGGCGGTGATGCAAATAAACGACGGAGGGGTATTTGTAGGCCCGCCAGATCTCACAGATTTGGCATCGAATCTTCTCTGGTGAGGTCGAATTGCCGATGAGGTCGAGGTAGCTCGCATCACTGAAAACGGCATAAAACCCGCGTTTACCCATTGTCGAACAACCGAGTAACGCGCTAAGGTTCCTCCCCCGTCGCACTCAATCATGCTCGGCTCCGCCGCACGGGGAATCGTTGGGGGCCGGCACCCGTGACCTGATGAGTAACACGATGGCTGATTTACCGATTGACGACCTCAACGTTTCTTCCAACGAGACTCTGATCACGCCGGATCAGCTCAAGCGCGAAATTCCGTTCTCTGCCGCTGCCTTGCATACGGTGACCAAAGGCCGCGAGGTGATCCGCAACATCCTCGACGGTAAGGATCACCGCCTGTTCGTGGTGATCGGCCCTTGCTCTATTCATGACATCAAAGCCGCTCACGATTATGCCAACCGCCTTAAAGCATTGGCTGCCGAAGTCGGCGACACTTTGTACCTGGTGATGCGCGTGTACTTTGAAAAGCCGCGCACGACCGTCGGCTGGAAAGGTTTGATTAACGACCCGTATCTCGATGACTCGTTCAAAATCGAAGATGGCTTGCACATTGGTCGTCAGCTATTACTTGATCTGGCGGAAATGGGCCTGCCAACCGCCACCGAAGCGCTTGACCCCATCTCCCCACAGTATCTACAGGATTTGATTAGCTGGTCGGCCATTGGTGCGCGCACTACTGAATCGCAAACTCACCGCGAAATGGCTTCAGGGCTGTCTTCTGCTGTTGGTTTTAAAAACGGCACTGATGGGGGTTTGACAGTAGCGATCAACGCACTGCAATCGGTCTCCAGCCCACATCGGTTCCTCGGTATCAATCAGGAAGGTGGTGTGTCTATCGTCACCACCAAAGGCAACGCTTACGGTCACGTGGTGTTGCGCGGTGGCAACGGAAAACCGAATTACGATTCGGTCAGCGTTGCGCTGTGCGAACAAGCGCTACACAAGGCGGGCATTCGTCCAAACATCATGGTCGATTGCAGCCACGCCAACTCTAACAAGGACCCGGCGCTGCAGCCGCTGGTTATGGAAAACGTCGCCAACCAGATTCTCGAAGGTAATCAGTCGATCATCGGCTTGATGGTTGAGAGCCATATCAACTGGGGCGCGCAGTCTATACCCAAAGATTTGGCAGAGCTGCAATACGGCGTGTCAATTACGGACGCCTGTATTGATTGGGAAAGCACTGAGAAAACTCTGCGCAGCATGCACGTAAAACTCAAGGACGTGCTGCCACAGCGCCAACGCGGATAACTTTCCAAGTGGTCTTGCAGCGCACACAAAAACGCCGAGCATATGCTCGGCGTTTTTCGTTGTGGCATAACAAACTGCTTCAATAGCCGATCAGATTTTGGCCATGTGGCGCTGATGGCGTTCCATGTAGCGCTCGACATAGGAACATGAAGGAATCACCGTATAACCCACGCTGTCAGCGTACGCGAGCGCTTGCTCGGTTAAAGCGGCAGCAATACCCCGACCTCTAAGCGCGTTTGGCACGAAGGTTCGATAGATATCCAGAGTCTGCTTACCCAGATCCATATAGGTCAGGTAAGCACGATGACCGTCCACGTTGGTCTCGAATTGATGACCGGCCTGGTCATGGTGGATGGACAACGCCTCGCTCATCACTACTCCTCGCGGGTCTTGAAATTAGACCTCTACCTTACCGATGTTTTTCCGGCGAAGGAACCTCTACGCCACCTGTGCTGGTTATGGATACCGAAATCGGACTGGTTACTTACCAACACAAGCACTCCCAAATAGTAGGCGTCATTGCTGTGTTTGCTCAAGCAGCTTGCAAATGGCCCGACAAAAAGTCCGGAACCACACTGCAATAGTCACAATTACACCGGATGATGCTGACACTTCTGAGGCTCATAGCCGGCTGCTGAGTTTGAGACGAGCCCGCGATGAAAAAGTCACCTCTAATTGTGCGCATAGAAGCAGACTTGTGAAGGGCCAGGGATAATCAACAATTGCCAGGCACAATAGACTCGACAATAAATCAACTATCCTTTTTAATCGTCGGTAAAGGGTGCGCTTGAGCCTTGACCCGAGCGTGAACAGCGACTGGAAGTTGATGCGGTGCTGGCGAACATTTTTCAAAAACGTGGAGAAGTGGGACGCAATAGTTTCAAACCTGAGAAATTTGTCCACTTCTTGCGCTTCCTCAGTTTACTTACTACAAACAATGGGTAGTATGTACGCCGGTCATTTTCTCACTTTCGAGAGATGGCTATTTTTAGAAAGTCCTTTAAGGGGAACACGATGAACAACGTTCTGAAATTCTCTGCTCTGGCTCTGGCTGCAGTATTGGCCACCGGTTGCAGCAGCGTATCCAAAGAAACCGAAGCTCGTCTGACTGCTACTGAAGACGCAGCAGCTCGTTCGCAAGCACGTGCTGATGAAGCCTATCGTAAGGCTGATGAAGCTATGGCTGCTGCTCAAAAAGCTCAGCAAACTGCTGACGAAGCCAACGAGCGCGCTCTGCGTATGTTGGACAAGGCTAGCCGCAAGTAATAATCTCTCGAGATTATTGATAAGCCGATCCAGTTCTGGATCGGCTTTTTAGGGTCTGGACTTTAGCCCAGACACTAAAAAGCCCGTCCGCTCAGCCTTGATATTCATGGCGGTGCGTGCGGGCTTTCTAAAGGACTAACTATTGCGCCACGGTTGGAGCCTTTGAGACTATCGCACTGCTGCCCGGCACCGCTATTTCAACCGGCATACCGTTCTCAGCAGCGACCACGTCCCGCACGACATCCCAATTCATCTGCAGATTTGCAGCCAGGTCGTCACGCTTAAGTAGCGCGTTGATCACTGCGGTGTGCTTGTCATCCGCAGATGGATTGCCATTGCCGTCAAGGGGCGCGTGCGCCTCAAGGTAGACTTTGCCGGCACTCACACCGAACTTGTAAGGGTCGCTCATGATCCGCACGGTGGTGCCGATTGGCACGATGCCGGCTAACTCCAGCACATTGTTGTTGTACATGCGGAAGCAACCGTGGCTGGTACGCATGCCGATACCGAATTTCTTGTTAGAGCCGTGAATCAAGTAACCAGGCAGACCCAGACCGAACTTGAACGGCCCTAAAGGATTATCCGCACCTGCCGGCACCACGTTAGGCAATGGGTCACCGTCCGCCAGGTGCTCAGCCTTAACCGAGGCCGGTGGGGTCCAGGTCGGGTTCGGCGTTTTTGCCGTAATCTTGGTGACTGCGACCGGCGACCCCCACCCCTCACGACCGATACCAAGCGGGTAGGTATCGACAACGTTTTTGCCTTTCGGATAGTAATACAACCGATACTCAGCCAAGTTAATCACTATCCCTTCACGGGGGCCGGGAGGCAGCACGAAGCGGGTGGGCAACACAATTTGAGTGCCTGCACCCGGTAACCACGGATCGACGCCTGGGTTGGCTGCGATCATTTCCAGGTAACCCAAATCGTACTGAGTTCCAAGGTCGGCAAACGTGTCTTCGTATTTGGCGGTGATGGTCTGTACTTGACCCACGATGTCTTCGCCAGGCGGTGGGAGAGGGAATTCTAATGCAGCGACAGGGCCCGCCGCACAAAGCGCAGCAAGCAAAAAACAGCGGGCGACGGCGGGAATACGCGACAACATCCGGAAAATCCTTGGTGTATGCGACGGAAAAGTAGCGCAATTGTACACTGCCACCCTTGAAATCGGGAGTTGCCTAACGATTAGCCGTTTATGCCCTGTTTATTGACTAAAACGCAGTTCTGGCCAGATTGGTCGCGTGCCACGTTTCTGTGCTTCAAGGATCGCGCGACACAGCGAACACAGGCGCTCGTCCCGCAGACTCACTCGATTGACCCCTAGCCAGCGTGGATGCGCAGGCAGCAAGGTTCCGCACAAGGTTCGGTCAATCGTGCCGCCTAACTCCAACTGTCGCGCAACCAGATGTACTCGCGCCTCCTGACACGCGAACAGGTCAAGCTGGTCATCAGGTTCGATGAGTTGGTAAGCAAATAAAGACCAAGCGGGACGAGGCATCGGGCGCTCCAAATCGGGGCGCCACCTTAGCCCAAAGCCTGCAGTTAGAACAGCATCAAAGCAGCGGTCTTAGCGTCGGCCAAACATTGTCCAATAACTTGCCTTGAGCTGCGACCGCAGGATGCAGGCCATCGGCCTGCATCAGCTCCGGGATCCCGCCCACGCCTTCAAGAAAAAACGGTACTAGAGCGACTTTTTTCTGCTTCGCTAAATTGCCATACACCGCCGCAAATGCCTCGGTGTAACGCGGGCCATAATTGGGTGGTATACGCATGCCGAGCAGTAGGACCTTGGCACCCGAGGCTCTAGCGCTATCGATCATCGACGAAAGATTTTGTTGCAAATTAGCTGGTGGCTGCCCGCGCAAGCCGTCGTTGCCGCCCAACTCCAGAATAACTAACTGGGGTTTATGCTCTAAAAGCAGCGCTGGAAGCCGTGCCTGCCCTCCCGCACTGGTGTCGCCGCTGATGGACGCATTGACTACTTTATCGGTAATCCCCTCTTTACGCAGACGCTGATCCAGTAACGATACCCACCCCAAGCGGGTATCCAGCCCGAAAGCTGCGCTGATACTATCCCCAACGATCAGAACAGTGCCTGCCGCAGCTCCTTGAGAGATCAACAACAAACCCAGGCCAGCACATAAAAGCCACGCACGCATCGGATTCTCCATGAGCGAAAGTATTCTTAGTGCTTGGAACCTCACCAAAGTGGTCCCCAGCACAGAAGGTGACCTGACTATCCTGCACGAACTCTCCCTGGAACTGAACAGGGGCGACAGCTTGGCGATTGTTGGCGCCTCAGGTTCTGGCAAATCTACCCTCCTCGGTTTGCTAGCCGGACTGGACCTGCCCAGCGCTGGCACGGTGACGCTGGCGGGGTGTAACCTCAGCGAACTGGATGAAGATCAGCGCGCCCGCATCCGTGCTGAACATGTGGGTTTTGTGTTCCAGTCGTTTCAGTTGCTCGACAGCCTCAATGCATTGGAAAACGTCATGCTGCCTATGGAGTTGGAAGGCCGCAAAGATGCGCGTGCGCAGGCTCGACTGTTGCTTGAGCGGGTAGGCTTGGGCCAGCGACTGACCCATTCGCCGCGTCAGCTATCAGGCGGCGAGCAGCAACGCGTAGCCATCGCCCGCGCCTTTGCTGCCGATCCCGACGTATTATTCGCTGATGAGCCTACCGGCAATCTTGACAGCCACACAGGTGAACGGATCAGCGATCTGTTGTTCGAACTGAACAAGGAGCGGCGCACGACCTTGGTCTTGGTGACGCACGACGAGCGTCTTGCTCACCGCTGCCAACGCCTGATTCGTCTCGAAGGTGGCCGATTGGTCGCCCCTCTGGAGCCTTGATGGCACGTTTGCCGCTTCTACGTCTGCTAAGCCTTGCCACACGACAACTCTTGCGTGACGCACGTGCCGGAGAGTTGCGGGTGTTGTTCTTTGCCTTATTAATTGCGGTGGCGGCTAGCACTGCCATCGGCTACTTTGGTGCCCGCCTGAACGGTGCGATGCTGCTGCGAGCCACCGAGTTTTTAGGCGCTGATTTGATTCTCGAAGGCACCAGCCCTGCGCTACCTGCTCAGATTGAAGCCGGCAAAACGCTAAAACTGGACCACGCTCAAGTCATCGAATTTTCCAGCGTAATCGCCACCGATGCCGGTATTCAGTTGGCGAGCGTAAAAGCCGTGGACGACGAATACCCGTTGCGCGGCGAGCTGAAAAGCGCCGCCGCACCCTATCAAGCAGAAAAACCGGGCAGTAGACCTCAACCGGGCGAAGCCTGGGCCGAGTCGCGGATGTTTGCGGCATTGAATTTGAAAGTCGGCGACAACATCGACGTCGGCTCAAAAACCCTGCGCCTAAGCCGAGTGCTGACCTATGAACCTGACCGCGCCGGAAATTTTTACAGTCTGACGCCACGCGTCATGATCAACTTGGCAGACCTCGCCGCCACAGGCGTCGTCCAGCCTGGCAGCCGGGTCAGTTACAAGGAATTATGGCGCGGCAGCTATAATTCGCTGGAAGTCTACCGTCAACAGATCACCTCGGGACTGGCCCCCAATCAACGCCTGTTGGATGCCCGCGACGGTAATCGGCAAATCGGCGGGGCGCTGGGCAAGGCCGAGCGTTACTTGAACATGGCAAGCTTGGTTGCCGTGTTGTTGTCTGGCGTGGCGGTGGCGCTCTCAGCCGCACGCTTTGCTGCTCGGCGCTTTGACGCTAGCGCACTGCTGCGTTGCCTGGGCTTGTCACGCAATGAAGCGCTGGTGTTGTTTAGCCTTCAATTAGCCATACTCGGTCTTCTGGCCAGCCTCAGCGGCGCTTTATTAGGCTGGCTTGCGCAGTTGGGTTTATTTGCGCTGCTGCAGGATCTGCTACCGACCGATGTCCCCCCAGGAGGGGTACTCCCCGCCATTGCCGGGATCGGCACTGGTCTTGTGGCTCTCGCCGGTTTCGCTTTACCGCCCTTGGCTGCACTTGGCCGGGTTCCGCCGCTGCGGGTGCTGCGTCGAGACATGCTCCCCATTCCGGCCAGTTCATGGCTGGTATATGGCGCAGCGCTACTGGCGTTAGGCTTGATCATGTGGCGTCTGAGCCTGGACCTCATATTGACCTTTGCCCTGCTCGGCGGAGGCATTATCACCGCCGTGTTGCTGGGGGCCGCGTTGCTGTTGGCGCTGCAAAGCTTGCGTCGTCTACTGGCCGGTGCATCGTTGCCTTGGCGATTGGGTTTAGGGCAACTGCTGCGTCATCCGCTGGCCGCCGCGGGGCAAACCCTGGCGTTCGGACTGATTCTGCTGTCCATGGCGCTGATAGCGCTGCTGCGTGGAGAGTTGCTCGACACTTGGCAAAATCAGCTACCCAAAGATGCACCCAATTACTTTGTACTCAACATCCTGCCAGCGGACAAAGACAACTTTACCCAACGCATAGCGGGTCTCTCTACTCACGCGTCGCCGCTGTACCCAATTATCCCTGGGCGCCTGGTCAGCATTAATGAGGAGCCCGTACGCAACATTGTCAGCAAGGACTCCCGGGGCGAAAACGCCACCGAACGAGACCTCAGCTTGACCTGGGCTGCCGAGTTGCCTCAAGGCAATAGCTTGAGTGCTGGCACCTGGTGGACAGCCGACGGCAACGTCGCCGCCGACAAAATCCCTGGTGTGTCAGTAGAATCCAAACTCGCCGAAAGCCTAAAGCTTAAACTCGGCGATCACATGAGTTTCGTGGTCGGTGGTATGACACGCGAAGCTCAGGTCACCAGCTTGCGCGACGTCAGCTGGGATAACTTTCAGCCGAATTTTTTCATGATATTCCAACCGGGCACGCTCCAGGATCTGCCGACCACCTACCTCACCAGTTTTTATCTGGCACCGGGTAACGACCAACAAATCGTCGAGCTATCACGCGCGTTTCCGGCGGTCACCATCCTTCAGGTCGAAGCCTTACTGGAGCAACTACGCAGCATCCTCGCCCAAGTGACGATAGCCGTGGAATACGTGCTGTTATTTGTCCTTGCGGCCGGGCTTGCGGTGTTATTTTCCGGCCTACAAGCGACTCTTGACGAACGTATCCGCCAAGGCGCCCTGCTCCGGGCGCTGGGCGCCGAGCGAGCGCTACTGATCAAGGCGCGACGCATTGAGTTCGGTTTATTAGGTGCGGCAAGCGGTGTGTTGGCGGCGTTGGGTTGCGAATTGGTAAGTTTTGCGCTTTACCGTTACGCCTTCAGTTTGCAATGGCACCCACACGCTTGGCTGCTGTTGTTGCCGGTGATCGGCGCGGCGCTGGTGGGCGGTGCAGGTGTATTCGGCACCCGCCGTGCATTGAACGTCAGTCCGTTGACTGTACTGCGGGAAGGCTGACTAAAAAGCGCCTATCTGAAGTCCGGGAGGTCATATTCCCGGACTACAACATGCGCTGAGGGCAACGCAACTATGTGATGTCGTTTTCCTACGGAGGGATCATTGCAGTTTTAGGCAATTTTAATAATATTGAACGAGTCAAGACACAAGCTGATTGCAGCTTGAAAACAACTGACTGTTTGCCTAAAACCCCAATCAAGGATGATTGAACAATGAACGTGAACCCCAACACCCGTCTGCACAGTTGGATGGGACAGAACGCGGCCTTTGCCACGCTGCGCATCGATCAATTGATACTTCCCGGCTCCCATGACTCTGCTGCCGATAAGATGGCACCGGGTGGTTATTTTTTCGAAACGACTCAGGATGTATCTCCTATCGATCAAGTGAAGGGCGGCGTACGCGTGCTTGATTTGAGGGTAGAATTCCTTCCGCAACATGAGGTTGGCCATCCAAAACGCTTCACACTTTTTCATGTCACCTATACCGGCAGGACCCTGACGACTGACATCTTCGAGCCACTCAATGAGTTTTTAAACGGGGTGAAAAAAGCTGGTGATACCGCGAGAGAGATCATCATTCTGGATTTCCACACCCTCAAAAATTTCACCCCGGACGCTCACGTCGAGCTCAACCAATTAATCACCCACAGCATTGGTCATCGAGTGATTCCTTGGGATTTACGCAAACAAAGCGTCAGTCAGCTTTGGTACAAACACCCGGGTAAAAATATTGTGCTGGCTTATTCTGGCAGACTCTCACCGCAGTTCTGGCCTAGCGTTCAACACCAATGGATAGGAGAGAACTTCCCGAATACGACGACCTTGAAAGCCTTCATGGATACCCGCGCCAACGCACCTAAGTCCGATTACTACTTGCGCTCCATCCAATGCGCCAAGTACGTCATCGCTCCAGATGACTTCAGTCCGTCCATCGATGAGTGGTTTGAATCCGTTGATGAGAACAGCTACATCCAGGGTTTCCACATCATCAACACCGACTGGACCCTGCGCAGCTCAATCGTAAAAAACTGCATACATGCTTGCCTGGTACGAGCGTTAAACCGCTAACGCTTATTTCAGATACTCAATCACGTTGATCCACCAACTCATGGGACCACCCGGAGTCGGCACGATCACATCGTCGCCGACTTTTTTGAGCAGGGCGCGGGCCGTGGGTGAATCGATGGAGATGTAATCCATCCGCCCATAAATTTCACCCACCCCAGGAAAGCGCCCTGTTCGTTTTCGATTTCGATTCGATTCAATCACCGAAATAGACCCGACTTTCTTGCTCGGGCGAATACAACTACCCGCATGTACTCTGACGCTTGCGCAAAAGTCTGAGCAACGAAAGACCCGGGAGTTACTGCCCCGAAATAGGGTATATGAGGTTGATGGGCGGTCTGCCTCCACCGCGACCTTCAAGCTCACAGACGGCGAGCGCGACGCGTTGGAAGACCTGAATTCAGATAGTTTCACAGCAAACATAATCTGAAACGCGGGTCACGGAGCGACATTCTGGGCCTAATGATGAATAACTGTTCTGGCCTGGCACCTTAAGGCTATGGAGAAAGCCCTGAGCATCTTTAACTCAAGAAGTGGGCCGACGCCACGACCATATTTATTGATTAGGCCTCCCGGGGTTTTGGCATAACCCTCTCCCTCGCAGCGTCTTTCATTGGAACTTTGCGCTATAAGCGCCAGGCAAACTTCGGCACGAATGGGCTTAGGTTGTTACGACCAAGCCCCTGCATGTTAGCCTCAGCTTACAGTTCCTGCGCAGGCACCCGATCTGACATGAATTATGGCCCCCTGGCATTGCGAACGCATTGACCTGTGAAAGTAGGCCAGCCCTAATTACTTTGGAGCTAGTATTGCCAACTAACATCATCACTCGCACCGGCTACAACGCATTAAAAGAGGAGTTGGATCACCTCTGGCGCATCTATCGTCCGGAGATCACTCAAAAGGTAGCTTGGGCTGCCTCCCTTGGTGATCGAAGTGAGAACGCAGATTATCAATACAATAAGAAGCTCCTTCGAGAAATTGACCGTCGGATCAGATACCTTCGGAAGCGGTTGGAGGATGTTCGAGTAGTCAACTATGCCCCGGAACAAGAAGGGAGAGTGTTCTTTGGTGCCTGGGTAGAGATTGAAAATGACAAAAGCGAAAGCAAGCGATTCCGAATCGTCGGCTACGATGAAATCTATCACCGAAACGACTATATCTCGATTGACTCGCCAATGGCTCGCGCTCTTCTGAAAAAGCAAGAGGGGGATGAAGTAGCGGTACAGACGCCTTCGGGCGAAGCCGTCTGGTTTATCGAAAGCATAGTTTACGAAAAGACTGACCTAGCATGACAGCAGTGACAATGAAATAAATTACCCTGTCTGATGGCAGTAGTCGCTTGCGCTCAGCATCCCCGAAGTAGCCACTACCGCTTACTACCAGACAATATCTCTACCCTCATCCCTAATCTCATGCCAATGAACATCAACCACGCGCACCAAATTGGTGTCGCTGACGGAGTGGTCGAAACTTTGGGGAAGTAAGGTGCTCTTCCCCCGATGTTCGCTTTGAATGAAGCGTTCATGGGCAATTCTTACGAGCGGCAGCTCGGGCCGATTGCTGCTGGTCTGTCATACCACCAGCGCAACGGACTCAATCACCTCCCTGAACCATTGTTGAGCCGGATTCAAATTGCCACGACGATGCCAGATAAGATGAAAAACGATCTCCGGTAATGCTACTGGCGGTGGGAACAGGGCCAGCTTGCGCCCGGCAGGTGAACTGAAGGCGATTCGTTTCAGGACGGTAGCGGTCATTTGCGAAGAGGCAATGATTGCTGGTACCGCGAACATCTGTGGCAGGGTCAGTGTCAGCTTGCGTTTTTTACCTAGCTGCGCCAGTGCTTGATCCACCAGGCCATAACGCTCGCCTTCAGGAGAGGCCAGCACGTGGGAGAGCGTAAGGAACGTATCCAGGTCCATCCCGCGCCGGGCGGCCGGGTGGTCGTGGGCGATAAGCGTGACGAAAGTGTCGCGCAGGATCGGCCGCGTCAGGATCCGGCCGTCCTGATGGCTCGGCAACACCCCAATCGCTGCATCTATGACGCCGGCATCAAGCAGGTCAACGGCATGGTCGCGGTCGTTGTAAGCGTGGACGTTGATCGTCAGGCCCGGCGCGTGCTCCCTCACCGCCTGCAACAGCTTGGGCAACAACACGAAAGCGGGATAATCCGACAGGCCAAGGTTCACGGTGAGCACCGCCTCTGTCGGCACAAAGTCAGGCCTGGTCACCAGCGCGTTTTCGATTTGCCAGAGTGCCAAGGCGATGGGCTGGGCAAGTTCGCGCGCCCGCGGCGTAGGCAGCAAACCATCGGCGCTGCGTAAAAACAGCGGGTCGCCTACCAGCTTGCGCAGCCGGGAAAGGGCCGCACTCATCGCGGGTTGGCTCACACCGACTTGAGTCGCTGCCCGGGTCACGTTGCGCTCAATTATCAATGCGTTGAAAGCGGCAAGCAGATTCAAATCGATGCCATTAAAATCCATAAATCAAATAAACACCTATATCAATCATTTGTTTTACGGATGTTACCGCACCACTCACACTCTCGCCACACCACACTAAACGACGAGAACAACGCCATGACCCCCAACGAACTTACTGCCCGCCTGCACACCGAGCGCCAAGCAGTAGAAACCCTGTATCGCGCCTTTAGCGAAAAAAATCCGGACCTGGTCGACAGCATTCTGTCCGCCGACTGGGACGATATCCCATTGGCGCCTGGGCAAGTCGCAGGTCCAGAAGGCATTAAGCCAATTATCCGCAGCTTCGGCGAAGCTTTTCCGGATGTGCACATCGTCATCCACGACATGATTCAAGTTTCTGGTCAGATAGCTGTTCGCGCTGAAATCACCGGCACCCATCTGGGCGAATTGTTTGGCATCGCACCCACCGGCAAGCACGTCAGCTTCCGTCTGCATGAATTCCATACGCTGGACGGCGAACGCGTCACCTCCACTTGGCACATGGAAGACTGGTTCGGCCTGTTCCTTCAACTAGGCCATTTCCCTGCCCAACCTTGAGCACTCCACGAGGTTTATCATGAAAGCAGCATCCATTAATGTATTCGGTGGCCCAGAGATCGTCACTGTCGACAACGTTGACTTGGGTCAGCCAGGCAGTGACGAGGCGGTCGTGCGGGTCGAGGCTGCCAGCATCAATCCGCTGGATTTGAAGATGATCGCCGGGTATATGCAGCCAATGTTTCCGGTTGAGTTGCCCTATATTCCGGGCACTGATTTCAGCGGCGTGGTCAGCAGCGTCGGTACGCAGGTCACGCATCTGAAGCCGGGTGATCGCGTGTTCGGTCGCAGCGCGCCCAGTTCTGGAGGCGCATTCTCCCAGCAGTTGCTGGTCGCTGCTTCGGACCTGTGGGTGATTCCGGCCGCCATGAGCTTCGAACAGGCTGCGGCACTACCCACTGCGTTTGGCACGGCCAGCCAGGCATTGTTTGAGGTCGGTCAGCTGAAGCGCGGCGAACGGGTCTTGATCCATGCAGCGGCGGGTGGCGTAGGCAGCATGGCGGTGCAGTTGGCTCATTTTGCGGGCGCCCATGTCATCGCCACAGCCTCCGCGCGCAACATTGAACTGGTCAAAAGCCTGGGCGCGGACGAGGTGATCAACTACCACAATGAGGACTTCACTGCGCTACGTGACATCGATCTGGTGCTCGATACCTTAGGCGGCGACGCCATGGAAAATTCGTGGTCGGTGCTCGGTGCTGGCGGGCGTATCGCGACTTTGGTGGAGTTCGACATCGAGTCCCGCGAGGAGCATGTCGGCCAGTTTGTCTTCTTTGCCAGCGCGACGCCTTTTCTTCAGGAAGCTGTGCGGTATTTCAGCGCTGGGCAATTGCAGATCATCACCGACTCGATCTTTGCACTGGAAGAAACCCGCGCCGCGCTGGAGAAAGTCGCCACTGGTCACGCACGCGGCAAGGTCATCATTCGTACTCGCAACTAATTCGGGAGCCGCACCATGGCACACGATGCACAGCAGGTGGTTCTGGTCACAGGCGCAGGTTCGGGCATCGGCAAAGCAATTGCTTTGGCGCTGGCCCGCGCCGGGCACCACGTCTATGCCAGCCAGCGTGACCCCAGGAAGAAGAACCGGGAGCGCAGCCAGGCTCTGGAGCAGATAGCCCGGCAGGAAAGCCTCGCGCTGGAGGTGTTGGAGCTCGATGTTCTGTGCGAAACCGCCTGCCGTGCAGCGGTCGATCAGATCCTTGCCCGGCACGGCCGTCTGGATGTGGCGGTCAATAACGCCGGTATGTTGATGGCCGGGTTGACCGAGGCGTTCTCAGTGGAGCAGGTCGCGCGAATTATCGACACCAACGCGTTGTCGTGGTTGCGGGTCAATCGCGCGGCGCTGCCAGCGATGCGGCGCCAGGGGCACGGATTGTTAATGTACGTCGGCAGTACGACCTCCCGGCTGCACGAACCTTTCCTGGGGCCCTATATTGCCAGCAAGGTGGCGGGTGATGCTTTGGCCGAAGTTATGGCCATGGAGGTAAGGCCTTCAGGTATCGAAAGCGTGATTTTGGTACCTGGTGCGTTTACGTCTGGCACCGAGCATTTTTCCGATGCGCAGTCTCCTGCTTACCAGGCGATTGAGCAGCAATACGGCGAGCTGTCCAAGCGTATGGCCGGTCTGGAAAAAAAGCTGAATGCTATTGACCTAGCCAATGGCGGTGCGCTGGATGTTTCAGCGGTCGGTCTGGCAGCCGCCAAGGTGCTGGCCATGCCACGTGGTCAGCGACCGTTACGAGTCACTGTTGATGGTCAACACAAAGGCACCGAAGCAATTAATGCGGTGTATTACCAGAAGCAGGCGCAGTTTCTGCGTCAGATGGGTCTGGAAGATTTGATTCTTCCGGTATGAGGGATGGGCGTTTGAACCTGTCAGTCGCTATCCTATCCAGGATAGCGGAGCGTCCATTCTTACTGATTGGAGTTCGTGAAGTAAGCGAACAGCGACGCAGCACCTCGTTGTTTTGAGCGAAACAACGCAATCTTATTAGGTCGACTCAGGGCTGGGGTGCTTGGCAACCACCGCCTGGGACTGCAACGAACACGTGGTTAAGCAGGCTTGAAATCTTATGGTTAGCCATTGAAGGCAAACCAGCTCAGAAAGCTAGGGCGTAAAGCCCTAGCAAATATTACTTTCCCTTTTTCGCTGGCTTTTCTGCCTTCTCTGATTTCTTAGCCTTTTCTGGCTTGCTATCAGCTCTTTTTGCGGATTTTTTTGGTTCGGCATCTTTCTTCTGGTCTTTCTTGTCGGAAGATTTCGAAAGAGCCGATTGCGAAGCTGATTTCTTTGCTGGTGATAACTTTTTGTCTTTCAATTCCTTGCTGGCTTTCGATGTTTCACCTTTGCTTTTTTTCTCGTCTTTAGCCACTTTGACCACCTTTTGGAGTATGCCGGTATTGGCATCGCCTGTGGATGATCCACAAGCTGATCATTAGGCTAGCGCGTCCAAAAGCAGTTCAATTTTTTTATACGTCGATATATGCATCTGGGTAATGCGCCCATAAGTACTGAGGGCCGGGTAGCCTAAATAGGTCATCAGTTATGCCTCAGAGGCGGATGGCTGATCCCAAGTAGAAACTAGTCTTGTTAGATCGACTGGAACCCTACTGGAAGCTATCTCATACATCGTGATTATTCTGTCAGAGAGCGAGAGCTAAAAATTGGGGCCGACAATTTCAGGCAACAAACCTAGCGTGCATTCTGGTACGGGGCGAGCCGGCGCCAGGCCCGGCAGAAGACCGCTCTTGCGGGCAAAGTAAAGCCCGCACCATCACTTCCTGCGTGTGTAAATGAACACTCAACGCGCCATGGGAATCAGGCCTCCTTCGTCGGCACGAAAGTACCCACTGGAGCCTCGTGCGGAATTGACCAACCAAAATAAACCTCGACGTCGGTGATGAGGCCGTTTTTGATCGTCAGCAACTCAGTGTTTCGGAATCGGCGGCTGTTGGCGCGACCCTCGTAGGTGACGAAAACTCGCTCCCCATCGCTAACGAAATGGATGAAGTCGAAACCCTCAGTCGATTCGCTGTTCGGCCAGCAGCGCGTGAAGTACGTCTCGCGGTCTATCCGATTGTCAAGCGGGCTGGTGAAGTGGAAATCGTCGGCGATCAGCGCCTCAATTGCCGCACGGTCTTTCTTGACGTAGGCGTTGTAAGCTATACGCGCAATATCGACAATATCTGCTGCCATGATCACATCCTCACTAGGGCATTTTTACTGAACGTCTCAACGCAAAGATCAGACGGATCTATCGGGATGGCCGGGATCCGGATATTTCGGTGGGCGGAGCTAGTTACCCGGAGCGTTTGGAATTTTTCCCAAACATTTCGAGATGCCACACCTCAGTAAAGTCGTCTGCGGGAAACATGCATTCGACACGCAATTCCTGAGCGGAGATGGTTTGGGGCGTACCCACTGTTGACACCATCGAAAAGTAATTCAGCAGTTTTCCATCCTTGATAAAACCAACCGGTATCACTGGTGAGATGTCGGGTAAATCTGCGGTGCTCCAACCGATGTCCACATCTGGATAAGAAAGAAGTTCGCTCATCAGACGTCTGGTTTTTTCGTCGATCATGCCGCCGACAGCTTCACGGCTAATTCTCTCGAACAATCCTCTTGCGACGGCATCCCAATTATCAATAAACGGTCGCATCCCATCAGGATCAAAAATCAAATGCAGCAGATTGCGTGGTTTTTCTCTTTTTGATAAGTCAATAAAACTTCCAAAAAAACGTGAAGCAAATTCGTTGTTTAGAAGTACATTCCAATACCTATCCATAACGACCGCCGGGTAGGGCTCATGCTGCTTGAGCATGCGTTCCAGTGCTCTATTAACGATCCGCATTTCTGCCGCATTCCATGCAGGATCGGCGTAAATGGGTGCGAATCCAGCGGCGAGAAATAGATTATTCCGGTCGCGTAAGGGAATATTCAACGATTGTGCCAGGGCCATCAGCATCGCCCTGCTCGGTACGCTTCTGCCGCTCTCGATGAAGCTGATGTGCCGTTGAGATACCCCGACCTCAAGCGATAGCTCCAGCTGACTACGGCCATACTTTTTACGCCAGTCACGTAGCAATGCGCCAATAGAATTTCCAGAACTGGCAACGTTATGGTTTGACATGTAATTGAGATTCATCTAATCAGATCCCCGGTACAGATGAGTAAATATATCTTGCACCTTGAGCGGGCGACGTATGAACGATAAACACTTCATCAGTCATTAGTACCCTGCCCATGATCATGATCATGAGTTTTGCATGGAAGTGTGCATCCGTTCTTTATCTCAAATTAATCACTGAAATCCCGCACAGATGCATAGCACAAAGGCCACAAATTATTCATGCCGTTGCTGATATTCATTTGCGGCATGCAGCAATGATTACTGACTCCATGTGTGCGCCTGAAATGATTCTTCCAGGGGTGGATTCGCTACATTTGCGACGTAATTGGTAATGGTCGATGCGGCAATAACATTAATCAGTTCCAAAATCTGTTCTTTATTGAAGCCGGCTTCATAGAATGCTTGCAGAGCTTGTTCACCGGCGTGGCCACGTTTCTCAATAAAATTTTTGGCCAAACCGGACAGTGCTGCGTGCTTTACATTTTTCAGAGCATGGCCAGCGCGAATTGCCTCTACGTCTGCTGGATCTAAGCCTTCTTTCAGCGCTAGGAATGTATGAAAAGCAATTGGCCAGGACGATGCGTTCGTTACGGCATTTGTCAGCAGCACCGCCTGGATTTGATCTTCCGTGAAACTGCCGCTGTGTGCTTTTTGGAACACACCGATGAAACTGCTGATCAATGTCGGAGATCCTGCCATTGCACCCGCGATGTTTGGAATGAAGCCAAAGGTTTCTTGCAAAGCTTCCAGAACAGGTTTCGATTTTTCTGGGGCAGATTTGACTGTGTAAATTTCAAAAGTAGACATTTTTTAGCCTTTAGTAGGTAACAGCACGAGTCATGATTGAATCGCTTGAACTGAATGTTAAAGATTGCATTCGCGCTCATCAATTACGTCAAAGGTAATGATATCTTGCGCGACAGTTCAGTTACCTGATGATGGCTGAGCACGTTCTCCTACCCGTTGGGTGAAGCTTCGACTGCAACTTCGAGCCGCAACGCTATGTTGCATTACCTCTCGACGAGCGGGGAGCACATCAATCTGAACGGTTACTACCAGAGACGAAGCCGCGCCAAGGTTCGCGTAGACAAGTGCAGACCATTGCGTCCTATTCCACCCGCCTAAAGTGCTCTATGTTCCGTTTTCTGATACCACTCAACTACTACATCACCAAAACCCCAAACGGCTGGGCGCTTAGCAAGCAAGGTGCAGAGCGCGCATTTAAACCGCCGCCACTAAAGACGAGATTACGAAGCTCGCAATTAAGTTTCTGAACGGTAAGACGGCTTTGCTCAAAATCTATAAGGAAGATGACACGATTCAAGAGGAACGTACCTACCCACGCACTGCTGATCGACCAAGGCCAAGGGCTAGGGATAGGCGGCTTGGCCCGAATCAGCATCTCCCTCCTCCTTCTATCGTAAGCGCCCAGTAACCGCGAACCGCTACAGAAAACATCTGCTGCAGGGTCTGCGTCACACATGGGACGCCGCACTCAACGGCGTCCCATCGCTTCAAATCGTACTTGACAGTACTTTCTCTGGCGGTTGAGTGCGGCGGCCCAATATTCCAGCTCCAGCAGCCACTACGCCTGAGATCACCAGTGTGATCAACAGAATCCAACTAGCCTGTGAAACTCGCTTGGCTGCCATATCGGCTGCTTCACGCGTTTTCTGCTCAGCATCAACTTTGAGCTGCTGATACTTAGCGTAAGCATCTCGATAGCTCTGTTGGGCCTGATCGACCATTTGATTTGCCTCTTGATCGGATTTGCCTGTTCGCGCTTTTATGAGATTAACCACGGCCTGCCGATCAGCCGCGTCCCATGCTTTATCTCCTTTAGCTTTGATTTTATCCAGCAGACCACTCAAGTTACCCTGCGCCTGCTGCGGTTTGGCCGCGCTATCCTGTGCTGTTTTTTTCGCATCTTGTTGCACATCCTGCGCGTCCTGTTTAACCGCTTCCGGTTGCAGCTCAGGCTTACCTGTCTGCCTCATAGCGGTCTCCAACTGACCCTGGATATCGTCAAGATTGAAATCGATACCCTGTTGGCGGAGCTGATCCTGAATTTTGTTGCCCATGGCGGGCGCAACCTGTGCGATTCCGCTGCCAACGGCAGATAGGCCACTGCCAGCGATATTTAAACCGCCCCTTACAACACCGGTAACAGCACTGGACACTAAGTAAACGGTAATCAAAGAAACGGTAGCCCAGACCAGTAGGCCATGGAGACCACCCTCCCGGTGGGCAAGCCTGCCCGCAGCCCATCCGCCGATAAACAGCGAAAGAACACCGCTTACGACCACCCATATTCCAGCGGACGTACCCATGCCTTGAACCGGATTACCCTCCTGAAGTGGCTCAATCGCAGCGGAGCCAATTGCCGTACCCAACAGGCCTAAAATCAGCGAAACGATCATGGACAGAACAACCCCGGCAAACACGGCACTCCAGGATATTCGTTTAAGGAGAGGAGCGAACGTCTGCGTTCGGTCGTACACGGGTGGTGAAGTGTAAGAAGGTTCGGTAGGTATCATTGTTCTATCCTTTGGAAGCGGTTTTTCCAGAACTACAGCTCTGAAGAGTGTGCTGAAAATGCACGTATCAGGGGTTACTGAGGAGTGCCCCTTACACTGAGTCGACCCGCTTTAAAACGTCGTTGTTTCTTCTAGAACGATGAATGGTCTGAAATCGGCCTACAGCCCAGCTGCGTTGAATTTAAACCGCCGTACCTGTCTTAAAAAAATGTAGATACGGACCTCTTCCCGTTTCATTCATGCATCTACTGATAAAGCTCTTCACCGATTGCACCATTGATCCCCAAGCTGATCGAAATCACTGAACCAAACTCATGATTCAGCGCTCCTTTCTCTAGAGAATAAATTAAAGGCGGATACTCGTATGAGAGCACTTACCTGTCACGGCGCCTATAACGTCAAAGTAGACACTGTTTCAGATCCTGGATTTTTGTTTGGAGATGCATTCGACAAACGGCTGACATTTAAAATGAGACCGATCCATGTTCAGCATTCCTTCCCGAGCTATCGGATACATCGCAACGGGACGGCCCTTTCCAGAGGAGATTATCAGCCATCGAATGTTCCTGGAGCAGGCAGCAGGCGGGTACAAGATTTTTGACAAGAAGCAAGAGAACTGTCGAAAGTTCTTTTGACTCCCCGCTGTGGGCAGTATGTACCTCGCGGGGCACAAACAACGGTTGAGGATGGCCGATTCTGAACGTACCATACGCGACTGGGCCCGCCTTAAACCAATATCTACGGACGCGACGCGATTTCTTCTAAATGATTAAGTAAGTCGAGAGGATCTTCATAAACTCTCAAGGCTCCGGCTCGCTCTAACTCACTGATATCATACCCACCAGATAACAAACCAATGCCCGTTGCCTTGCACCGCCGAGCAGCCAGCATGTCCCAGACTGCATCGCCTATTACAAGGCATTCTTCGATTGCAACATCCATTTTTCCAGACGCAGCCAAGAACAGATCAGGATCGGGCTTACCGTATTTCACGTCATCGCGAGTGATGACATTGATTTTATGGAAGTCCAGGTTCAGAGCTTTTAAATTGATCTTTACCGTCTCGCTACCCCCACTCGATGCAATACACCATTTGAGGCTATTCTCGCTGAGCGCGTCAAGAAGCTGAACCGCACCAGGTAACGCTATGATCTGGCCTTGAAGCCTGTCGTACGCCTTGGCATGCTTCTCGCTGAGCCTGTGCCCTTGATCCGTACTGATATTCAAACCAGTTTCACGTGATAAAGACTTCAGCATTAGCCCACCGCTCATGCCGATTTTTCTATGAATTCGCCACATCGCAAGGTGAATATTTTCAGAATCGAGCGCTTCTTTCCACGCGGCCACATTTTGATAGACGCTATCGGTAAGTGTGCCATCAAGGTCAAATATGAACGATGTTTGCCGTCGCATAAGAATCTCCGGATATGAAATCGTTGTGGCAAGTCTATAAAGGCAAGCCTGCTCAGGTTTTACGTTCCCGTGGCCATGCGCAAATACAGCAAAAAATAACGCTGATTTTCAAAATGTCCGGCGCAAGCCAGGTGGCCAAAACTCGCCCGCTTCTTTATTGATTAAGATTGGCATCAGGCGTTCCCTGTTTCGTGCACATACTCGATACCTAAAGAGAATCGGTGAACGTCCAGGCAACCCGACTTGCAGCGCTCTGCTAGTAGCCAACGATAGTTCATAGTCGTCGTACCCCTTAAAGTGGTACCGGCACACGGATGGCTCAAGCGCCCGGTAGCGGTTCGAGTTTGGCCAAGAGGATGTATATGTGACTCTTCGTTTTAGTACTGCTCTGTAGTACCGGGATTAAACCTGCCGTCAGGGTTGGCCCAATCGACGCCGCCAAAGTTACCTTTTGCTGTGTCCGGGCGTTTAACAGGCCGGAGATAGTCAAGCTCCTGCTTCAGGGCTTCATGACCTTCCTTTGTGATGATTTGTGTACTCAATAGATCGCTTGCTTATGTCAAACAGGCAACTCAAGCCCAGTAGTTAACCGCTCCTACCCGCGAGTTATCAGTCCCTGCCGGGCAATTCGCACCAAATGTTTGATGAATACTTCGGCTTTGTCGGCATTGGGCGATTGCACCACCGCGATGTCGAAACGATCATCGGGAAAGTCTGTTAGGGATTCATTCTGGTCGATGAACTGGACAAGGAACGCAGCAGGCTTGCCGTTGCGCTTGGGCCAGCCTTCCAAATAGCGCAGCAGCGTCGGTTGATGCGAACCACCCAGTAGAATCCTGGGGTTGCGACGCGTCAGGGGTGATGTGAACGGTGACAATCTGATAAGGGGATGCGAACAGCTCATGGTGTTTTGTCTCAGCCTCAGAAATCCCGCTGGGCAGCGGTGAGAGGCAACACCGAACCAGCGCTTTAGCGGTATTTAGAGGTCTGTTCAGACCTCAGAATAGACGAGGATTCAATCCTTGCCTGGCGCCCCGCAAGTAGCTGTTTAAATCGGCGCATGGGCAGCATCCTAGAGAAGCGGCGTAGCCACTGTCAATAAGCACTTAGACTAAAACAACCACGCCCGCACTCAGCGGGCGTAGTTCATGAGGACAAGCTCAGCCGATAATGGCTCGGTCCATCGACACTCTGCCGGCACCTTCGATCAGGATCGCAACTAATGCCCCCAGTAATGCCAACGCGAATTCAAAACCGTTGTTGGCCATGAATAAACCATTGTGAATGTGCACCGAAAGAATGGCGACAATCGTCATGATCGATAAGGCGAACGCCGCCGGACGCGCCAGCAAGCCAATGATTAACCCCAAGCCGCCGAAAAATTCAGCGCCTCCAGACAACGAAGCCATGAGATAACCCGGTGTCAAACCCAGGCTTTCCATGTACTGCGCGGTTCCGGACAGACCATAGCCGCCAAACAGCCCGAAAAGCTTCTGCCCGCCGTGAGCAACGAAGATGATGCCGACGAGTATCCGTAAAACCGTCACGCCGTAACCAGCACGGGTTGAGAATACCGTTTTCATCAGGGTGTTCATCTCAAGCATTCCTTTTTATGAGTGGGCGAATTGGCCGCTATATTAATCACTATTTTTTTAATAAAAAGCGCGCGATACACCGCATAACCATCAGGATTATCGATTATTTTTTGAGACAATCTTTGGTAGCCGTGATTTGGCAGCTGGCCCTTCCAGAGAATCGCGCTCGTGGTCAAACGCCAGATAATACTTGTTCACACTATTAACGTAGCTCACGACACCCATCCCCACCTGCTCCATAGCGATTCTCTCAACCTGAAAAAACCACTGGTTCGGGTTCAGCCCTCGGCGTTTTGCTTCGGCGCGCATAGCTTCTACCCGTTCCGGGCCCAGGTTGTAGGCGGCCATTACAAAAGCCATGCGCTCACGCTCGTTGACCTTGGGACTGGAGAAATACTTGCGTTTGATCATCGCCAGGTACTTCGCTCCGGCAAGCACGTTGCCATCCACGTTGTGAATATTATCGACGCCGACCCGTTGCGCGGCAGAGGGGGTGATTTGCAGCAGTCCTGTGGCTTTCCCCCCGCTTTTAACGCTGGGGTCAAGCGCCGATTCCTTGAAGGCTAACGCGGCAAGGTTCAGCCAATCCATGCCCTGCTCCTGCGCACACCGCTGTAAAACGGGCCGCAGCTTTTCTAGACGCTGACGGTCTTGGCTGGCCAACGGATAGTGCAATTGATACTGACCCTGGTAGGCCTGTTCGAACGCAAAGTCTTCGCCGGCGGGCGCCTGATACTGCTTGATAAACCGGTCAATACTGGCGCGCAGCATGGTGGCGTCCTGACGCACATACCAATTCATGTCGCCACTGTTACTGAGTACCAAAGAGCGCTCCACCCGCAACTTGGGCATGACTTTGACCCATCGCTCGGCAATGGGTTGTTCGACCACGGTCAGGTGGTAAACCCCGGCCTGAACCATCTCCAGCACGTCTTCCACAGCGAGACTGGGATCAACCCATTCAATTTTAACCGGCGGCAGTTTGCGCAAGCCCAGCTTTTGGTTGAGTTGATCAACCGCGTTATCTGCCGCGCTGCCGGTAGCTAGAGTGATCGTTCGGCCCGACAGCTGCTCAATGTGCTTGAAACTGCGGTCGCCCTTGATGCCGACGACAATCAGTGGCACATGACTGACAATAGGCGCGCTGGCATTGACGGCCCGAGCCGCGCTCATGTCGAGTAGTTCACCGGGTGCTACCAAATCACCCTCCCCGCGCTGCAATGCGGCCAGCAACTGGTCCTTGGATTTAGGAATGATCTTTAACGTCAGTTGTTTCCCGTCGCGGGAGTGACTGTTGAGGTACTGCTCGAAAGCACTTAGCCG
Organism: Pseudomonas sp. AB6; assembly: GCF_034314105.1. NCBI lineage: Bacteria > Pseudomonadati > Pseudomonadota > Gammaproteobacteria > Pseudomonadales > Pseudomonadaceae > Pseudomonas > Pseudomonas sp. AB6. The sequence continues at coordinate 1,765,914 of NZ_JAVIWJ010000001.1, forward strand.
ATGGTATTCAACACCAATTTCTTCGCCCGGAACTTGGCCCGAACTGTTGCGACTTTGATTGACCAGAACACGCAATACTTTGCTACTACGAATCGCCGAGAGGTCTCGCACCTGACTCTTTTTCACTACTACCGGCGGCCCTACAAGGTCTGCAAGTGCTGGCAATGGCGCCAAGGCCAGCATCAACATCACAAGATAAAACGTGGGTCGCATCATGCGGTTTTCCAAGGGAATGCGTGCCAAAAATAAGCCGCAAAGAATCAAAAGCCCAGCGTAGAAGCGAGTAACCAAACTCCTCACTTCTAACAAAGCACCTCAATATCGTGTTTCAACTCACTGTAACTGCGGAGTTTATTTATATCAGTCCAGGTCTGATATTCTCTTCAGCCTTCGGCCCGAGGTAGCACCATGCAACTCATCGACATTGGCGTCAACCTGACCAACTCAAGCTTTGCCCATAAGGAACAGGCGGTCCTCGATCGCGCTTACCAATCCGGCGTCGGGCAGTTAGTGTTGACCGGGACACACGTTGAGAGCAGCGAGCAGTCGCTGGAACTGTGCCTCAGGCTCGACGAGTCCGCCCAGCGGCTGTTTTCCACCGCAGGTATTCATCCGCATTCGGCCAGTGACTGGACCTCTGATAGTGAACGCCAGTTACGGGCGCTGCTGAAGGAAGATCGAGTCCGTGCCGTGGGTGAATGCGGGCTTGATTTCAACCGAGACTTCTCCCCTCGCTCGCAACAAGAAAAAGTGCTCGAAGAGCATTTAGCGTTAGCGGTCGAGCTGCAAATGCCGGTGTTTTTGCACGAGCGCGATGCCAGTCAGCGGCTGTTGGAAATCCTCCGCGACTACCGCGACCGACTGCCAGCTGCCGTTGTCCATTGTTTTACCGGCGAGCAGCGTGCGCTGTTTAGCTACCTCGATCTGGATCTGCACCTCGGTATCACCGGCTGGATTTGCGACGAGCGTCGCGGCACCCATTTGCACCCGTTGGTGAAGGACATCCCCAGGGGCCGGTTGATGCTTGAAAGTGATGCGCCGTACCTGCTGCCACGCAGCTTGCGACCAAAACCGAAAAATGGCCGTAATGAACCGGCTTATCTCACCGAAGTCTTGCAAGAAGTTGCGCTGCACCGCGAAGAAAGTCCGGAAGACGTCGCCGCGCACACCACTGATTGCGCCCGGGCGTTTTTTGGATTGCCGATTGTTACCGATATACCATGTCGTGATATCCCCGAATAAATTCGGTCTCACAGGGAGCGCGGATTACCGGTGGGATTCACCTGACACTCCGCCCTGATCGCCTCGCCAACCCGATGAAGCCTGGCAATTGGCGGCCATACCTCAACGTTCCAACAACCGGTATCCAACCCCCGCTTCGGTCACGATAAACCTGGGATTGGTCGGGTCATCCGCCAATTTCTGCCGTAAATGTCCGACGACTATGCGCAGGTAATGGCTGTCCTCAGTGTGGGTCGGCCCCCAGATATCTTTGAGCAACTGCTGCTGAGTAATCACCCTCCCAGGGTGCCGGGCCAGTTGCGCCAGTACCGCGTACTCCTTACGCGTCAGCCCGACTTCAACCCCATCCAGTAGCACTCGCCGATACGCCAGATCCACTGTCAACGGGCCGAAAATCAGAGCGGCTTCTTGCTGTTCGCCAGCTGGCGCCTGGCGCAGTAACGCCCGGACTCGTGCGAGAAACTCTTGTATCCCAAACGGTTTGGTCACGTAGTCATTGGCGCCGCCATCAAGTGCCTGAACTTTCTGACCTTCGCTGGCACGCACTGAAAGCACCAGCACCGGGGCTGTGGACCACTCACGAAATTCGCGCAACACCTCTTGGCCATCCATGTCTGGCAAACCAAGGTCGAGCACCAGTAAATCGGGCTTGTTCAACGCGGCCTGGCTCAGACCTTCGCTGCCGGTGCCGGCTTCCAGTACCTTATAGCCTTGGGAGACTAGGCTGATGCGTAGAAACTTTCGAATCTGCGGCTCATCATCGATCACTAGGATGGTCGAGGTCTGACTCATGGTTGTCTTGCCATCTCAAATGAAGTGCTGAGCGTAACGCACTGCATGATCAGAGGGTGTGCTCCAATTCAGTTTCGGGTTGCGTTTGCAACGGAAGATACAAGGTTATGCACGTGCCGCGCCCTTCAATGCCCTCGGCGACCGTGATATGCCCGCCATGGGCACCGACCATCCCCAGGCAGATGGCCAATCCAAGACCTGTGCCCTGCCCACCGCGATCGCCTCGGGACGCGGTATAGAACATGTCAAAAATCTTCGCTCGCTCAGCTTCAGGTATGCCGGGGCCTTCGTCACTGACCGAGAAAAACAGCTCGCTGTCGGTCGTCCCCGCGTTAACCTGCAAGCGCCCTTGGGACGCAGAGAAGCGCGCAGCATTCTCCAGCACATTGACCAAAGCCTGCTCGATCAAGGCAGCGTGCACGTAAAGCAATGGTAGTTCCAACGGCACATGAGTGCTGACCTGCAGCGGCGCCAATACTGCGCGCAAGCGGTTAAGTGCGCTGCCGACGATATCGCCCGGTGACACCCAGTCCCGCGCCAGTTTCAACGCACCGTGACCCAGACGAGTCATGTCCAGCAAGTTTTGAATATAACGATCCAGGCGCTCGGCCTCGTCACGGGTGCCTTCGAGCAATTCACGACGATCTTCCAGTGGGATCGCTTCACCTAATGCCAATAGACTGTCGATGCTGCCGCGCATGGCCGTCAGTGGTGTGCGTAAATCGTGTGATACCGACGCCAGCAACGCACTGCGTAATTGCTCGGTTTCACCATGCAATCGCGCGGCCTCCAGCTCTTCTGCCAACTGGGCTCGGGCCAATGCTTGGGCCAAGGGTTGACTGAGTGCGGTTAATAGCCGACGACGCTGATCGGTAAAGGGCTGCCCTTCATGCGGACATACGCCAAGTAGCGCTAACGGCCCCTCCTCCATCGACAACGGCCACCACCACCAATGGCCCAGCGGTAACGTGCCCGTGCCAAAGCCTGCGGCTTGATCATGTTGCCACGCCCAATCGGCTGCCGCTCGTTCGGCTTCGGACAGCTGCAATGCGCTCCCGACTTCGACTTTCCAGGCACCTTGATCGTCGCGATCCAACAAACAGATGTGCAACTCTCTCCAGCCACTGAAATGCTGTTCAGCAGCGCTTAACATCGCCTGCCGATCAGTCGCCGCCGTGAGTTTTCGCGAAAGGTCTAGCAACTCACTTGTTTCCTCCTGGGTATCGCGCAGGGCACGAAGTTGCTGGCGTTGCCGGGCCGCAAGGTTGCCGGTCAAGGCGGCCATCAATAAAAAAAACAGCAACGTCAGCACGTCTTCTTCGCGCTGGATGCTGAACGAAAATTTCGGTGGAATAAACAGAAAATCGTAGGTCAGAAAAGATAACGCCGCGCAGGCCAGCGCAGGGCCGAGACTGCTGCGCACCGCCACCAATAATACGGCGGCGAGAAACACTAGCGAGATATTGGGTAGCGCCAGGACGCTCGATACCGCCCACGCCAAGGCAGTGGCCAATATCGTCGCGATCAGCGCCAGCCCATAATCAAACCAGACTAACGCCCGTGCCGAACGTGAGCGGGGTTGATCGTGCTGCGCTTCACTATCGAGCACATTGATTTCCAGGCCGTGAGCATCTCGCAACAATCGCGCCGCCAGCCCACCGCCCCACAAGCGCCTGCGCAAGCGTGGGCGCGATTGTCCCACCAGTACCAAGCTGGCGCGTCGCTCTGCGGCGTGTTGAATCAGGGTTTTAGCCACCTCTCCCGCCCGCAACAGCACCACTTCGCCACCTAAGCGTTCGGCCAGTTGCTGTGCGCTTTGTAAACGCATGCGCGCCTCTTCATCAACTACCCGACCATTATCGACGTGCACCAAGCTCCACGGCAGATGGCGACGCTGCGCGACGCGACTGGCGTGTCGCACCAGGCGCTCGGCTTGAGGGTCACCGTCAATCCCCACCAACAAGCGGCCTCGAACGGCGGGCGCGGCCTGGCCCAATTGGCGATACCCTTGGGCCAGGTCGTCATCAACCTGCGCCGCCGCGGTTTGCATCGCCAGCTCGCGCAATGCCGTGAGGTTGGTTTGGGTGAAGAAAGCGTCGATGGCAGCCCGAGCTTGTTCGGGCACGTACACTTTGCCGTCACGCAGACGTTCCAACAGCTCCCGAGGAGGCAGGTCGATCAGCACCAGCTCATAGGCTTCCTGCAACACCCAATCGGGTAGGGTTTCGCGAACCTGCACCCCGGTGATGCCGCGAACCTGATCGTTAAGACTTTCAAGGTGCTGAACGTTGACTGTGGTGTAAACATTGATACCGGCCGCCAATAACTCTTGAATATCTTGCCAGCGCTTGGCATGGCGACTACCGGGTGCATTGCTGTGAGCTAGCTCGTCGACAAGGACCAGTTTCGGCGCGGCCATGAGCAGGCCGTCAAGGTCCATTTCTTCCAGGGTCACGCCCCGGTATTCCGAGCGTAATAAAGGTTGCTGAGGCAAGCCGCTGAGCAAAGCTTCGGTTTCAGCCCGGCCGTGGGTTTCCACTACGCCAGCCAATACGTGCGAACCTTGACGCAGTTGGGCGTGGGCCGCCTGAAGCATGGCGTAAGTTTTGCCGACGCCTGGTGCAGCGCCCAAAAACACCTTGAGCCGCCCACGGCCGTCCCGCGGTAGATCGGCTAACAGTGCATCGGCGCGGCGGGTGTCACTCATGGTTCGTACTCAGTGTGTGCAGCAAATTTGCTTTCTGTGGGAGCGAATTCATTCGCGAAGGGATCAACACGGTCCTTCAGATAAACCGCGCCGCCCAATTCCCGAATGAATTCGGTCCCACAGGATTTCGGCATCTGCTCAAAGCTGCGCTGACGGTAACTCATTCAGCGTTTGATTCAAGATCAAAACATTAACCACCGGCGGACCTATCAACGGCCGGTAGGTATTTTCATTGACTAAGCGTTGCACCGTGGTCACCGGCAAGTTACGGGCGTTGGCAACACGGGCCACTTGATAGGCCACGGCTTCTGGTGGCAGGTGTGGATCGAGACCGCTGCCTGAAGTGGTCAGTAACGATAAAGGCACTGCGCCCTGGCCAGGAACCACTTCTTTGGCGACGTCAGCGGCGACCCGTGCAGCCAGTGCCGGATTGCTTGGAGAGAGGTTGCTGGCGCTGCTGGCGACCGTAGCAAAAGCCCCGGCAGATGGCCGCGAGTGGAACCAACCGTCACCGGTAAAACTTTGGGAGATCAACTCAGAACCACGCACCTTACCTGCCTTGTCATACACCAGGCTGCCGTTGGCTTGCGAGGGAAATGCCACTTGGGCGATACCGGTCACTACCAGTGGATATGCCACGCCAGTGATCAGGGTCATTAATACAATCAGGCTCAGGGCCGGACGCAATACGCTAGACATCATCGAATCCTCAATCAGGGTGATCGTCACGCTCCAGAGAGCGTGATGAAAGTGTGCGTTTAGACCAAGTGCAAGCCAGTCAACAGCATATCGATTAGCTTGATGCCTACGAACGGCGCGACAATTCCGCCCAAGCCATAGATCAACAAGTTGCGGCGCAACAGCGCGGCGGCACTGGCGGCCTGAACCCGGACACCACGCAAGGCCAGTGGAATCAGCACCACGATGATCAAGGCATTGAAAACAATCGCCGAGAGTATCGCGCTCTGCGGGCTGGCCAGGTGCATGACGTTCAGCACCCCCAGTTGCGGGTAGATAGAGGCGAACAGCGCGGGCAAGATCGCGAAGTATTTGGCTACGTCGTTAGCGATGGAGAACGTAGTCAACGCGCCACGAGTCACCAGCAACTCTTTACCGATTTGCACTACGTCCAGCAACTTGGTCGGATCGCTGTCGAGGTCCACCATGTTCGCCGCTTCACGGGCCGCTTGAGTACCATCGTTCATCGCCATACCGACGTCGGCCTGGGCCAGTGCCGGGGCGTCATTGGCGCCGTCGCCACACATCGCCACCAGACGACCGTCGTTCTGCTCCAAACGAATCCGCTCCAGTTTTTTCTCTGGGGTGGCTTCGGCCAGCACATCGTCGACCCCCGCTTCAGCCGCAATCGCAGCCGCTGTCAGAGGGTTGTCCCCGGTGACCATTACCGTGCGAATTCCAAGTTTGCGCAGTTCGGCAAACCGTTCGCGAATGCCGGGCTTGACCACGTCTTTGAGGTGGATAGCGCCCAACAGTTTGCCGTTCATGCAAACCAGCAGCGGTGTACCACCGGTTTTGGCGATTTTGTCGACTTCCCGGGCCAGTGCAGGCATCAAGTCGCTACGGGTCATGTCAACGAACGCCAGGACCGAATCCACGGCACCTTTGCGATACACGCGGCCTTGGTAATCGACGCCGGACAGCCGAGTTTCCGCACTGAACGCCACCGGAGTTAATGCCGACGCAGGCGGCTCGGTAATCGGATGCAGCTCACGAAGGTACTCAACAATGGATTTGCCTTCTGCGGTGTCATCTGCCAAAGAGGCCAGTAGCGCTCCCTCGCCCAGCTCCAGAGCGGTAACTCCCGGCGCGGCATACAAGGCCGTGCAGCGGCGGTTGCCGAAGGTGATGGTGCCGGTTTTGTCTAGCAACAACACGTGCACGTCACCCGCAGCCTCAACCGCACGACCGGATTTGGCGATGACGTTGAGGCGCACCAGACGGTCCATGCCAGCAATACCGATGGCGGATAACAAGCCGCCGATGGTGGTCGGAATCAAGGTCACCAACAGCGCCACCAAAAACACCAGCGGCAGACTGCCGCCGGAAAAGTGAGCGAAAGGTTGAAGGGTCACGACCACCAACAGAAAGATCAGGGTCAAGCCGATCAGCAGAATATCCAGCGCGATTTCGTTGGGGGTTTTTTGCCGTTTAGCACCCTCCACCAACGCAATCATGCGGTCCAGTGTCGATTCACCGGGATTGGCGGTGATCCGGATCAGCAGCCAATCGGACACCAGACGTGTGTTGCCCGTAACCGCCGAACGGTCGCCGCCTGACTCACGAATCACTGGCGCTGATTCGCCGGTAATCGCGGCCTCGTTAACCGCAGCAATACCCTCGATGACCTCGCCATCACCAGGAATCATTTCCCCGGCTTCAACGCGGACCACATCGCCACGGCGCAAGCTGCTGGCATTGACCACCCGAAGGCTGCCGTTGTCATCTCGACGGCGTGCCTTCAGGCCTTCGCTGCCAGCTTTAAGGCTGTCAGCGCGGGCCTTACCACGACCTTCGGCCAAGGCTTCGGCGAAATTGGCGAACAACACGGTGAACCACAACCAAATGGCGATCTGTACCGCGACCGAGGTCGGCACCGCCGGGTCAGGCACCAAGCAAAGAATGCTGGTCAGAATAGCGGTCAATTCGACCACCAACATCACCGGCGCGCGCTGCAGCTGACGGGGGTCGAGTTTGATGAACGCTTGCACCACGGCCGGCCGCCACAGCGCAGAGAGCGAGGTTTTGACCGATTCTGGAGCGCCTTGAGGCGCTGCGGTTTTTGAGACAGGAGTCTGCATATGATCTTTATAAATAGACATCATCTAATCCTCAGAAGCCCATGCTCAAATGTTCGGCAATCGGTCCCAGTGCCAGCGTGGGCAGGAACGACAAGCCACCCACTAGCAAAATGGTCATCGTCAGCAACGTCACAAACAACGTGCCGTGAGTCGGGAAGCTATTGAGGCCCAGCGGCGCGGTTTTCTTCGCCGCCAGACTGCCTGCCAGTGCCAGCACCGGCAGGATGTAGCCGAAGCGCCCGAGGAACATAGAGAGGCTGAGCATCAGGTTGTGGAATAACGTGTTAGCACTGAAGCCACCGAAGGCTGAACCATTGTTAGCCGTGGCCGAGGTGTAGGTGTAAAGCAACTGACTGAAGCCGTGGGCGCCAGGGTTGCTGATTCCCGCCGCCGGACCCGGCAAGCTTGCTGCGAGCGCGCCAAATACCAGTACACCGACAGGCATGACCATCAAGGTTGCGACCAGCAACTTGACTTCATAAGCTTGCAGCTTTTTACCTAGGTATTCCGGGGTGCGGCCAATCATCAATCCGGCCAGGAATACCGCAATCAGCACGTTAAGCAGCATGCTGTACATGCCGGCGCCGACACCGCCGAAGATCACTTCACCGACCATCATGTTGGCCAGTGTCACCATGCCGGTCAGTGGGTTCAGGCTGTCGTGCATAGCGTTAACCGAACCGTTTGACGCCGCTGTGGTTGCCGTAGCCCAGAGCACAGTAGCGGTAGTGCCAAAGCGGGTTTCTTTACCTTCAAGGGGTGCAGTCTGCTCAACCGAAGCGATATTCAACGTCGGATTCGGCTGATACTCAGCCCACATCGCCGTTGCGCCGCCCATCAGGAACAGCGTCAGCATGCAGGCCATGATGGCCCGGCTTTGGCGCAGGTCTTTGACGTAGTGTCCAAAGGTGAACACCAGCGCAACCGGGATCAAGATGATCGACACCAGCTCTATAAGGTTGCTCCAGGCCGTCGGGTTCTCGAACGGATGCGCCGAGTTAACCCCGAAAAAACCACCCCCGTTGGTGCCCAATTGTTTGATCGCAATCTGGCTGGCAGCAGGCCCCATCGGCAAGCTTTGATCCGCACCCTGCAATGTCACGGCATCAATGTAATGGGCGAAGGTTTGTGGCACGCCCTGCCAAACCAGGAACAGCGCCAGGATCAGACACAACGGCAGCAGCCCGTAAAGGGTCGCGCGGGTAATATCCGCCCAGAAGTTACCGAGGTTTTGCGTTGAGCGACGGCTGATGCCACGGCAAAACACAATCAGTACCGCGATGCCGGTGGCGGCGCTGACGAAGTTCTGTACGGTCAGGCCGACCATCTGGCTTAGGTAGCTGAGCGATGCTTCACCGCTGTAGCTCTGCCAGTTGGTGTTGGTGACAAAACTCATGGTGGTGTTGAAGGCCAGAGACCATTCCATGCCTGGCAGTTGCTGCGGATTAAGCGGTAAGCTGCCTTGGAACAACAGAATCGCGAACAACACGATAAAGCCCACCAGGTTAAAAGCAAGCAAGGCCAGGGTATAGCTTTTCCAGTTTTGTTCGGTTTTTGGATCAACCCCACACAGGCGATAACAAACGCGCTCAATCGGCCCCAGCACCGGGGTCAAGAAGGTTCGCTCACCCTCCATGACGCGATAGTAAAATCGTCCCAACCAAGGCGCTGGCAATAAAACCAACGCAAAGAAGGCGACGATGAGTAGATAGTCATAACTGTGCATGGCGGCTCCTAGTGCTGGTCGGCGCGTAACAGCGCCACCATCAAGTAAATGAACAACCCTGCGGCCAGTAGCAGTGACACCCCGTCCAGAACGCTCATGAAAATTCTCCGTCGTACGGCAATTGCCGCGTGTGAGTAATTGTCGGTATTGAGGGCGTAAAGGAACGAGATCGACGACTGCTTCTGGGCATAAAGAAAATGTAAAAAGAGGCGTAAAGCGAGGGTTTACAGGCTTGAGATCGCTGGGTGGCGAGACAAATTGATCGGCGCGGTGATTGGCGAAAGCCAGCGACGTATCGCCCTGACATCAAACCGCCAGGTGTGTCAAACCCGAGACATATAGACGATTCCCAAGCCCCGCAGACAGAACAGGCTTCCTGCGTTCTGTATGCGAGTCAGGTCGACGGATCAGAGAAGGGTTGGAGTGCCGGGACGTTTGTTTTTTGAAGCGGTCCAGTCGATCAGAAGGCTGTAGGCAACCGCCAATAATGTTGGACCAATGAACAGCCCGATAAAACCGAACGCTAACAACCCGCCAAATACTCCCAGCAGAACGATCACCAACGGCAAATTTCCTCCCCTACTGATCAAATAGGGCTTGAGGACGTTATCGACGCCGCTAATGATGAACGTGCCCCAAATGCCGAGAAAGATCGCCATGCCGTATTGGCCTTTCCAGGCCAGCCACGCGGTGGCGGGAATCCACAGCAGCGGCGGGCCCATCGGCACCAGGCTGAGCAAAAAGGTACCAATCCCCAGCACCATCGCGCCCGGAACGCCGGCAATCAAAAAGCCAATGAACGCCAATACTGCTTGGGCAGCGGCCGTACCGATAACCCCATTCACCACTCGTTGAACCGTACCGGCCACCAGATCCAAATAATAATGAGCTCGGTCACCAATCAATCGCTCTAACAAGCTGAGGATAAAGGCGGCCAGTCGCGGGCCGTCGCGGTAGAAGAAAAACACGAACACCAGACTCAACGTGGTTTCGAGTATCCCGCCACCGATCTGCGCACTGCGCGCCAACAACCAGTTCCCGACCTGACCCAGGTAGGGCTTGATCGCAATCATTGCCGCAGCACCTTGCTCGTCAATGGTGTTCCAATAACCTACCAGTCGTTCGCCGATGATTGGCAGCCCGGCCAACCACAAGGGAGGCTCTGGCAGGCCATCGACCTGCACATCTTTGATAAAGAGCGTGGCATCACGAAGGTGGTCAGCCAGGTTAAAACCTAGCCATACCAATGGAGCCGCCACCAGCAACATCCATATCAGCGTCAATAATCCTGCCGCCAATGACTCGCGTCCGTTAAGCCAGCGGGTCAGCACACGCATCATTGGCCAGCTGGCGAATGCCAACACCGCGCCCCAGAACAGCGCCGACCAGAATGGCGCCATCACCCAAAGACATGCACCCAGCAGCGCCAGGAGCAGTATCTGCACCAACAGGCGATCATTATTGAGCATGGGTTATCCCGAATAAGTAAGCGGAGGCTGTAAGCATAACGGCGAACACCAACAGCGCCAGTGTTCGAGAGGGGAATAAGGGTTTCAGCGAATAAGCTCGACAACCAAACCCTGTTTGTCAGCGCTACCTGTCTCAAGACGTGCCGCACGGACACTGTTGGCAATTAACGCCTGACGCCAAACCTCACCATGTGCTCCGGATACCGTGACCCGCAAAGTGCTGTCCAGATTGAGCGCACGGGAAATCAAGATCGTCCAAGGGTCCTGCGGTTCACCCTTCAGTTTCGGAAACTCTAGTTTTCCGGTGCTTTTCAATTGACGCAGCAAGGTCGCGGAGGTGGGTAGCAACTCACCCAACGGTGCGTCGGAATCAAACTGTTCAACGTGTAGGTACGCACGACGATTGCCACGGGTAATGCCATACAAGGCCACTAAGGTGTCGTCCTTCGGGGCAGCAAGGCGTAGCAACAAATACGCCTGTTGATCATCGGCACCGAACAACTTGGAGTTACCAAATACTTCATTGGCCCACAAGCTGCTTTCGCCACAATCTCGTGCCTGGCACCAATACAGCAATTCGGCGCCTTGCTTTTGCAACCCCTCCCGCGCGGCGGTGAAAGCCTCGTCGGAGGTATGTCCGGCTGGTAATTCATACGTCACGGCAGTCGCAAGACCTTTGGCGGCGACCTGCCCTTCGAAGCGTAACTGACCGCTAACCTTACGAACGGAACCCAGCGGATAAATCCGCTGCTGGTCCATGGGCGGACGGTAGTCGACGATTTCCGAATCCAGAACCCGTGGAACGATCTCCAAGTCATGGCTGCCCGGAACATCGGCGGCAAATAAAAGGGTACTTAGCAATGAACTGCTGATCGAGGCGGTAAGAACACTCAGTAAACGCATACGTGCTCTTCTTGGGTCGCTAAGGCGGGGGCGGACTGAAAGGGGTTGCAAGTAACGACGGGGCAGTGGTCCATCAAGATCATCTCCTGTTTCAATCCGCCCAGCCTCGGCAGTTGCCTGCCGCAAGTCAAGGATCGGCGTAAAAGCGATTGAAACAGTCTGCAACAGAGCGTGCGCCCTCTTCGTCATTCAAATGCAGATGGTGACCGCCCTCAAGGGTCATGACTTCAAACGGGAGTTGCGACAATAACTCAGGATGTTGCGCGAGCATGCCCTGCCCGGCCACCACCAATTGCGTCGGACAACTAACACGTTTGACGAAGGCCATCGCCTGATCACGGGTCAAACGCATCGGTGACGCCAAGGTCAAGCGGCTGTCACTGCGCCACGTGTAACCGCCGGGTACCGGCATCAATCCACGCTGGGCGAGCAGCTCTGCGGCCTCCCGACTGACGGCCACCACCCCTTTCATTCGGGCCTGTACTGCGCTGTCCAAGTCAGGGTAGACGGGCTTGCGTTTGGTAGACAGATTCAACTTTGCCTGCAACGCCATACCCATTCGCTCGGCGGTGCTGTCCGCTTCGCCGGTGGGCGGGATCACCCCATCAATCAAGGCCAGGCGCGTGACCCGCTCAGGCAGCGCACCGGCCAGTACCACTGAAATAATTGCGCCCAAGGAATGCCCCATGAGCGAGAAGCGTTGCCAGCCGAGCTGTTGTGCCACCTGCAAAACATCATGGGCGTAATCCCACAACGTATAGCCGGAACCCAGCGGACGGTGGTCGGAGTGCCCGTGCCCGGCCAGGTCTAGAGCAACGATGCGCAGCCCTTTTAGGTGCGGCGCCAAGCGCGCGAAACTATTGGCGTTGTCTAGCCAACCGTGCAGGGCAATGACCGGCTGACCGTCCTGCGGCCCGAACAGGTGGGCGGCCAATTCGATATGGGGCAAGCTTAGGCGGACTTCTTCAACAGGCATACTCATGCGCTGGCCTTCGCGGGACGCGCCAGATTCCAACGTGTGAACACCTGCTTAAGCAAGTCAGCGGTTTCCTGAGGACGCTCCAGGGGAAACATGTGACCGCCAGGCATGGATAACGATTCACCCAGCGGCAGGTATTTTACCGAACGGGTGTGGTGACGCATGACGACTCGGCTGTGTTTGCCGCGAACCACGGCAAGCGGCACTTGCAGCTGCTGGGCACGGCCGGGGCTGGTGTGTGGCACGCTGCGGTAAATACTAATTTCCGTTGCCGGGTCGAAACGCAGGCGCAATTGCTCACCGTCTTGCTGTAACCCATGTAGCAGATAGGCATCGAAACATTCGGGATCAAAACGTCGAAAAAGTGTTTTGCCCGCAAAATACTGGCGGGCAGCGGCCATGTCAGCGAACGCTTCCCGACGACCTAGGGTGCGTCCCGCCGGCGTAATGCGATCAATGAAACCAAAGCGTTTAGCCGCGCGGATCATCAGTTGATCGGCCAACGTGAGCACCGGGGAGTCCAGCATCACCACACCGCGATACAACTCAGGACAGCGCAACGCCGCGTGAAAATGCAACACACCACCTAACGAGTGTCCCACGCCCCAAACCGGTTCTGGTTGAAGTTGCAGGTGATAAATCAGCTCATCGACCAAATTCAGCCAGTTGTCGTCCACCGGAAATCGGGGGTCGTGTGCGTGCTGCGGCAAATGCGAAACGACGAACTCCGGGCCCAGCGCGGAAAACAGTTTGCCGTATGTGGCCGACGGGAAACCGTTTGCGTGAGCGAAAAATACCTGTTGCGGCATACGAGCGCGTCCATAACGAAAACCCAGTGGCAATTGTGCGCACCCGCCACGCGCGCGGCAATGACTGTATCCGCCAGGAAGAGTGACAGTTAGGACAGGATTGCACGTTGGGTTAACGAACCGGTGGTTGCTCGCCTATCGGCACTATTGCCATGGTCAAGCGCGAGATACAACTGGCCTTGCCTTCGTCGCTGGTCAGGCGGATGTCCCAGACATGAGTCGTGCGACCTATGTGAACGGGATGGGCGACTGCCGTGACTCGACCGCTGCGTAAACCGCGTAGGTGGTTGGCGTTGATTTCAAGACCGACACAAAAAAATTTGCTCGGGTCGATGCACAGGTAGCTGGCCGTCGAACCCACGGTTTCAGCCAACACCACTGACGCACCGCCGTGCAACAGTCCATACGGCTGATGAGTTCGGTGATCAACCACCATGCTTGCAGTGATCGAATTGTCATCGAGACTTTCGAACCTAATGTCCAACAATTCGCCGATGGTATTCTTCTGCATCGCATTGAGGTGTTCGATATCCGGGGTCTTAAACCACAAGCTCATGTTAAATCCTTGAGTCAGGGCGCTTGATTGACGAGCGCCGAAAATGGAGTCGATTGCGCATAGTAGCGTTTTCGAACGCTCGTTTCATTCTGCAACAATGCCGTTGATTAAGGCCGGTTGTTGGGCCGCATGCCCAGTGCAACACCGATCTCCGCCAGAATGGCTGTATCGTCAATGGTCGACGGCGGTGTAAACACCTCTCCATCGGCAATTTTGCGCAGAACCGCACGCAGTATTTTTCCGGAGCGGGTTTTGGGTAGACGCTTGACCACCACGATCCGTTGCAAACAGGCTAGGGCACCGATTTTTTCACGCACCAGGGCAACCATTTCGCTCTGGAGCTGCGCGCTGCTTTGCTCGACACCGTCCTTGAGCACAATCATCCCTAACGGCACTTGGCCTTTGATCTCGTCATGCACGCCAATCACTGCGCACTCGGCGACGGCCGGATGTTGACCAACCAAGTCCTCCATCTCCCCGGTAGACAGCCGATGGCCCGCGACGTTAATCACATCGTCAGTGCGGCCCATGATGTAAACAAAACCTTCGTCATCAACATAACCACCGTCGCCGGTATGAAAATAACCGGGAAAGCTTTGTAAATAAGCCTCAAGGTAGCGCGAATGATCGTTCCACAGGGTCTGGCTGCAACCCGGAGGCAGCGGTAAGGCAATGACCACTGACCCTTGCTCACCCGGCCCCACCAATTGCCCGTGCTCGTCCATCACTCGAACGTCGTAACCCGGCACCGCGCGGTTGCTTGAACCAGGGCCAGGACGGTGGCCGTCAAGACCCACGCAGGGTGCCGTGACCGGCCAACCGGTTTCGGTCTGCCACCAGTGGTCGAGGACTGGCTTGCCGGTCAGTTGCTCGAGCCACTCATGGGTGCTGGAGTCGAGTTTTTCTCCCGCCAGGAACAAATGGCGAATCGAACTCAGGTCGCGGTTTTTGATCAGCTCGCCGCCGGGGTCGGCCTTGCGAATCGCTCGCATGGCAGTCGGCGCACAAAATAAGGCGTTGATCCGATATTCCTCGACCATCCGCCAGTAGCTTCCCGCATCCGGCGTGCGGACCGGTTTGCCCTCATACAACACCGTCGTACACCCGGCCATCAACGGCCCATAAACAATCAGTGAATGACCCACGACCCAGCCGACGTCGGAAATTCCCCACCAGACATCGCCTCTTTGCATGCCATAAATTGAGGCCATGGTGAAGATCAATGCCACGGCATTGCCGCCGTTTTCGCGCACAATGCCCTTGGGCTTACCCGTGGTGCCTGACGTGTACATGATGTAGAGCGGGTCGGTACTCGCGACAGGCACCGGATCAACCGGCTCAATACCCACTAACGCAACGTCCCAATCCAGGTCACGCCCAGCCTGCAAAATTGCCAAGACCTGCGGACGTTGCAACACCACTACCTGACACGGCTGATGACGGGCTAGCTCTAACGCTTTGTCGACCAGGGGTTTGTATTCAATCACCCGGTCAAATTCGAGGCCGCAAGATGCGGTCAGCAGCAACGTGGGTTTGGCGTCGTCGATGCGCAGCGCCAGTTCATTGGCAGCAAAACCGCCAAAGACCACCGAGTGAACCGCACCCAACCGAGCGCAGGCCAGCATCGCCATTACCGCTTGCGGCACCATTGGCATATAAATAATCACGCCGTCGCCTTTTTCCACACCCAACTGACGCAAGAGTCCGGCCAAACGTGCCACTTCATCGCGTAATTCGAGGTAGCTATAACGAACTTTGTTGTAGCTAACCGGCGAGTCGTAGATCAACGCCGTCTGCTCGCCTCGCCCTTGCTCGATGTGATAATCCAGCGCCAGGTAGCTGCTATTAAGTACGCCATCGCCGAACCAGCGGTGCGTGCCGTCGGCCAAGGTCTCAAGGATATTGCTGGGCTTGCGATACCAAGCCACCTGCTGCGCTTGTTCGGCCCAAAAACTTTCGGGATCGGCAATCGAATGCGCGTGACTTTGGACGTAGTTCATCGGCTGCTGGCTCATCGGTATCCCTGTGATTGTTCTTGTTCTGGGCTTGCGAGAAAGGCCTTACACAGATGAACGTAGCAGATACCCGGCGAATTTCAGCTACGACTTTTGTCGGTCATGTAAGCCGCACTGCAGGGAACGGGTGTTTGCCAACCGTTGGATGAATAAACCGAGTAAAGCCAGGGCCGCCAGCACAATAACGACCAAACCATAGACGTTTGCGGTGGCTATCAGGCCGAAGCGGTGCGCAGACAAGCCTGCAACCAATGCAGGTAGACAAAATGCCAAGTAACTCAGCACATAAAACGTCGACATCAACCCTCCGCGCTCATGGGCATGAGCCAGCGGCATCAGTAAGCGCATGGCACCCAGAAAACCAGAGCCGAAGCCACAGCCAGCGATCACAGTGCCGACGAAAAACAACCACAGCCAACCGCTGTTAATCGCCAGCAAAATCACCGCCACGCCGATGCCCAAGCAAATCGCGCCAACGAACAAAGCCAGTACCGGCGGCCGTCTGCGCAGATTAAGAATTGCCAACACGCCACTTAAGGTGAGCGCTGCCACGGCCAGTCCACCATTCATCACTGAGGTTGAACCCGTTGCCGCCGCCAAGAGCGACGGTGTCAAGGACAGGTAGAACCCGCCCAGTGCCCATGCAGCGATGTCGACTGGGAGAATCAGCCAAAGGGTACGCCGTGCCTGCGGCGGCACACTCAGCGTCGGTTTTAGCGAGGCGAACACCCCGGGTTGCGGACTCACCGTTTCCGGCAATCGCCACAGGTACACCGCTTGCAGCACAAAGGCGGCTAAAAGCACGATAAATGCCAGCGTCAATGGCATCGGGGCGTAGGCCACCAACACGCTGGTTCCTAACGCACCGCCTGCCATCCCCAACAACGGCGCTACGCTATTGACCAGCGGGCCTTGAACCTGATCACAGTCGAGCAACGCAGCTCCCAGTGCGCTGGCCGCCATTCCCGTGGCAAAACCCTGAAGCAACCGCGCCAACAGCAACCAGCTCACGTCTGTAGCGCCGATAAATAACGCCATTGATAGAATTTGTAGCAATAGCGCAGCGAAGATCACCGGACGTCTGCCGAGATAATCCGATAACGAGCCCACTACCAATAATGCAACCAACAAGCTCAATGCATACGCGGCGAATATCAGGGTCAGCATCGCCGCCGAGAAGCCCCAATTTTGCTGATACAGGTGATAAAGCGGGGTTGGTGAACTGGATGCGGCGAAAAAGCTCAGTGTGGTAATGGCCAGAAACCCTAAACTGCTACGACCGCGAGCTGCGTCAGATGGGTTTTGCAAAGGGTGGGACATGGTTACACTCTCCAGACAAATCACGGCACAAAAGCAAATATTTAGCTTTTGTGAGTGTGCAACGCAACACCTCTTAAAGCAAATTCTTTGTGTTAAGGTCTGCCGTATGGCTATTAAAGAAGGTATTCGCACGGGCGGCCGCAGTGCCCGTGTTCAAGAGTCGATCCACGCCGCTATCCGCGATCTGTTGCTTGAGCATGAACGTTCAACTCTTAGCGTACCGATGATTGCGGCCCGCGCAGGGGTGACGCCATCCACCATATATCGGCGTTGGGGCGACCTGACCAGTTTGCTGGCAGACGCTGCGCTAGAGCGCTTGCGCCCGGACGTACCGGTTAATTGCGGCAACCTCCGCGACGATCTGCAGAGCTGGACCGAACAATATTTAGACGATATGAACTCCGTTGCCGGGCGGGAGATGATGCGGGACGTTGTCGCGAGCGCTGCAGGTCGTTCAGGCAAATGTGCGACTATTGTCCGCGATCAGCTTCAAATCATTGTCGATCGTGCAATCGCACGCGGCGAGGCAACACCCCCTGCCGAAGACCTTGTGGACGCGATTGTGGCGCCGATGATTTACCGAATCCTGTACGCAGAGGCGCCCCCCGCCATAGACCGAATGTTTCAGTTAATTGATATCTGTCTGGTCCGGCACTGCTGATGATGGATGCCGATCGTCGACCACACACCCTTGAACGCCTTCGTGCAGGCCAACTTAACGGCATCAAACGCCTTGATTTGTCCTGTGGGCTACTAGAGTTTCCTGTAGAAATTTTCGACCTTGCTGACACACTTGAAATTCTCAACCTGAGTGGTAATGCACTCCGTAATTTGCCAGCGGACCTCTACCGTTTACAAAAACTGCGTGTCTTGTTTTGTTCGGAAAACCAGTTCACCGAGCTGCCGCCGTGTATCGGTCATTGCAGTCAATTGCAAATCATCGGGTTCAAGGCCAATCAAATTCGACACATTCCGGCCCAGGCATTACCACCACTGCTGCGCTGGTTGATCCTGACCGACAATTGCATTGAAACCTTGCCCGAGGCTATCGGTGACTGCGGCGCCTTGCAAAAGCTAATGCTTGCGGGCAACCAGTTGCACACATTACCGGCGTCCCTTGCTCGCTGTACGCAACTCGAATTGGTGCGCATCTCCGCCAATCAGCTAACCGCGCTTCCCGACTGGCTATTAAAATTGCCTGCACTGGCTTGGCTGGCCTACGCGGGTAACCCGCTGCCCACCTACCACGCGGATACGCCCATCCGGCAAATCATTTGGTCGCACCTGGCCGTGCAGCAACTATTGGGCGAAGGCGCTTCCGGAGTTATCCAGCAGGCGCTGTGGCGAGCACCGGAACAACTGGAGACGTTGGTGGCGGTGAAACTTTATAAAGGCAGCATCACCAGCGACGGTTCCCCACTGAACGAGATGGCGGCCTGTATCGCGGCGGGTTCGCACCCGAATCTGATTGGCGTCGAAGGGCAAATCGCAGAACACCCTAGCGATCAAACCGGTTTAGTCATGCAACTCATCGCCCCACACTTCGAAAACCTCGCCGGGCCGCCGAGCCTTGAGTCCTGTACGCGGGATGTCTATCCATTGAATACCGTCTTCACCTTGGAAACCGCGCTACGGCTAGCCCGGGGTATAGCCTCGGCCGCTGAACACCTCCATGCCAGCCACCTCAGCCACGGTGACTTGTACGCTCATAACATTTTGTTCAGCCAAGACGGCGATTGCCTGTTAGGAGACTTCGGTGCAGCGTCATTCCACCCCACTGGACAGACAGAGCAACCGGCACTGCTGGAGCGGATTGAAGTTCGGGCATTTGGAATTTTACTGGATGAACTGACGAAACGCTGCGGATCGCGGGAAGTGGCAGGACTGAACGCTCTTCAACACAAGTGCACTCAGCCAGACGTTCTGGCAAGGCCGTCGTTCGCAGAGGTTAACCGGGTATTGCGAGAGCTTTAATATAGCTGCCTTGCAGCGTTGCGATTGGCAAGTGGGTAAAGCAGCGATCGGTTCCTGGTCGATCGCAGCCTTCGGCAGCTCTTACAGTTATTTTTTAGTCAATAATTTATGCGTCGTTTTCAAATTACGAACCCGGCTGAGCAGCTTAACCGGCCAACCCTACGTACACGTTCTGCACATCGTCATGCCCATCAATCGCTTCAAGAAACGCCTCGACATCCGCCATTTCCTCATCACTTAAGCCATCAACCGTGCTTTTGGGACGATACCCCAACTGCGCCGACTGCACGGTGAAACCAAACTCCGGTAGCGCCTTGCACACAGCGTCCAGGTCGGTTAACTCAGTGAGAAACAGCGTAGCGCCTTCTTCGGCTGGTTCGAAATCCTGAGCACCTGCCTCAATGGCAGCTAATTCAGCGTCGGCGTCCGGCGTCGCGGGCACAGCTTCGATCATTCCCAGATGGTTGAAGTCCCAAGACACCGAGCCTGCGGCACCTAGTTGCCCCTTGCGAAACAACACACGAATTTCAGACACCGTGCGATTAATGTTGTCGGTCAGGCATTCCACGATCACGGGCACCCGATGCGGCGCAAATCCTTCGTAAGTCAGGCGCTCAAATGTAACGCCTTCGCCCAGAAGCCCAGCGCCTTTTTTTATCGCGCGCTCAAGTGTTTCACGTGGCATTGATGCTTTCTTTGCCTGCTCGATGATTAACCGCAATCGTGGGTTCATGTCGGGATCAGCACCGGTTCGGGCAGCGATCATGATTTCCTTGGACAGCTTGCCAAAGATTCGACCTTTGGCATTCGATGCCGCTTCTTTATGCTTGACCTTCCACTGTGCGCCCATGTTTTTCTCTTGGTCCGTGGCTGATAACTACCGCCTTAGCTGTCAGCAGGCAGCTGACGATACGTTGGCAATACGCTGAAATTGGCGCTCATTTTATACGCGATCACGCTAGATGAAACCCCTTCCTGCCCAGCGAGGGCCAAACAGAGTCGGTACGCAAGAAAAACCTGTATTTCATCAAGAACAGTTACGTTTACTTGTAGTCCTTTTCCGAAAAACTGCGCAGCTCTGACGTTCGTCATCGGCATTCCGTACTCTCTGCCGAGGTTTTTTAGAAGTAAGGATGAGCAGTTGAGCCAAGAAAAGGAAACATTGATCACCTTGACCGTCGCCAACGCGCCGTTGGAATTACGCGTCACCCATTTCAGAGGCTGTGAAGCACTAAACCGACCTTACTGGTTTGAAATTGACCTGGTTAGTCCAAACGTTTATCTAGAGGTCAAACTGCTGAAGTCGCGGAGCGCCTTTCTTTGCATAGGTGAAGAGCAAAATGGCGTCCATGGCTTGATAGGCAGCGTCCTACCGCTATACGTTGGTAAAACTATCAGCCATTTTCGGGTAACCCTTGAACCACGCTTGCAAGCGTTGCAGCAGCGGTACCATCAGCGATTGTTTCAAGGTTTGAGCGTACCCCAAATCATTAAGCAGATCCTCGAAGAGCACGGTATCGGGGATGACCATTATCGTTTTGAACCTCTAGTGGGGCTCTATCCACCACGGGAAACCTGTGCTCAATACGACGAAAATAATTTGCACCTCTTACAGCGACTCTGTGCAGAGGAAGGCATTCATTTCCGTTTTGAACACCACCGCAACCAGCACGTTGTAATTTTTGGCGACGATCCGGCCAACTTTTCCGAGTTACCGCGACCAGCCCGTTACCAGAAAACCG
This sequence comes from Pseudomonas sp. AB6, assembly GCF_034314105.1. NCBI lineage: Bacteria > Pseudomonadati > Pseudomonadota > Gammaproteobacteria > Pseudomonadales > Pseudomonadaceae > Pseudomonas > Pseudomonas sp. AB6. The sequence goes on from NZ_JAVIWJ010000001.1 coordinate 1,786,967, forward strand.
GCGATCGCGACGCGACTCACCCAGCCATCAGCCACATGGTAGAAACCTATGCCTTTGACGCGCGTCCTGAACACTGCACGCCCTTTGCGCACCAATCGCCGCACGACGCCGAGGAGGACAGCCTTCCGTCACCGGACTACGGCCATGCAGCCAACCAATCGTGCGATACGTTTAAACCCAGCAAGCCGCCGGAAATAGCCGAAACCAGGCTTCGTCAACTGAGCGAACGCACTTTAGAGCGCATGCGTTGCGAGCGGCGGTATGTGCATGGTGTTAGTAATCAGCCCATGTTGAGCAGCGGACGAATACTGTGGGTGATCGCTCATCCCAATGGCATGTTCAACGATCATTGGTTACTCACTGAACTTCACCACGCGGGCAAGCAACCCCAAGTGTTGGATGGGCTCGACCCACTTGACACTAAAGAGCTCATCGAACAGGCGTCGTTGGACCATGACCAGTGGCCACCAACTTTCGATCTTGAATCTAACGACAGGGGCGTTAAGGATCTTGCACCGCTGACTCGCGGCTATCGAAATCACTTTCGTGCTATCCCATGGGCCATGTCTTATCGCCCGTCGCTTATACCTTACGCGCCAAAAGTTTCCGGTCACCACACTGCCACCTTAATGGGCGAAAACGGCCTTCCGATAACCCGCGACGCGTTAGGCCGTGTTCAGGTGAAGCTACGTTGGCCACAGATTCAGTCAGGTAACGAAGCTTGTGTTTGGCTGCCATTGGCCATTGGAGCTCCCTCGACCAGAACAACGTCAGACTTACTGGCAGGCACCGAAGTGATGTTGAATTATTTCGACGGGGATCTAAATCGACCGGTAATTGTCGACACCGTCAGTGGCCAAGCGACACCGAGGCCGGAGCCGTCGATATGTATCGATGGCCAATCACTGGGCCGCTTGGTGGAGCGCATCCATCTAAGCGCTGGGCAAACGCTACGTGCTGATGCGCCATCGCCCATGACTCTGGCCACTGCAGATACGCGCATTGAGTTGCACACGGATCACATTCGAATCTCTAATCCCAAACGCCTGAGTCGCAGCATCTGCGAGGAAGAACCCACCCTTTACGAGAAGACACCGGAACCTGACCAGCCCGATCCTTCGCCAACCCGGCCCGACTTCAGCGCACTGTTTCAATGGGTGAGCCGGTATTAGCAAGATCCTTCTTCATCAATACCCTTTGAAGTGCGGCTCGCGTTTTTCAATGAACGCTGTCATGCCTTCTTTTTGATCGCTCGTCGCGAAGGCCGCATGGAAAACCCTGCGCTCAAAGCGGATACCTTCGGCGAGACTCACTTCAAAGGCACGATTAACACTTTCCTTGACCATCATCGCCACGGGCAAGGATTTTGCGGCGATTTCAGCCGCTACTTTCAACGCCTCATCCAACAAGTGATCAACCGGCAGCACCCGGGACACCAGCCCAGAACGCTCAGCTTCCACTGCGTCAATCAAACGTCCACTCAGACACATTTCCATGGCCTTGGCTTTCCCCACCGCACGTGTGAGCCGTTGGGTGCCGCCCATGCCGGGCAATACACCCAGTTTGATTTCCGGCTGACCGAATTTTGCGTTATCGGCCGCGAGGATAAAGTCGCACATCAGTGCCAGCTCACAACCTCCGCCCAAGGCAAATCCGGCAACCGCGGCGATCATCGGTTTACGCCGGTTAGCAATGCGATCACTGTCGGAAAACAGATCGTCAAGGTAGATCTGCGGATACGTCAACTCAGACATTTCCTTGATGTCTGCACCTGCGGCGAAGGCTTTTTTAGAGCCTGTCAGGACGATGCAGCCAATGTCACGATTCGCGTCCAATACATCCAGCGCCTGGTTCAACTCATGGACCAATTGAGCGTTCAAGGCATTCAACGCGTGGGGACGGTTCAAGGTAATCAAACCTACACGACCTCGAATCTCTATCAGAATAGATTCATAACTCATTGATTTAATTCCATTTTTAAAATAAATATAAAAAGCGCCATATTCCATAAATAACATTAGATTATCAATTTAAGTAGTTGATAATTAACGATAAAAACTTCTTGAAATGACTATTCGTTGAATATCGCTAGTGCCCTCATAAATCTGGCAGACCCGCACGTCTCGGTAAATACGCTCCAGGGGGAAATCATTCAAATAGCCGTAGCCACCCAAAGTCTGTAAAGCACTGGAGCAGACCTTCTCGGCCATTTCCGAAGCAAACAGTTTGGCCATAGATGCCTCAACCAACGCCGGCTTGCCACTGTCCCGCAGCGCTGCCGCGTAATGCACCATTTGCCGGGCGACCGCTATCGAAGTGGCCATGTCGGCCAGTCGAAAGGCCACGGCCTGGTGTTCGGTCAATGACTTGCCAAAGCTAGTCCGCTCCTTGGCGTAATCACGAGCGACTTCAAACGCCGCGCGGGCCATGCCGATCGATTGAGCAGCGATGCCCACGCGACCGCCTTCCAGATTGGCCAGCGCGATTTTGTAGCCCTCGCCCTCTGCGCCCAGGCGCTGATCAATCGGAACCTTGACGTTTTCAAACAGAATTTCACAGGTATCAGAGGCGTGTTGGCCGAGCTTCTCTTCAACCTTGGCGACGGTGTAACCCGGTGAGTCGGTCGGCACGATAAACGCTGTGATACCGCGCTTACCGGCAGCGGGGTCGGTCACGGCGAAGACGATCACCACCCCGGCGTTTTTCCCGGACGTGATGAACTGCTTACTGCCATTGAGCACGTAATGGTCACCCTCCAACCGCGCGCGGGTGCGCAAATTGCTGGCGTCGGAGCCTGCCTGAGCCTCGGTCAGAGCGAAAGCACCCAGCATCTCGCCGCTGGCCAACGGCGTCAGAAAACGCTGCTTCTGTTGTTCGGTGCCGAACCTGAGGATCGGCACGCAGCCCACTGAGTTGTGCACACTCATGATGGTCGAACACGCGCCATCCCCAGCGGCGATCTCTTCTAACGCCATGGCGTATGCGAGGTAACCCGTATCGCAGCCGCCCCATTGCTCGGGCACCAACATGCCGAAGAAGCCGAGTTCAGCCATTTCACTGATGGCCTGGCGCGGAAAAGCATGATCGCGGTCCCATTGAGCAGAGAACGGCCGGAGCCGCTCTTGGGCGAACTGCCGGGCCGCATCGCTGATTTGTTGTTGTTCTTCGGTGGGAAGCATGTTCGTTTCCTTATTTAACGCTTCAATACAGGCACTCAAGTGCAACCGCTGTCGCCTCGCCGCCGCCAATGCACACCGCTGCTACGCCGCGCTTAAGCCCCTTTTGGCGCAGTGCTGAGATCAGCGTGACCAAAATCCTCGCCCCCGACGCACCAATCGGATGCCCCAACGCACACGCGCCACCGTGGATATTCAACTTGTCGTGAGAAATTTCCAGCGTGCTCATGGCCACCAACGCCACCACGGCGAACGCTTCGTTGATTTCAAACAGGTCTACGTCTGTTAGCGACCACTCGACCTTACTCATCAACTTTTTAATCGCACCTATGGGCGCTGTCGGAAACAACCCTGGCTCATCGGCGAAGGCCGCGTGACCGTGAATCACTGCGAGCGGCTTCAAGCCACGCCGCTGGGCTTCGGAGCGGCGCATCAGTACCAGTGCCGCAGCGCCATCGGAAATCGAACTGGAGTTGGCGGCAGTTACCGTTCCACCTTCGCGAAACGCCGGTTTCAGAGTAGGAATTTTGTCTATACGAGCCTTGGGCGGCTGCTCGTCTTCGCTGATCAGCCGCTGTTCCTTGCCGACGGTAACCTGCACCGGAACGATTTCGGCCGAGAAACGGCCGTTGCTGATGGCCTGTTGGGCCCGCATCAGCGAGTCCACGGCAAAGGCATCTTGCATCTGGCGGCTAATACCATTGAGTTCAGCGCAGTCTTCGGCATAGGTACCCATCAATCGGCCCTTGTCGTAAGCATCTTCCAATCCGTCAAGAAACATATGGTCGAGCACCCGGCCATGCCCCATTCGGTAGCCGCTGCGGGCCCGGTCCAGTAAATACGGGGCATTGGACATGCTTTCCATCCCTCCAGCCACCGCGACCTGGGCGCTACCGGCCAGTAATGAGTCGTGAGCCAGAATGGCTGCCTGCATGCCCGACCCACACATTTTGTTAAGCGTGGTGCACACCGTAGAACGACTCAGACCCGCGCCCAGCGCCGCTTGCCGAGCGGGCGCCTGACCCAACCCCGCCGACAGCACGCAACCGAATAACACTTCGTCGATGTCCTGGGCTTCAACGCCTGCACGCTCGACGGCAGCACGAATTGCCGCAGCGCCCAGTTGTGGCGCGGTCAGACTGGCAAGCACCCCCTGAAACCCACCCATGGGGGTGCGGACAGCACTTACGATGACAATTGGGTCTTGGATAGACATCTCTGGCTTCTCAGTGATGGGAGAATTACTTGGCGGCCATACGCAAGGCACCATCGAGACGGATAACCTCGCCGTTAAGCATGCTGTTTTCAATGATATGCCTGACCAACGCCGCGTACTCTTGCGGCTTGCCCAAGCGCGGCGGGAATGGCACGCCGGCGGCCAGTGATTCCCGCACTTGTTCAGTCATACCGGCCATCATCGGTGTTTCAAAAATACCGGGGGCGATGGTCATCACACGTATACCAAACCGCGCCAGCTCACGCGCAGCGGGCAAAGTCATGCTGACGATAGCGCCTTTAGACGCCGCGTAGGCAGCCTGACCGATCTGACCATCATAGGCCGCCACGGAAGCGGTATTAATAATGACGCCGCGCTCACCACCTGCGTCGGCTTCAGTCTCGGCGATGGCGACGGCGGCTAATCGAAGCAGATTGAAGCTGCCGATCAGATTGATGTTGATCACTCGGCTGAAGCTGTCCAGTCCATGGGGGCCGCTTTTGCCGAGAATCTTCTCGGCGCCGACCACGCCAGCGCAATTAACCAAGCCATGAAGCCCACCAAACGCGGTCACCGCCGCCTCCACAGCAGCTAGTGCCGCCGACTCCTGGCTGACATCGGCCACGGCATAGCGTGCCTGAGCGCCTAATTTTTGCGCCTCAGCGGCGACGGCGGTTTCGTTGATATCCACCAGCATGACCTTGGCGCCAGCGGCCACCAGCATCTGCGCGGTAGCCGCACCTAGCCCCGACGCACCGCCACTGACTAAAAAAACCTTGCCTTCGATCTGCATGAAAATGCCTTCGCTTTTTGGAATAGCGAAATAATCGACGCACAGGAACGTTCGGACAATGGTCAAAGCGCTCAAGTTGGATGACTGGTTTGGCCAATGGCGGCGTTAAGGGGCTATATCGAGATCATCTGTGGGGGCTGCCGCCCGTCTTACAGTGAATACCAGACGTGCAGGAGCATGCTTACGAAGAACCTATGCTTTTATTCAATAAGTTATGTGTTGTTTATAAGGTGATTTCTAGAAAAAAGCGCCTTAAATCCCCACGATTAAACTTCGATAATGCCCCGGGTTAGAGCCGGACCATTTGCGGAAGGCTTTATAAAACGAGCTGGTGTCGGCAAACCCCAGTCGTGCAGCAATGTCGGCAAAGCTGACGTCTGGATCGGCTAACCAGACAATCGCCAACTCCTTACGCAGGCTGTCTTTGATCGCTTGGTAGCTCTGGCCTTCTTCTGCCAAACGCCGCCGCAGGGTAGATGCTGACATGTGCCAAGCCTGGGCTAATGCTTCGGTCTCTGGCCAGGATTCGGCGGGCTGGGTGCGCAGCTCATTTTTGATCCGCTGGGCGACGCTTTCCGGGTCGCGATACTTAACCAAGATATTGCCCGGCGCCCGCGCCAGAAACTGGGCCAATTCCTCGGCACTGCGCTTGATCGGCAGGTCCAGACAGTCGGCAGCGAAAATCATTCGGGTGCGCGGACGGTCGAAGCGCAGGTTCTCAGAAAACATTACCGCGTAGTCTTCGTAAAAATCCGGCTTCGCGCAGCGCAATTCAATGGCCAGGATCGGAATTCTTCGCCCCGCCAGCCAACAGGCTACCCCGTGAACAATCATCCAGTAGGCGAAATAGGTGAACGCCCGCCGGGGAGATTGATCGCGCTCTTCGAGCACAATTTCAGCCAAAGTTTGCTGACGGACCAGGCTCGCCTGAAAACCATCCAGCATTAGCGATAAAAAGCTCAAGCCTGACTCAAGCCCGCACGACACGGTCAACTGAGCCATGGACGAGCGGCACAGAAACGCCAAGCTGCCAGACCGTAACCGGCGTGGGTCCATGCCAAAAAACTCATCATCCAAACGCCGCGCCAGCAAACGCCACAACCGAGCGTAAGCGCTCGCCGATACCCGCGCATTCGGCTGCGCAAAGGATTCAAGCGCAATGCCAACCTTGTTCAGCACCTCATCGGTGGCCGCGCCTGGCGTGCAACACTGCAACAGTGCCTCGCGCACCAGTTGCATGGAGATGGTGTCTTTTTCCGACATGGATGAAGAGTGCCCTGCTAGCCGTTTAGGTGTGTTTGAGAGTCGCCGTTTATCTTAGGGCGCAAAGTTTAAATAGCCAGTACCACTGCAGGAAACGAACCTATGACTGCACGAAGGGTCGCACAGTTGAGCCGATAAGCTTTCACTTTGCTCAATGGAGTGACACTAATGCCGCTACGCCCAGTTCGCATGCTGCTGACTTCTTTATTGATCGTTATGCTGAGCGCTTGCGCGCTATTACCCAACCGCGATCCGCTGAACATCAATGTGGTCGGGATTGAACCGTTGCAAGGTCAGGGCTTGGAGGTGCGCTTTGCGGTCAAACTTCGGCTGCAAAACCCTAATGAAACGGCCATCGAGTATTCCGGGGTCGTCCTCGACCTGGACGTAAATGGCAAGTTATTGGCGTCGGGTGTCAGCGATCAACGCGGCACTATCGGACGATTTTCCGAGGCAGTGCTCGTGGTGCCAGTGACGGTCTCAGCGTTCGCCGCGCTGCGCCAGGCTTTCGGCCTTAGCCAAAGCGAAGGCATCGAGAACCTGCCGTATGTACTGCATGGAAAGCTGGCAGGCGGATTGTTTGGCACGATGCGTTTCAGTGACAGCGGCACCCTCAGCCTACCCCGCGCCGACGGCAGCTGGTAAGCCTATTTGGTCGCCGCTACCAAGCGATTTACTTCACTGCGCACCATATTGGCGTATTCCGGTGGGGACATAAGGTCGAGCTCTGAACGTACCCACTCGGACCATTTGCCCTTGCGCTTGGAGCGTTCACCCATCAGCCTAGCGGCATCACTCTTGGCTTTACCCAAGTTGCTCTGCCAGAGGTCAAACAGTCTGGATTTTTCATCTTCAAGCGCTGTGCGCTCGCTGATAGGCCGGTTGGCAAGGTTGAAGCTCATACGAATCACCTGTGACTGAAAACGGCTGCATCTTACACTGCCGCAGGTTGTTTCTGAGGCGACATTGTTTGTTCAGTTAACAAATGAAAGCAAAAACGCTGCAACTTTTTTGCTCAGTGGAGCTCAATTGCTCACTGTAGTAATTAACTGAAAGGAAGACATCATGGCCCGCAAAACTGCTGCTCAAAACACCGCCGAGCAAATCAAGGATCAGGCATTTAGTGAGTTGCAGGCGCTGATCGAGGAATCAGACAAATTGCTCAACGACAGCGCCGCACTTGTAGGTGACGAAGCTGCAACTTTGCGCAAGCAATTGAGCCAGAAGCTTAAACAAGCGCTGGATTCGGTATCCAGCGTGCGCGAACGCACCAAACCTGCAGTTGATGCTACAGAAACTTACATTGGTGGGCATCCATGGCAGACCGTCGCTGCATCTGCAGGGTTTGGTTTGGTCATCGGCCTGCTGCTTGGGCGTCGTTCTTAGGTCATGCGTTAGCGGTGTGCCCGGCACACCGCTTTGTTATGAGCGCACAGGAACGAGCTGCCGCACAATACTCAGGCTGGATGCTGGGGCACTAATGTTTGCAACTGGCGAGCAAAGTAATCGGCGGTAAATTCATGAGTTGCCGACTCTTTGACTCCGATACGTCGGGTCATCTGCCATTCGCTGGCACCCGCCGCTAATGCTAACGATACCTGCTCCTGCGCATGGACACTCAGACCCGTAGCAGAAATCGAGATTAAGCCTTTAGGGCCCATTGCGTCAGGCACAAATACCACCTGCCGCCCGGCAAATGACAGCGTCATGCGCTGAGTGCGGAACGGCGAGTTTTCGTCCGGGTAACCCTTGCTTTGCGCTTGGTGCGGCTCATATTCAAATTCCATCTGCCCACTGCTTTTAAGCGGAGTCATCCAGCTTTCGATTTGTTCGTATAAGCTCAAAATGCTGGATTCCCAGCGCGCAAGGTCGGTATGGAACTGCTGGTGCTTGTGTTCTTCGTTGCGTTGGTTGGCGCTCAGCAGCTCGCCTAATCGTTGTACTTCGTCCATAAAATTGCTCCCGCAGTCGCTTGCTTGATAAGGCGCAGGTGATAAAACACCCGCCATTGAGTGTCGCGTTGCAACTGAATGTAAACAGGGTATCGAACGCGAGCCAAGTTAATGGCTTATAGCGTGTGATCAACGATGGAAGACTGGTAACTCATCTTAAGTGCCAGTTGCGCGCGTTTCTCTTCGGCAGCGGCCCTGGAATTGAAGGGGCCAAGCAACACGCGCTCTTTTCCGTCACGGACTGCGACGAAAGACGGAAAACCATGCTCGACGAGCCGGTCGGTCAAATCACTGATGGCCTTGGGGTCTTCTACTAACACGTCCCACTGGGGCGCTGAGACCTGAGCCACGGTTGTCGCCTGCACTTTTGCCGGTTTGTCCGCCGCACCTTCGCCACACCCTGCCAACATCAAAACAGCCACCACCATGAGCAATCCGCGCACAATTTTCCCCTCGCGTGTTAAGTGGCAGGAGTTTAACACTCCCACGCTTCCTACAGGCGTGATCGAAACGGCGGTTTTTGTTTGAGCCATTAGGTTTAGCGGACATGCCGACGTCCGTGCGTAAGGCTGACGGTCATCCCTGAGCACTCAGGACCGCCTGGCGGGCAAACAACCAAAACATCGATTTTTAGCACCGTATCAGCGAACCAAAGCATTACCCACCGGGCTCGAACTTGAACACAGTGGCAGAGCCGCGAACATCATGGGCGCTGCGCTATCAGGCGCCCTCACCCGACTCGCGCATGACCGCATACAACGCCGATTTGGCTTCAAAGCCAACGCCTGGAATATCCGGTAGCCCGACGTAACCGTTTTCAACCCCAATACCATCATCGAAGCCGCCAATGGCTGGAACATGTCTGGGTAGGATTCGTGCCGCCCAAATGCAAACCCGTAGCGATGTTCAGCGACATTTGGTGGCCGCCATGGGGCACGACGCGACGCGCTTTCCGAAATGATCAATCGCGGCCAAAACTCGTCAAACGCCTCTTGCATCTGGCTTTCAGCTTCTCAACTTTGTTTCATTTTCACGCGGCATTGAATCAACTTGGCACGGCGCAGAAGCAGGCTTTTGAGCTGTGTATAGGCTTTTGGAGGCGGGCTCCAGATCCTCAGTGTATCGGACCAGTCCGAGTGTTTCGATTATTGATCAGGCCCTTCACTTGGCGTTCTTAACCAGTAACGCGCAGGCATCAACGAAGTTCATCTTCTTTTTACGCATTGCGTCTTGAACGGTTAGCGTGGCTTTTTCCAGGGCTGCGCTGGGTTTGGCCCACTGTTCGGCGGGAATGGGTTGGGACCAACGCTGCACTGCTTCAGGCAAAACGGGCGAACCGGCTTTATGGCCCCATTCTGCGAGCAAGTAAGGCATTTTCCAGAAGGTCAAAACGCGGCGCACGTACCACCAACGCAGTGGCCAGCGGGTGCGGGGTTCCAAGCCTATTTCGGCCATGCGTTCATCACTGATCGGCATATGTAAGCTGCCCGTGTCTTCTTTGATTCGTCGCTCCACGTTCCATGTATGCAGTCCTTCATACGGACGCAACTCATCTTCTGTTAAATCACGGCCTATCATCCATACCGACAGGTCATCCGCCTGGCTTGGTATGCCTTGTTCCATATACCGGCGAATTGCCTCCCACGTACCAATGGCATGAGCTTGGCTGGGCTTACTGGCCAGGACGAACTGCACGGTGTCGTTCTTTTCATCCTCAAGTCCCATGCCGAACTCGAAAAGTTGAACGCTGCCGTATTGACTAATCATTTCAGATTGGGATACCCAAGCGACCACGCTCTCCCATGGCACGATCAACACTTCATGGGTGTCGCTGTCGACAAAACAGACTTCGCGGCGTTGGCGGTTAAAACGTATTGAGTATTGTTTGGCACTTGTGCGGACGCCTTGAAGAGTGGCGTGCCAACATATCCCTAGCAGGGATACTGCCGTCAATACACGCGCTTCAATATGAACCTGAAATCCTAGGCCGACTATTTGCCAGAAATCACGCTCTATATCGACGGGGGAAAAAACCACTACGAACGCTGCCATAAAAAATGGAGATATCACTGTCATGAACAACACAATCCAGATCACGAAAGCCAGCATTTTCCCCTGCTCAACCATGCCATTATTATTCCCTCCTATCTGCAAATATTCTTCGTTCATCTCCGAGAAATTCTGGGTACTAATGGCCGGCTGCCCAGTGAAGACCGGTAGCGGGGACAGGTACAATATTTCTTCCGCACCGTTTTTCCGAACCTCTCCAACGCGGGGCCTGTTGTTTTTTATGTCTGGCTTCGCTAAGGACGGCAGTTTGTTTGGTTTGCGCCGGTACAGTTTATTGAGCATTTTTTTCCAACAGCGCGCAGGCATCAATGAAGTTCATCTTCTTTTTACGCATTGCGTCTTGAACGGTTAGCGTGGCTTTTTCCAGGGCTGCGCTGGGTTTGGCCCACTGTTCGGCGGGAATGGGTTGGGACCAACGTTGCACGGTTTCAGGCAGAACGGGCGAACCGGCTTTATGGCCCCACTCGGCGAGCAGGTAAGGCATTTTCCAGAAGGTCAAAACGCGGCGCACGTACCACCAACGCAGTGGCCAGCGGGTGCGGGGTTCCAAGCCTATTTCGGCCATGCGTTCATCACTGATCGGCATATGTAAGCTGCCCGTGTCTTCTTTGATTCGCCGCTCCACGTTCCATGTATGCAGTCCTTCATACGGACGCAACTCATCTTCTGTTAAATCACGGCCGATCATCCATACCGATAGGTCATCCGCCTGGCTTGGGATGCCTTGCTCCATATACCGGCGAATTGCCTCCCACGTACCAATGGCATGAGCTTGGCTGGGCTTACTGGCCAGGACGAACTGCACGGTGTCGTTCTTTTCATCCTCAAGTCCCATGCCGAACTCGAAAAGTTGAACGCTGCCGTATTGACTAATCATTTCAGATTGGGATACCCAAGCGACCACGCTCTCCCATGGCACGATCAACACTTCATGGGTGTCGCTGTCGACAAAACAGACTTCGCGGCGTTGGCGGTTAAAACGTATTGGGTATTGTTTGGCATTTTTACGAATATCCTGTAGCGAGCCATGCCAACATATGCCAATCAAAACAACTCCTGAAAAACAAATTACATCGAAATTTGCCTGAATGCCTATCCAAAGAAGTTCCCAGAAGAAACGCTCAATGTGCGGAGGTGAAAATACAAGTACCATCGCTGCCATAATCAGCGGAAATATAAACATTGCTATTAATATCAGCAGCATCAACCACGCGAGCAACTTCCCCTGCATTACCATACCAATATTGCTGCCTCCCATCTGTACATAGACCTCGTTCATTTCGGAGAAATTCTGGGTACTAATAGGCTGCTGCCCGGTAAAAACCGGCAGCGGGGCAAGATATAATGTTTCTTCCGCACCGCTCTTCCGAACCTCTCCAACGCGGGGTCTATTGTTTTTTATGTCTGGCTTCGCTACGGACGGCAGTTTGTTTGGTTTGCGCCGGTACAGTTTATTGAGCATTTTTTTCCAACAGCGCGCAGGCATCAATGAAGTTCATCTTCTTTTTACGCATCGCGTCTTGAACGGTCTGTGTGGCTTTTTCCAGGGCGGCGCTGGGTTTGGCCCACTGTTCGGCGGGAATGGGTTGTGACCAACGTTGCACGGTTTCAGGCAGAACGGGCGAGCCGGCTTTATGGCCCCACTCGGCGAGCATGTAAGGCATTTTCCAGAAGGTCAAAACGCGGCGCACGTACCACCAACGCAATGGCCAGCGGGTGCGGGGTTCAAGGCCTATTTCGGCCATGCGTTCATCACTGATCGGCATATGTAAGCTGCCCGTGTCTTCTTTGATTCGTCGCTCCACGTTCCATGTATGCAGTCCTTCATACGGACGCAACTCATCTTCTGTTAAATCACGGCCTATCATCCATACCGACAGGTCATCCGCCTGGCTTGGTATGCCTTGCTCCATGTACAAGCGGATCGCTTCCCATGTACCAATGGCGTGGGCTTGACTGGGCTTACTGGCCAGGACGAACTGCACGGTGTCGTTCTTTTCATCCTCAAGCCCCATGCCGAACTCGAAAAATTGAATGCTGCCGTATTGACCCATCATTTCTGACTGGGACACCCAAGCGACCACGCTCTCCCAAGGCACGATCAACACTTCATAGGTGTCGCTGTCGACAAAACAAACTTCGCGGCGTTGGCGATTGAAACGTAAGGGGTATTGTTTGGCGCTTGTGCGGACGCCTTGAAGAGTAGCGTGCCAACATATACCAAGCAAAACAACCCCCGTAAGTATAACCGCTTCGAGATTAGCCCGAATTGCCATCCAAAGAAGCTCCCAAAAAAAACGCTCGATATCAGGTGGAGAAAACACAACCATCATCGTCGCCGCGATTAGCGGAAATATAAATAACATTATCAAGATTATCCAGATTGTCCACGCCAGTAACTTTCCTTGCATCACCATACCAATATTACTGCCTCCCATCTGCAGATAGACCTCATTCATCTCCGAAAAATTCTGCGAGCTAACAGCTGGTTGCCCTGTGAAGACTGGTAGCGGGGACAAGTACAATGTTTCTTCCGAGCCGCTTCTCCGAACCTCACCTACACGAGGCCGATTATTTTTAATATCAGGATTCGCCACGGGTGGTGCGCTAATTTTTTTGCGCCGAAATAACTTATTCAGCATCACGGTTCCTCAACTCTATAGCTGTTAACGGCCAAGCGTCAGTGGCTTGCAACTTGAAGGGAAGTTCCGTCTCTGGTTTGTATTTAAACACGCCCTTGTGATAAAGGGCCCTACTGTGTACATAGGATTTGTGTATGTCGAGGATAGGGAAAATAGTTCGATGGCGTAAAGGTTGGTGGTCTTCCAGCTTGTAGGACAGCGCAATAACCAAACCGAACGGGTCGGTCAATTCGTATTTTGAAAACGAAAGGCTTAATACCAACGCTTCATGGTTTTGGCTGACGATGCGAAGCTGGCTCGCAAAATACTCACTGCGCCCCTCCCAGTAAGGCGGGATATGTACCGGGCGACCCCACCCCTTCTGTGATTGCTCCCTCTCACGGCGCTGATGCACTTCGATAGACACCTCACGACTGTCCAATTCTGCAGTGCTGACGCCGGGCAATGCGAAGCGGAACTCGGTCACGTCATCGTCTTGGCGGATCATTTCGCACAATGGCTGCTGGACGGCGGTCGCCAACGCGATCCAATCGTCTTCCAGACTGCGGTTGAGGTTGTCCAAACCCCAAACGCTGTGGTGCAGCCATTTTTTTGTATCATCCAAATTAAAGTAGTTGTAGATACCTTGCCCTGCCATTTGCAGCGCCATACCAATGATACCGATCAGGTTGGCACGGGCAGCAATGTTAACTAAGAGCGGGCTTTTTTCAGCCCAGGCCATGGCGCGCAACTCTTTGGGTAAGCGCAGGATGTCTTTGGCTATCAAATAAGTGTGCTTATATCCCCATCCATTCGCACCCATCAATACCGCATCGCCACTCATTTGCATCGATGTTGCTGCGAGTTTCTTCCAATCACCCTCCGCTAGTGCTCGCCCCCATTGGTGGCTATGTTTTATTGAATCAAAAGCGGCTGCAGCAAAACCAAACCCAAAAGCACCAAGCCCAGTTAACGTCGCCCACTTACCCAACCTGCTCATCGCATTAAGCTTGCCTGATGCACTTTCCATTTCTGCGATATGGGCTTGCAGCGCACTAATTGCCAAGCCTTGACTTGTAGAAAATCCGGCTGCGGACATTCCAACAAAGGTATTAAATAAAGGGCCAAAATCACGGAACAAAACTGAACTACGGCTAAGTAGCTCATCCGCAGCACTCACAAAATTAACCGCCTGAAAATAAAACACAACCACCGCAATCTGATTACCTTTAGCCGTCAATGCACCTGCAATCGGTTTTTTAAACGTGCCCGTACTTCGATAATCCCGAACCGTGCGCTGCATCTCGTCGCTTAGCTCGGCGTCCATGTTGCCCAACACCAATCCAATCTGGCCGGGGCCTTTACCGCCAGGCGTAAGCCCCTGAGTAAGACGATCCTCCACAAGTGTAAGATTATTTTTTAGATTAGCGATCTGGCTATTTAAATGATTCGGGGCATGGTGGCGAATCAAAACAAGGCGGCGCTCTTTGTATAGCTGCTTCAGTTCTCGTCGCATTCCGATTGCGATACTGCGGTCGCGGTTGAAGTTTTCAATTTCAAACGACGTCGCTGCTCGAAGCGTCAGCCCACTGGTGGCATACGTACGGAGCAAGCGCAGCCGTGCAGCTGGACCGATGTTACGAATAAAACTGTTGAGATCAATGCGTGTGCCTCGTTCAAAGTCCTGCTTAAAAAGCTCCAATTGATGAGCCGTGGTCATCTGCAGCGCCGGGTCATATGCCCCACCCAACAAACTGTTTAACCCTTCAAACTGGCTCGTCAACGCCATGTAATTAGGCAAGCGCTGGCGCATGAGGCTGTTGAACTGGTTGGCCAACGCATCCATTTCCGCGACAGCGGCTGGGGCGTCGGCGATTTTGATGGAAATATTACTGAGGTCCGCGAGCTCTTTTAATGTCGCGTCCTGTTCGGCACTGCCCAGGGTGTCCAGACCTGGCACTTGTACCAGTGGGTTTTTCTCCAAGTAGGTTTCCAGTTGCTGCCAAGCATCCTGGTCGTCGCAGATGGCGGCAACGCAGAGCAGTTCAGTTTCCAAGCGGTGCTTGATCTGTTCGCTTTGTTGAAAGTCGTAATACCAGGCGGCACGGTGAAAATGCCCTTCGACGATCATCTTCAGGCGGTCGGCGCGGATGCGCTTGAGTTGACCTTGCCAGTGCTGCAACAGGGTTTGCTGCTTGAGCACAAAGGTCTGCATGGCTTGGCGCTGGACTAAATCATCAATACCGCGCTCGCCGGGCTCTGCCCCATGAAGCGATTCATAGGTTTGAAGATTAATTTCGGCGATGGTTTGTTCGTGCTTTTGCCAGCGTTCGCCCCCCAAAGCATCGCGCAAGGCCAATATGGATTCGGCGAACGGAATGGTTTTCGCCATCTCGCGCCATTTGAGCTCGTCGCCATACAGCGTAGGCCCTTGGTACTCACGCTTGTTGTGCAGGTAGCTAACCAGTGTTTCCTGCTCTGATTCGTTGATGTCTTTAAGTAATTCGGTGACGCCCGAATTATCGCGGGCCAGGTCCACAAGGCGTTTTTGATTGACGGTGTACAGAGACTGAATGTAAGAGCCGGTCACGTATTGACGCTGAATGATGTCATCGTCGGCCCATTCACCCATCCAATCGGCAACCTTGAGTTGCGCGGCTGCCAGGTCGCGCATGATGCCAATGTCGTCGCGAACGACCAGAAACAAGAAGTCATTTTTGTGCGCGCCACCGACCTGACTGGTCAGCTCCTCAATCCAGGTATGACGAAACAACGGCGCCTGTTCCCAGAGGTAAGCAGTGTTTTCTTCCGGGTTGGCGCCTTCGGGCAGTTGCGCTGTGGGTGCCTTATCAACCGGACCGCGACCGCCCGCCTCGCAACGATTTTCCGCAACTTCTGCCAACCAGGCGCTGGCTTGGCTCTCGGTCAGTAGATGTTTGGCGGTGCGTTCACTGCTTGCTGAAGCGAGATTCACGCGTTGCATGAACCGTTCACGCTCAGTCGCGGACTGGATCACTTGCGAGCATTTATAGGCGGTCCACTGGATTTCCGAGTAGGCGACATAGACCGCATTGTTTCGGGGGACTATCAGCGTACTTTCATTGCCAACGGCATGTTGACGTACATCACTCGCCACCTCGGCTCCGTCCCAAAGCAGCTTGGAAAGGGAACCCTGCTCAATCAAATACTCATGGAGGAACCCGCTGCTGCTGTCGACAACATACAAGTAGCCATCGCGCAACAATCGAATGCCCATGGCCTTGCTTTGCAAAGTATGGGGCATGGGCAAGTCGGAAGGTGGCGTGAGGTGTTCCACCAATCCGTAGCGCAGCGGCAACAACTGAATCGTGGTTTTGGTCAGCGGGCATGCGCCGCCAGCGCTGGCGCTGTCATGGCTGCGTGACTTGGCAATCAAATTGGCCAAGTGGCCACGTGGGGTCATCAGATTTGTCATGGGAAGCATTTCCGCTCGGCCAACGAGGAGATAAGGTGCATGCGCCGTTCAGGAGACGGTTGCTCCGGCGCCAATAACTGGAGGATTTCCGGGTCTTCACCCATGACCTGATCACCTAGCAACCCGTGAGCGTTGGCGTAAAGCCAGATGTCCGCTTCGCTGTCATGCCCATAGGCCGCCGCGCGTTTGGCTAACCGGTACAGATGGTCCCAGCGTTCGTGCGCGGTCAGGGTTGATTGGTATTCCGGAAAAAACTCGCTCATGTGCTGATAGAGTTCTGACACCATTTTGCTAAAACTGGCGCTTTCCAGCAGCGACCACTGGTGCTCGCTCAGTTGGTACAGCGCCGAGTGGTCCGCACTGGGCGCCTCGCTATGGCGGATGAAATAATCCCAGCCATTGCTAGCCGGATTGATCACAACCACCTGTTGGCAAGGACCGAACAGCCTGACAGTCGATGTTTGTGTATCGCCTAACAGCGCGCGAGCCACTGCCGGATCGGCGATGCGCAATAGCATGTCGGCCCCTGACGGGTGCTTTATGCTTGCCAGCCAACGCAGGTGAGCGACCATTTCCGCCCATGGCGCCTCGCTGCACACGAGATAGCCCCAATGCTCATCAGCGTGGGCCAGAAACTCAATAAGCACCGGATCACTTGGACTTCTCACCCGCACCAGACAGGGTGAAAAATCTCGGAGCTGGGCGAAACGGGTTTGCAGGTAAAGGGGCTCTACCTTCACGGTGCAATCCCACGCGAACAGCTTCGGCAGCAAGTTCTCGACCTGTACGGCGTCAAGCAACAAGCCAACGTTCTGCTTCCACGGAAGATCATCGGGTATTTTCAGCGGGGTCCGTTTAGCCGTTGTCATGGGTTTGCTCCGTGTTAGCTAGTTCGCACACTGGGCAAACCAAGGATTTGTTTTTGAGCGCTTTGATCAGGCCCTCGGGGGCCAACGCCACGCCTGTATCCAGAGGCTGAATGCTCCCAGGAGATAACGGCGCTGCAGGCGTTCCCGGCAGCGGAACCCCACCCAACACAATCGGCACGCTGGAGAAGATTCCCGCAGGGTTGAGCACCAGATGCTGACCATTAATGGACAGGGTCAGGGTGATGCCGCCGTCGATAACGATGTTCTCGCCAGAAATATGTACTTCTTGCGCCGCTTCGATGACCAACGCGCCGCCGACGCGGGTATGGCTGGAGCCGGCCACTTGCAAATGATCCGCCGCTGACAACTGCACCTTACGTGCGCCGGTGACCGTGAGGTTCTGCTCGGCTTTGATAACGGTGGTGCTGTTGCCCTTGATCGTTTCCAAGCGCTGGCCACGCACTTCCAAGCGACTGTCGTTCTGAACCAGTTGCTCCATGTCGCGTTGGGCACGCAGGTAGACCAACTCAGCGCCATCGCGATCTTCAAAAGAGACTTCGTTAAAACCCTGACTGGCCTTGGAGCTGCGGCTACGGAACACGCTTTTGGTTTTGTTCGCCGGTAACTCGTAAGGCACTGGATTTCGGTTGTTCGGCAAGCAGCCCATGACAATCGGCCGGTCGGCGTCGCCTTCCAGGTAGGAAATCAACACTTCCATACCGACCCGAGGCAGGGTCACCGCGCCATGATTGTTGCCTGCCCAGCTTGATGCCACCCGCACCCAGCAACTGCTGGTTTCGTCATCCGGCGTGCGGCGATCCCAGTGAAACTTGACCTTCACCCGGCCGAATTTATCGCAGTGAATTTCTTCGCCTTCAGGACCCGTGACCTTGGCGGTTTGGGTGCTGTGGATCAGCGGTTTGGGATGGCGCAGGGCGGGACGAAACTGGATCGTTTCCGGGATGGCGGTAAAGGAGTTCCGATATCCCTGAGCGATTTTTCCGGCGACGACCGGAACATCCGCGCCCAATTCCTCCAACACCTGCGGCTGACGTCCTTCGTGTCGGATCGAAATCAGCACCCACGGGTTATTCCATTTGAACTGCGGATGCTTTTCTAGCTGGATCACCGTCCCGCTGCGCAACAGCGGTTGATCGCTGGTGCCATCAGCCAGTTGAAAATCAGTGCGATGCCGTTGCAGGTCGTGGGTGGATAGTTTTTTACCGTGATCGTCCTCCAGAAAATGCCCGGGATAGACGTAATGCTCAAGTTTCGGCTCGACATGCAGGACTTCACCCCTTTGCGCTTGGGCTTGCGTCGGCCAGGGTTTTCTCGAGATTTCCAGTAGAGAACCGGCTTTCTGGAAATCGTAATCCCGATGCACCACATGGCTGGTGCGTGCCGCTAAACGCACGCCAAACTCATGGATCGAATACGTTTCGGGCACCATGCCGTTCAGCGGTTTGAACGGCAGCGCCACCTTTGCTTTATGGGGAAACATCCCTTCGTCATCGGCGAAAATCAACCGATGGCCGTCGGCCGAATGCTCGAAACGATAAAACCAGCCGTCTTCTTCGCACAGTCGATTCACGAAGTGCAGGTCGCTTTCGTCGTACTGAACGCAGTATTCACGTGGCGTGGCGCGGCTCACGTCACCGTGGAACTGCACATCCAGGCCGCTAAACAGGCCGTGTTCCTTGAGCACTTCAAGGATGATGTCCGGCACACTCATCTGTTGAAACGAACGGCGATGGCTGCTGTGTTCCAGGTAGGCCAGATAGGGTTTCAGCACCGCGACGTAGTGCGTCAGCCGCGCGCAGGAATTGCTTTTATGGATCGAGTGGATGTGCCCATGCAGACCTTCGCCGTCCGGGCCGAAGCTGAGAAAAGCCGCTTTGTGCAGCACGTCTGAAAGCTCAATATCCCCCACCCGGCTGACCAGTTCGACGCTGATGGCGTAGGGCGTGCTGACGGCTTCTGCGCCCTCAAACGCCAATACCTGCAAGCGAGGATCTTCGAGACCTTTGATGCTTAGGGTGAAGGTCGGGTAAGTGGTCTGAGGCATTGGCAGAGTCTCCGCATCAAAAGATGCGGCAACTTTGCAGGACTGTAACGCGGAGGACTATCGGGCGGCGCCAACAGAAGATGTAGGACGCTTCCCATGACCAAGTAATCCGAGGCCTACCTAGCAAACTTAGGCTTTACCCTCATAAGCCGACACTCGATTGCGACCGCCTTCCTTCGAGACGTACAGCGCCTGGTCGGCCCATTCGATGAGTTGTTTGTACTCTGGAGCCGGCTTGCTTAAGTCTGCAACACCCAGGCTAATGGTGCAGCGGATCGACTTTCCGTCATGCACCACTTCTTGTGCCTCGACCGCTTCGCGCAGGCGTTCGGCGAAGACCATGCCACCCGCCTTCGTCGTGCCCGGCAATAGCACTGCAAACTCTTCTCCGCCGTAACGTCCGGCGATGTCGACATCGCGAATATGCTCAAGCACGGTTTCAGACATGCACTGGATAACTTTGTCACCCGCTTGGTGGCCGTAGGTGTCGTTCACACGTTTGAAGTGATCAATGTCGAACATCACGAGCGTCATTGGTGTGTCGTAGCGACAATGCCGGGCGTATTCAAGCTTGAGCGCCTCTTCCCAATGGCCCCGGTTATACAGGCCGGTAAGTCGATCAGTGCTCGACAGCAGTTGTAATTGACGGTTGGCGGCTTGTAACTGATGGGAATTGGTCGCTACGTCGGTCACGTCGTAAATCACCAGGCAAATGTGACTGATTTCGCTGTTGGTCGAGCGCAACGGAAATAAGGTGGTGTTCTGGTACATAAAGTCTTCCTGGCCAGTGATTGGCTGGTAACTCTTGAAATGCACCAAGTACGGACGTTGCTCCCAGATGGTGAACGCCGGTGTGCCGAGGGTCAACACGCTCTCGACTTTCTTGCGAAACCACGCTTGATTGATCTCGGGAAACAAGTCAAAAAACGATTGGTCATGGGCCACACTTGGCACTACACCGGAGCGGTTTTCCATAAAGGTGTTCCAGACTTGCACCTTGAAATTTCGGTCAAATACCACCACGCCGACGTCGATGCTCTGTGTGATGGTCAGCAGCCAATGAAGTTCTTTAATGTCGATGCGTTCGTTCATGGTCAGCTCATCACGTAGGCGAGTTTTTTTGTGAGCCGCTCTACCGAGTCTTCGGTGAATAACAGCAAGAGATCGAAATGGATATTGTGGCCCTCAAGGCTGTAACTGATCTCCACCGCCAGGGTTTTCTTCCAGCGGCGCTGGTTGGTCTGAATCAACTCTTCAATGCTGCCCAGCACTTGCGGGTGTCCTTGAGAAAAAACCACGTCGATTTGCTCAGCGATTCCGGTCAAACAGGCACCGATCAAAATCGTCGACAGGTCCAGGAGCATTTCCATGTCGGAATAGTCGGTGGAGTCCTGCTCCATCAACTTGGCCATGTCGGCGAGTTCAGAGCCGTGAAAGATCAACAGCGCCTCACCCGCGATGCCGCCACCGATATAGCCCTGACAGACCGCCGTCAATTGCTCGCCACTCTGAGCATCGGCCAACGCCATGTGCAATTCGCCCACTTCCAGCATGTTCACGTTGGGCACAGGCAAATGAACAAACACTCCAAGTACTCGCGCCAAAAGCGCAGCCGCACGGCCCATGGCGACGTTAATAACTTCACGAAATGCATCTTGAAAACTGGTTGCCGACTCAACAACGGACTGCGCAACGGCCACGGAGCGGTTCGACTCGCTCAGTATCCCGAGGTCTTCAAGGAGGCTTTTCAACTGTTCCGGTTCCACCGGCTTTTTCAAAAAAGCCAGTGCACCCAACTCTAAGACACGCCGTACAGCCTCAGCCTGTACATCGCCGGAAACGACGATGACCCGGGCTTTCAGTTGCTCTTCGCGAATAGTTGCCAGTACCTGATAGCCGTCCATTTCCGGCATGGTCAGGTCGAGCAAAACGACTTCCCCAAGCCCTCGGCGTATAGCCTCAACCCCTTCTTTACCATTCGTTGCCAAGGTTACCGAGACATTCAAATCGTCGGGTAACGCTCGCAGTAACTGCTTGCGCGCCATATTGGAGTCGTCGCATATCAGCAGGGAAATCGTGGGCATTGTGTTCTTTTCTCACTGCGTAAAGAGTTTAAGGCCCAAGCCGATGTGCCCATGCACTTTTAAAGTGCGCAGTCGTCGCTCGCCTACTAACGAGAGCTGAGGGAAACGCCCAAATTCCGTATAAGCGCGTGCGCCATCGCCATGCAATTTTTGTGCAATATTAAAAGCTGTTTAACACCCAAACCAGTAAATGCGTCACAGCAACCGTATCCTTTGTGCGCAAGACCAATAAATCCGCCGTCATAGCGAGTGTCCATTTCTCCAGTCGCACTTGGCCGTCGGTCAGAATGTTATTTAGGTCTAAAAAATTGGCTATGCCGGCAACAATACCGTCGGTTATTTGTCACAACGTTAAGCTACTATGCCCAATATTGTAACTGGACTGTTACTTGACGGAACGCGAAGCGAACTTTCGTCACTGCTCGCATGCTGTCCGCCGTATCGAAAACGTGAGATTGTGACCACGTTTGTCTGAGGCACGTTGGCAAAGCACAGTACTCAGATTGAATTTTACCTATACCAACGTACGTTCGAATTTTGCTGACGCTCAGTACCATTCTCTATAACGCGACGTGTTACAACGTCCAAGCGCACAGGCACTTCATAGGCCTGCTACACACCCCCACCCTGCGTCTCCATGATCAAAGTTCCCATCTTCAGTTAAGGGTCATGCATGCCTGGATTCGATCCAAACACCGTCATCTGGATCACCGCTGCCCTGGCAACCTGTTGCGTGATTTTTCGGCCATTTGGCCTACCAGAGTATGTTTGGGCGGTGAGCGCCGCCGTGGTGTTAACCATTTTCGGGTTCATACCTTGGCCCTCTGCATTGGGGGCGATTGCCAAAGGCACCGATGTCTATCTGTTCCTGATCGGCATGATGGTGCTGGCCGAACTGGCGCGTCAGGAGGGCCTTTTCGACTGGCTGGCCATGTACGCCGCGCAGCATGCCAACGGGTCCGGTCAGCGGTTGTTCGATCTGGTGTTCCTGGTCGGGACGCTGGTCACCGTTTTTTTGTCCAACGATGCTACGGCGGTTGTGCTGACGCCGGCGGTGTACGCCGCCGCAAAAGCAGCTAAGGCCGAGCCACTGCCTTATCTGTTTGTCTGCGCTTTTATCGCCAATGCGGCAAGTTTTGTGCTGCCGATTTCCAACCCTGCCAATCTGGTGATTTTTGGCAGCCACATGCCACCGCTGTTGGCTTGGTTGTGGCAGTTCAGCCTGCCGTCGATGGCCGCGATTGGTCTGACCTACATCGTCTTGCGCATTACTCAGCGTAAGCACCTGCGTCAACCTTTGGAAACGGTCATCTCCCTGCAGCCCTTGTCCAGTGGAGCACGGCTGACGGCATTTGGCATCATGCTGACGGCCGCGATATTGCTGCTGGCATCGGCGTTCGACCTGCAACTGGGTTTGCCGACGTTTTGTGCAGGTGTAGCCACCGCCAGCCTGATTCATCTGCGTCAACGCATGAATCCGATGCCGGTGCTCAAGGGAGTTTCCTGGAGCGTATTGCCGCTGGTAGGCGGCTTGTTCGTTTTGGTTGAAGGGCTTGCCCAAACCGGAATTATTAATTCGTTGGCGCATATGTTGGCCTCCCTGGCCGACCATTCCAGCAGCCAGGCAACCTGGGGTGCCGGGATAGTTGTGGCAATTGCCAGCAATCTCATCAATAACCTGCCTGCGGGTTTGATCGCTGGTTCTGTGGGGCATATCGCTCATCTGCCAACGCCTACCATCAGCGCGCTGTTGATCGGCGTTGACCTAGGGCCAAACCTATCGATTACCGGCTCTTTAGCCACGCTGTTGTGGCTGATCGCTGTGCGTCGCGAAGGTGAGCATGTCAGTGCCGTCGACTTCCTGCGGGTCGGGATTCTGGTGATGCCGCCCGCCTTGATCGGCGCACTGGCGGCGTTATTCCTAAACGCGGGTTAGTCGATCATTTGATACAGCGGATGCGGTAAAGCCCGTCTTCTACCTCGACCCCATGAGTATCGTGGGTGAACCCTGGAAAATGCCGGTCGTATTCTTCCAATGCCCTGAGATAGCCGAGTATCGGGCCATCTGCTGCACCCGCGCTTTCGCCGGGCATCAACAGCGGAATTCCGGGCGGATATGGCACCACCCCAGTGGCCACGGTACGCCCGGCCATTTGTTCCAACGTAAGCACTTCAACATTGTCACGGACCAATTGCTCGTAGGCAGCCACCGGGCTGAACCGAGGTTCCGGCAGGGTTGAAAATGCCTGAGACAATGCGTCAGTGGTGCGCAGCTCGGCCATCTTCTGGAACATACTTTCGCACAACGCTCGCAGACCCATGCCTCTATAGCGTTGCGGATGCGCCGCCAACAACGCTGGCAATACGCTGTCCAGCGACGCGTTGGCGTCATAGTCGCGCTTGAAGTCGAGCAGCGTATTGACCAGCGTGCCCCATTTGCCTTTGGTGACGCCGATGGAAAACAGAAACAGAATCGTGAAATCAGTGGTTTTTTCTACCACTATGCCTTGGCGATCCAGATAAGCGGTGAGCACCACAGCCGGAATGCCCTGTTCGCTCATGCCGCCACCGGGCAAAATTCCCGGCGTGATGATCGACACTTTGATCGGGTCCAGCATGCAGTAGCCGTCTTCGATGTCACCGAAGCCATGCCACGCTGCGTTCGGTTTAAGCACCCAACACGCCGGTTCAGTCGACAGCAATTCCTCGTCAGCGGCAAAAAACGGCAGGACCTGAGCGCTTTTCGGGTGGGTGACGGTGTCCGGCTGCCAGACGTTGAAGAACCATTCGCCCTTGGTCTGGAACTCGCTGTTGAGTCGCGCCAGCATTCGCCGAAACGCAATCGCCTCGCGGATCGAATCACCGGTCAGGGCTTTGCCGCTGGGGCCGTCCATCATCGCCGCACTGACGTCGTTGGAGGCGATGATCGCGTA
This sequence comes from Pseudomonas sp. AB6, assembly GCF_034314105.1. Classification (NCBI taxonomy): domain Bacteria; kingdom Pseudomonadati; phylum Pseudomonadota; class Gammaproteobacteria; order Pseudomonadales; family Pseudomonadaceae; genus Pseudomonas; species Pseudomonas sp. AB6. The sequence goes on from NZ_JAVIWJ010000001.1 coordinate 1,811,463, forward strand.
ATTGGGCGAGGTCGAAGCATGCATCATGAACGCTTCGTTGAACCGCGCATGCTCAATCGGCCGCCGACCATCGCGGACGTGGATCATCGACGCCTGGGACAGCGCCGCCAGCAGTTTATGGGTCGACTGAGTGGCAAACACCGTCGGCCGATCAGCCGCATAATCAGCAGGTTCGCCATGCATCGCGAAGCGCTCGCGGTAAATCGGGTTAAAGCGTGCGTAACCGAACCAGGCTTCGTCGAAATGCAACCGGTCGACGCTCTGACCCAGCAGCGCTTCGACCCGGGTCACGTTGTAGCAAAGGCCGTCATACGTCGAGTTGGTAATGATCGCGTGCATTGGCGTCGGGTCCAGCCCTTCGCGTAACAGCGGATTATTCGCCACCGCGCTGCTAATCGCCTCGGGGGTTAAGCGCTGCGGTGGAATCGGACCGATCAGACCGTAGTGATTGCGTGAGGGAATCAAATAAGTCGGAATCGCCCCCGACATGGTCATGGCGTGTTCGACTGACTTGTGGCAATTGCGATCACACAGCGTGACCTGATCGCGGGTCACGCTGGCCATCAAGATCACTCGATTGGAGGTCGAGGAGCCGTTGGTCACATGGTAGGTACGGTGCGCCCCGAAAACTCTGGCGGCATACACCTCGCTGGCACCAATTGGGCCGGAATGATCAAGCAGTGATCCCAACTCACCCACCGAAATCGACAAGTCGGAGCGGAATAGGTTTTCGCCAAAAAAATCAAAAAACGCGCGCCCCACAGTGGACTTCAAAAATGCCGTGCCTCCGGTGTGCCCCGGCGTGTGCCAGGAATACTCGTACACCTGGGAAAACCGCACCAGCGCGCCGAACATGGGTGGCAACACCGCCTCACGATAACGCTGAATCGCGGCGACAATCCGGCCGCTGATAAAGCGCGTGGTGTCTTCCAGCAGCCAGATGAAATCGTCGGACTTCTGCATCGCTTCCAGGGGAATGGTGGCAGCGCTACTGCGGTCGGCCAAGAGAAAAATCGGCACGCCTTCGCTGCGCTCGCGCACGGCGTCCAATACCCGGTTAGCGATGGCATGGCTGTCGTCCAGCGCCAGCTCCCAGTCGAGCAACACGCATTGCAGCATCGGGTCCGAATGGATCAGGACAATGGCATCCTCGGCCGACTGGGCCAACAGGACTTCCACTTGGCGCTCTTCCAGCTCCTCAGCGAGTTGTCGGACGGCGCGACCGGCCTGGCTGTTAGCGGCAAGTTCTTCATGAATAAGCAACGCTTTCATGCCGAGACGATGGTGCTGATGAACGGACATGGTGTCCTCCAGACTCGTAGGAATGCGGGTCGACACGCGCTATGGGCGCGTCGAGTCTCGCCTTTTAGGGGGCAGAAGCTGGAGCGGGGGCGACTGCCGGTTGCTGAAGCTCACCGGGCAACGGTACCCGGCGCTGCAAGTTGAGGTCGTCGCGGTTGCCGATAGATACCCAGAACGTGCCAATCAACGCAGCAATGACCATGGTCAATGCCATATAGCGAACCCAGGTAGGCGATATACCGCCGGGATGCAGGTGGCCTTCCTCGATTTCACGGCGACGGGTAATGGCGCCGGAGTAAAAGACAATAGTGGCAATAACGAAGATCAGCGCCCAGCGGGTTTGTGCACCGTCGGAGCCGACCATTGCCCAAATGCTGTAAACCGCACCCACCAGACCGATGAAGGTGTACAGCGCATATTGGTTGGGCGGCATGGCCTTGTAGCCCAGCACCTTGATCGAAATACACGAGTAGATGTAAGGCAGCAGCGTCATGATTACGGCAATCGACGCGATCTTGCCGAACTGTTCACTGGCGGTGGGAGACATGGTCACCAACACCTGGACGCTCATGATCGCCGCAACAATCGCCAGCCCGGCCGCCGGTACACCCTTGGCGTTGACTCGGGAAAAAACGTTTTGGAACAGACCGTCATCCGCAGCGGCTTTGGCGGTTTGTCCTACTAGCAACGTCCAGCCTGCCAGCGAACCGAGGCAACCAATGGCTGCGCACAGGGCGACGATATTGGCGGCGGTGTTGCCAAGTGCCAGCCGTGCAGCATCGGCAAACGGAGCGGAGGACGAGATCAATTCCTTGTTCGGAATCATGCCCATGATCACTGAAGAACTGAGGATGTAGCAGACCGCCGCGATGATCACGCCGCCCACTGTGGCTATGGGTACATTGCGGCGCGGGTTGCGCACCACTGCCGCCGAGACCGACGCACTTTCAACGCCGATAAACGCCCACAGGGTGAAGTTCAGAGTCATGCCGACCGCAGAGAAGTCAGTTTTGCCACTCACGTTCCAGCCGGCCATGTACACATCGCCGCTGAACCAGAACCAGCCAAACAAGGCCATGCCGACAATCGGAAACAACGCAAAAAGGGTGGTGACTGACTGCACTCGACCCACCAGCTTCGGCCCGAGGATGTTGGCGTAGGTCAGCAGCCAAATGACAAAAATCTGCGCAGAGGCAAACACCAGCGGCTCTTTCAGCGACGGAAAGAAATGCGTCAAGTAACCCAACCCGGCAACCGCCAGACCAACGTTGCCCAGCACATTAGCCAGCCAATACACCAGATTGGTCTGGTAGCCCATGTAGTTGCCGAAGGCTTTGCGGGTGTAGGCGTAAGGCCCGCCCGCCGCAGGGTCAATGGAGGCCAGCTTGGCAAAGGTCAGTGCAAGGGCCACTGAACCGACAATGGTGATCAGCCAACCGTACAACGCAATGCTGCCGATACCGGCGAGGTTGGCCGGGAGCATGAATACCCCCGAACCCATCATGTTGCCCGCGACCATCAGGATCGCGGGGGTAAGGCCCATTTTGTTGGAGTCGTCATCTATAGCTGCCATAAACCAGACATCCTTGATAAGGCCAAAAGAGGGAATCACTGCGACCCGCTGGCCGTCTCTCTTGCGTTGTAGAAACCCACAACGGGAGCAGCACAGAGCGTAGTCGAGTTTTTGCGGGGTTCTTATACCAACGATCACTATTACGACGACTGCGCTGGATCAACGAAGCCGTTCGTCAGCTCTTCCAGATAATCAGTCCGACCTCCAGCGGTACGGCCAGACCTGCAGAATCGTTGGCGATGACCCGCGCCGTGTACTCAGCGGCAGGCCGGTCATCGGGCACTTCAACCCTGTAGAGCAACAGCCCGTCCGCCTGAGCCTGCGGGTCGATCTTCAAGTCGACGCTGGTGGCGTCCGCGCCATCCACGCCGTCAACATAGAGCTGCACGCGCACTTGAGACGGAGAAAGGCTGCCCAGATCCATGTGCAGCGCCACGGCATAGCGGCCCGCCTGTCGCTGCAGGTCTAATCGCAGGAAACGAATGTCGTCCCAGTGAGTGCACAACTGTTCATGGTCCTGAGTCAGTTGCAAGGCCAGTCGACTGCCCTCAGCACTGCGTGCGTGGTAGGCGATGGCGGCTGGCAAGTAATAGCGTTGGGTGTATTCACGTACTGCCCGGTCCGCCGAAAACTGTGTCACCAATGTCCCCATGCTGGCGCGCATGCGGCGAATCCATTGGCCTGGAATACCGTCGGCGTCACGCTCATAAAACGCAGGCACCACTTCGCTTTCCAACAGTTTGTAGAGCTGATCGGCATCTGCAGCGTCGTACTCCGCGCCATGTTCGGCACCATCGCCGATGCCCCAGCCCACTTCATCGGTGCAGGCTTCGGCCCACCAACCATCGAGCTGAGACAAGTTCAGGCCGCCGTTAGCCAAGACTTTCATGCCGCTGGTGCCGCTGGCTTCCCACGGCCGACGCGGGGTGTTGACCCACACGTCTACGCCCTGCACCAGATGCCGCGCGACGCGCATGTCGTAGTCTTCGAGAAAAGCCACACGCCCGTTGGTTTCTGGACGTCGTATAAAGCCGTGCCAGTCCCGAATCATTTGCTGTCCGATACTGTCAGCCGGGTGAGCTTTACCAGCAATAAGCAACTGCACGGGTCGAGTGGGGTGGTTGAGAATTCGAAGCAGACGCTCAGGGTCTTGCAGCAATAAATTGGGCCGCTTGTAGGTGGCAAACCGTCTAGCAAAGCCCAAGGTCAATACCTGCGGATCGAACGCCACACCCGCTGATTCGATGGCGTCCAGCGAAGCGCCGTGCACGGCCTCGCTGCGCGCCAAATGAGTACGTACGAACTCAAACAGCAGCGCCCTCGCCTGCCCGCGCAATTGCCACAGATCGGCATCGTCGACCTGTTCTAACAATTCGCTGACCCTGGATTCACTGGTGCCACGCCACGGTAGATCATCACCGTGTAGCGCTTGCCAATGGGCTTCGGCTTCCAATGAGACCCAAGTTGGCAGGTGCACTCCGTTGGTGACGTGACCGATGGGCACAGCGTCATTTGGCCAGCGCGGAAACAGCGGCTGAAAAATATGCCGACTGGTCGCTCCGTGCAAGCGGCTCACGGCGTTTACCGCGCCCGCACAATGAGTCGCCAGAAACGCCATATTGAACAGTTCATCGGCGTCGTTGGCATGTTGCCGGCCTAACGCCAAAATCTTCCCTAGCGGCTGACCCAGCTCATGCTCGACGTACAGGCCTAAGTATTTACTGATCAACTCAGCGGGAAAACGATCAAACCCTGCCTCGACCGGGGTATGAGTGGTAAACAGATTTCCGGCGCGAGTAGCTGTGAGGGCTGCGTTGAAACCTACCTTGTTGGCCTGCATGTAACTGCGGGCTCGTTCCAGCACTGCAAACGCCGCATGCCCATCATTCAGATGAAGCACGTCCGGCGTGTAGCCGGCGGATTCCAACAGGCGCCAGCCGCCGATGCCCAAGACCAGCTCCTGACGCAAGCGCATTTCTACGTCGCCGCCATACAACTCGCCCGTTAGCAAGCGCACTGGAGGTGGATTGGCCGGGTCGTTGCTATCGAGCAGCAATAACCGGTTGCGCCCAACCGTCGCCTGCCAACCGCGCAACCAAACGGTCAATCCAGGCAACTGAATCGCCAATCGCAACAGGCTGCCGTCGGGACGCAGCAGCGGTTCGATGGGTAATTGCCGAGTGTCGTTGACCGGGTACAAAGCCTGTTGGTGCCCGTCGACACCGATTTCCTGGCGGAAATAACCGTGCTGCCACAACATCCCGATGGCAACCACTGGGACGCCCAAATCACTGGCGGCTTTGAGTTGGTCGCCAGCGACATTTCCTAGCCCGCCCGAATAGATGGGTAGTGCTTCGCTGAGCATGTACTCCATGGAGAAATACGCCACTTGGTGCAGCGCCGCATCCGCATGCTCACGCTCGAACCAGGTAGGTTGCGCCAAAATCGAGCGGTGAGTTTGCGCGATGTCGATAACGCGGCCATGAAAGTGACTGTCAGCGAGCAAGACATTAATTCTTTGCTCGGAAACGGCGTTGAGCACCAGGCACGGATTGTGAGTGAGTTCCCACAGTTCGCTGTCGAGGCTGCGCCAGATATCGTCGTTTAATCCTGACCAGCGAACGGTTTGATCGAATGCGAGTCGGCGCAAGGTTTCGATGTTGGACTCAAGCGGCGTGCGATGAAATGGCATGAACTGACCCTATCTCAGTGAAAGCGAATTTATTCGCGAAGCCGCCTGCACATTCAGCAGATTGGGTGCGTAGTAGTCAGCATTCGCAAATAAATTCGCGCCCACGGGGAATTTACCGCGCCTTGTTTCAGGACACATTACGCATCCGTGAAGGTCTGGCCCCTTGGATGTCCTTTGGCCAGAGGCGGTGGGCCGTCCGGTTCGCTGAAATCGGAGGTCCAGTGCCAATTGCGGATCTCGGGCATGTCCTCGAAATGCTCACGGATGTAGGTGTGATGCCGACGCAACTGGCCTTCGAAGTAACTCATGGCGTCGAGGCTGTGGGAGCGCAAGCGTGGCACGTGGCTCAAGGCGTCAATGGCGAGTTGGTAGCGGCTCATGTCATTAAGCACCACCATGTCAAACGGCGTGGTGGTGGTGCCTCGGTCAGAGAAGCCCCGGACATGAAAACGGGCCTCGTTGGCGCGGCCGTGAACCATGGAATGAATCACCCAGGTCGAGCCGTGAAACGCAAACATGACCGGAGCTTCCCGAGTAAACAGCGCGTCGAACGACACATTGTCCATGCCGTGTGGCCGGGTTTGTGGACTGCTGAGGATGCCTAAATCCACCACATTGACCAACCGCACGCGGATGCCGGGCACGTGTTTTTGCAGTAACCAGGAGGCCGCCACCGCTTCGGTAGTGGGTACGTCACCGGCGCAGGCCAGTACGACGTCCGGGTCGTCGCCTTCATCGTTACTGGCGAAGTCCCAAATTGACGCACCTTGGGAGCAGTGTTTAAGCGCCGCGTCGAAATCCAGCCATTGGAAATCCGGTTGCTTGCCGCAGGTCACGACGTTCACGTAATTGCGACTGCGCAGGCAGTGATCGAACACGTTGACCAGACAGTTTGAATCCGGTGGGTAATACACTCGCACCACGTCAGAACGGCGTTGCAGTACATTGTCGACGAAGCCGGTGGATTGATGGCTGAAGCCGTTATGGTCATTGCGCCACGCGTGACTGGTGAGCAATATGTTGAGCGAGGCCAAAGGCCGACGCCAAGCAAACTCGCGGCTTTGCTGCAGCCACTTGGCGTGCTGCGTCACCATAGAGTCAACGACCTGGGCGAACGCCTCATAGGTCGACCACATGCCATGACGGCCGGTGAGCAAATAACCCTCCAGCCAGCCTTCGCATAAATGCTCGCTGAGGACCTCCATGACCCGGCCATCAGCCGCAAGGTGATCGTCGATTTCCAGGACGGGTCCCGCCGCCGTGCGATTGGTGGCCTCGAACACCGCATTCAGACGGTTGGAATTGGTTTCATCCGGGCCGAATACCCGGAAATTGTCGGGGTTTGCACGAATCACGTCCCGCAGGTATTCCCCCAGTTTGCGCGGTGCCTCGGCGATGACTTCCCCCGGGCCCGGCACGTCCACAGCGTAGTCGGCGAAGTTCGGCAGGTCCAACGTGACCAATACGCGGCCGCCATTGACGTGGGGTACGGCGCCCATGCGCAATGCCGACGGCGGCGTCAATGCACGCAATTCAGCCACCAACGTGCCATTCTCATCGAACAGCGTCTGCGGCGAATAACTGCGCATCCAACGTTCAAGTTGAGCCAGATGTTCCGCGTTCTGAATGACATTGGCCAGCGGCACCTGATGCGCACGAAACGTACCTTCCACCGGCATCCCATCGACTGCTTTTGGCCCTGTCCAGCCTTTGGGGCTGCGCAAGATGATCATTGGCCAGCGCGAGCGTCTAACCACACCCTGCTCTCTCGCTCGATGCTGAATATCCCGTATTGCGGCGTAGCAGGAATCGAGGGCCGCCGCGAAACGTTGGTGCATACCGGGCACATCATCGCCAGCTACGATTATCGGCTCGTAGCCACGGCCCTGATACAGCGCAATCAGGTCGGCATCGTCAGTGCGGGCTTCCACCGTAGGGCCGGAAATCTTGTAGCCGTTGAGGTGCAGAATCGGCAGCACCGCGCCGTCGTAGACTGGATTAAGGAAGCGGACACTTTTCCAGCTACCTTCTAGCGGGCAGGTTTCCGCTTCGCCATCACCGATGACACAGGCCACCACCACCTGCGGGTTATCGAACGCGGCGCCGAACGCATGCACCAGTGAATAGCCCAACTCGCCGCCTTCATGCAAAGAGTTGGGGGTATGCGGCCCACAGTGGCTCGGCACACCACCCGGCGTGGAGAAACTGCGAAAAAAACGTAGCATTCCTGGCTCATCAGCAGTGATTTCTGGATGAACGTCACTGTACGTACCTTCCAGCCAGGCACATGCATTTAGTGTCGGGCCGCCGTGACCGGGGCCGGAGATGTAGATCATTTCTATGTGTTGTTCGCTGATAAGCCGGTTCAAATGCACGTAGATAAAATTTTGACCGGCCGACGTACCCCAGTGGCCCAACAGCCGAGGCTTGATGTGCTCTGCGGTCAACGGCTCGCGCAATAACGGGTTAGCCTTGAGGTAGATTTGGCCGACACACAAGTAGTTGGCGGCGTACCAATAGCGGTTCATCCGCTCCAGCAGCTCCGGCGCCAGCGGGCCGGTTTCAATGGAAGGCGGCTCGATAATCGGTGCGGTGGATGGGTTGTCGGCGCTGGACAGCAGTGGGTTGAAGATATACATGGCGACTCCAGTGGAATGGGCGATGTAAAACCCTCGGGCCCAAGCCCGAGTCTCAACTAATGGCTGCTGGTGTCCAGCAACTGCAAGGTATGGCGGGCGATCACGTGATCTTCATCGGTGGGGATCATCCAGGCGGCGACGCGGCTGCTGGACTGGGACAGAAACGGTCCATCAACTTCATTGGCCTGCTCGTCGATTCTCATGCCAAGCCAAGCGCAACCTTCAATTATTCGTGCGCGAATACTGGCTGCGTGCTCACCGATGCCGCCCGTGAACACCAACGCATCAAGCCCACCAAGGACGGCGGCGAATGCGCCAATTTCCCGCACGATGGTGTGAACATACAGATCTATCGCGTCTTTGGCCGCTGGGGCCTCGCTGACCGACAGCTCACGCATGTCGCTGGAGATGCCACCGGACACACCCAGCAAACCACATTCGTGATAAAGCAAGTGCTCAAGTGCCTCAGCGGTCATGCCGCGTTCGCGCAACAAGTACAGGAGAATGCCTGGATCAAGGTGTCCGGGACGCGTACCCATGAGGATGCCGTCGAGCGTCGTAAACCCCATGCTGGTGGCGCAACTGCGGCCGCCGCGCAAGGCACACAGGCTCGCGCCATTGCCCAGATGAGCAACGATAGTCCGGCCCGCCGCCGCTCGTCGATCATAGGCCGGCAAGACGCTCGCGATGTACTCGAACGACAAACCATGGAAGCCATAGCGACGAATGCCTTCCTCGCTCAACGCTCGGGGCAATCCATACAGGGTTTCCATTCGATCCAGCGAATGGTGAAAGGCGGTATCAAAACAGGCCACTTGTTGCAAATGAGCGTGCTCCCGTGCGAGGAAGCGCACCGGCGCCAAGCAGGCTGGTTGATGCAACGGCGCAATGGGAATCAACGCCTCCATTTCGATCATGACGCAGTTGTCGATCAATGCCGCGACCTGCGCGCGCGCCCCGCCATGAACGATTCGATGACCTGCCGCAGAAAGTTTGTCGCCGGTGTGCCGCTCAATCCAATGAATCAGCCGCCCCAGAGTCTCGTCGGATATCAACTCTTCCGACTGTGGCCATTGCTCCTCAATATCCGTCTCACTATTGGCCTCGCGAAAACACAGCCAATAGTGATCCGCGTGTTTTTCCAGGCTGCCGTAGCCGCGAGCAACGGGTTGGCCGTAGTCGTCCAGGCTGGCGCAATAGATCGAAAATTTGATGCTGGACGATCCTGCGTTCACTACCAGAAGCAGCCCGGCGGCGGTTTTATCCAGCGCAACGCTTACCGGTTCAACTAACTGCTCAACCATTCGATCTCCCCGATCGCGAATGTCAGCGCGAACCGCCTAATCAGACAGTTTCACTTCGGCCATGGCAGTTAGTTATAGCAGGGTACTTTTTTTCGACCATTGATTTGGATCAAGGGTCATTCGCGGTATCTCGCGACGACGAAGGCGAAGACTTGTAGCCATAAGGCTCGGTGGTTTTCAGACGTCCACGAATCAGCGCCTCGGGAGGTTGCGTTTGAAGCTGGGCTGGGCGTGGAGTTCGAGTCGTCACGCATGGCAAACCTCGGCATCCCAGACGAGTAAAATCAAATGGACAGGCTAAGGACAACCTACGCCGGGATCTTGTGCCCATTTGCGTGCGGTTACCGCGATTATAGCCGCCAACTGCGCGATGACTTGTTGATGCGCCATGACCACGTCTTGCACCTGTATTCCTGCTGGCTGTCGAAGGGTTGAGCTGCACGTCAAGCTACGACGTTGTTCGGTATCAAGCCTGCGACTGATGCTCCATACCACGTCGATCAGCGCGTACTGACCGGGTATTGAATCGAATCGTCGTACGTCGGTTTGCAGTGAAATGACCGGACGACCTGACACTTTAGGCAAGCCTTCAAGGTTTCGAGTACCGAGTCGCAGTTCCATTTGGTTGGCCAAGGAGTCGTGAAATTCATCAGCAAGCGGCGCGCTCCAGCGTTCGGTTTCAAGGATCGACAACGCCCCGCTGCTGAGCCTCACCACCACCTGAGGCTGATCAACTTGCACCGGTATCAGCACCGGTTGCATCTCGAATTGAAACGCTGGCGCGCCGTTGCTAGGCCGAGCGTCGTTAGCAGTAGGTACCAACGTGTAGTAATGCGTCGGCGCCGACACGCATGCAGCCAAACCCAGCGAAGCGAAGAGGGCAAACAAACGACTTTTCATTGGAATCATTGCGGATCAATCTCTCGAGAAGACGTAGGCGAGGATGTGTAGCCATCAGGCTGAGCGGTTTTCAAACGTCCACGAATCAATGCTTCAGGATGCCGACCGAGGAAATCGGTCAGCACCCGCACCGATCGCGCGGTGCGCTTCACTTCTTGCATGGCCTGACCTAATTCCTGACGCTGCGGAGAATCCTCAGAAAAACTATCGTTGGCCGAAGCCAGGGTTTTTTTGGTTTGCTCCAGGGTGTCGCGCATCTGCGGCAATACGTTGCCATTGACTTGTTTCAAGGTTTTCTGAAGTTCGGTCAAGCTACCGTTGAGATTGTTGGCAATCTGATCAATGGGCAACTTGCTGATCTTGTCGACAATCTGCTGTAACTGCTCCTGAAGTTTGTCCAGGCTTCCGGGTATGGTCGGGATATCCAACGTTTGCGCAGTTGAGTCAAAAGTAACCGCTTTGGCGTTAGGGACGAAATCCAGTGCGATGTACAGTTGTCCGGTTAACAAGTTGCCGCTCCGGGCCTGCGCACGCAGCCCCTGTTTAACAAATTCAGCGATTAACGCTTGGGTTCGAAGGTCGTCAGCTGTGTCAGGGCCAGCCTGCTTCAATAGCGTCTCGTGGGCCTTACCCAGCCTATTGGGGTAAATAACCGCACCGATCATGGTCGGGAAGTCTTTTTTCGCCGCGTCATAATCAAGATCTACGGATACGACACGACCGATGTTGACCCCATGGAACTCAACCGGTGCGTTGACCGATAGGCCACGTAGTGGTTGATCAAAACGCATACGGATAAAGTGCGGATTTCCGTCAGCCGGCGCCATAGCGGTTTGCTGATCGGCAAACAACGAAAACGTGGCATCTTCCTCAGCGACCACCGGATTAGGGCTGTATTTTGGTTCGACGAAAGCGATACCGCCGGCCAGTATCGATGAAACCGATTCGGTATCTACCTTAAGGCCGTTGGCGTCCAGACTGACATTCACACCACTGGCATTCCAGAATCGTGTGTCTTTGGTCACGAACTGGTCATTTGGCGAGTGGACGAAAATTTGCACGTCGACGCCTTTACCATCTTCGGACAACTGATAGGAGACAACCTGACCTACCGCGATACGGCGGTAATAAACGTCCGAACCAATGTCCAGCGACCCTAGGGTGTCGGTGTGTAAGGTATAGCGTTTGCCCTTTTCGCCGTAGGTCACTGGCGGCGGTGTCTCTAGGCCTACAAAATTCTTTTTGGTCTGATCTGAATCAGGCTCGCCCGCGTCGGCACCAATAAAGGAGCCGGACAGCAACGTATCAACCCCCGAAATACCATTCGCGCCAATGCGAGGCCTTACGACCCAGAAGCGTGAACCTTCTGTGGCGAACGACTTGGCAGATGCATCCAGATCAATGGTCGCATCAACGCGATTGCGGTCTTCGCTCAGAGCGATGGCGGTGACTTTTCCAATCACCACATTTTTATATTTGACTTGAGTTTTGTTGACCTCAAGCCCTTGAGCAGTCTGGAAACTGACACTGATTTGAGGCCCCGCCGAAATGATATTGTGCGCGACCATGGACAACCCGACCAACGCCGCCACAATGGGTACAATCCACACCAGCGACACGTTAAAGTTTCGATGTTTAATCTCCGGAGCACCGGGAGACGGTGAGCCCGACGTCGGGTGAACGGTGGAGCGTGGGTGATCAGACATCTTCAACCTCTGTATCCCATATGAGCCGGGGATCAAAACTAATGGCGGCTAACATGGTCAGGACCACCACCAAACCAAAAAACAAAATACCCATGCGCGGGTCAATGGTGCTCAACGAGCGAAACTGCACCAAGGCAGCGATCAAAGCCACCACCAGCACGTCTAGCATCGACCAGTAACCGACTATTTCGATCAGCCGATAAAGCTTGGCTCGCTCCCGCCTGGCCCAGTGACTGCGGCGTTGGCAGGTAATCAGCAGCGTGCCCAACACTAGAAACTTCACACACGGCACTGCCACGCTGGCAATGAAAATCAACAACGCAAGGTCCCAAGAACCGTCGCTCCAGAACTCCATAATGCCGCTAAAAATCGTGTTTTCACTGCCGCTGCTAAAAATGTTGGTGTACATCACCGGCAATAAGTTGGCTGGGATATAGCAGATCAGACTGGCCAGCAAAAAAGCCCAAGTTCGGTTCAGGCTATTAGGTTTGCGTCGATGAACGTTTGAATTACAACGAGGGCAGCGTGCATCGTCCACCGAGCAGGGGTAGCCGCAGGTATGGCACAGGACCAGATTCATTTCGCTGGCATACGGCGGCTGACTCATGGGATGACACCTTCGAGGTCGTTCCACAGCCGGCGAATGCCTTTGCCCGAAATCAGAATGATTAGTACGGTCAATATGCCTAAAGCCCATAGACCAACGCCAGGGTGGACATCGAGCATGCCGGACAATTTAATGATTGCCACCAGAATGCCTAATAAACACACCTCAAGCATGCTCCAGGGCCGCAGGTGTTCCAGCGTGCGCATGCACGCTTTAAAACCAGGTGCCGCTCGCCCGACCAAGGCGAAACCAAGTACCCAGCAGAGCAGGGAAATCTGCAGAAAAGGCGCAAGAATAATCGTCAGTCCTGCCACTGCCGCCATCGGGCTTATTTGCCCTTGCGCCAAGGCTTGCACCGATTGCCACAAGGTTGCTTGATTACTCAAGCCTTGCAGACTGATGGATATGACCGGAAAAGCATTGGCGAAGATAAACAACACTGCGGCGCTGATCGACAATGCCAACAGTTGTTGAATGCTCAGTTGGCCGCCGCGTCCAAGAATGGCAGCACAACGTGTACACCGCGCGGTTTGGCCTGCGGCCAGCGTTGTGAACTCATAAACCGAGTCGCAGTGTTCGCAGATGATCCAGGCTGGGGACGATGTCATAGGCTCGACTGATCATAATGCAAATCCAATCCTTGGAGCCGGGCATTGCCGGCTAGTTCAAGGGACAATTTGCCACAGATGGAATTTCATCCGCGGGCGCTGATTATACCGGCCTAATCACGACTGCCAACACTCAAAAATAGTACGAGACAAAGCCCAACATCTTTGAAGCGAATTCATCCGTGACAGCGACCGTGCATGCAGCACCTTGGGCACCTGACAGACTATATTCGCGCTCAAACGACCTGCGCAGTAAACGTGCTCACACCTATTGAGCCACCGCCACTATCCCGAAGCCGCTCACTGAGTCACTGACGATTCGAAAATATTGACTGGCGCCGCTCTTCAATTGAACAGCCAGCTCACGGTGCAATCGACCTTTGCTGCACATAGAGCCGTCCTGTTCGTCGAGACCAATACCGACAATACGAGCACCGGCCGGTGCTTGAAAGTGGGCTTCTTCGCCGATGCCGATTCGCGCAGCGACTGTGCGGTCAATCGAGAATGCCACGTAGCAGCCGCCACCGAGCATGCCAATGTCACGGTTGACTATGATCTGCCCTCCTGCGCCTTCCACCGGTTGTTGAAACGCGAGTAAGCGCTCTGCTGGCACATGGGTCACTTTGTCTGGATCGGCAGTGAATGAGGAGCAACCCGCCAATAAAAGAGGAATCGCGAAACAGATCAAGCGCATTGAAACTTCCTTGGACAGATGCCAGCAGAGAGGTTGCTGCAACTGTAGCTGACGGGCGCTCGCCGACAAGCCTGACTAACTAAAAACCGCGAACGACCTGCATCAGGTTGATGATGCTGGCGTCGGTCGCTAAGGAGGTGGCGCTTGTCATCCCGTTCAATGACTCGATGAATCAGCCGCAGTAACTGCAGCGCCAGGCGTTTGGCCAGAACCAGGGAATGCCGACGACAACATCAACACTCCCTTCGCTGATTAGCTGCCTTTGGGATAGTTAAACGGGAACAACGCACGCCGCGCTTCCTCGTCCATCTCTTTTTTGAACACATGCTGGTTGCCGACTGCACGGGCGCGTACTACCGCTGGGCGCGCGTCGATGGCCTGGAACCAGCGTTTGAGGTTAGGGAATGCTGCCAACGGATCGGCTTCGCCTTTAAGCACGCGCGAAGCCATGCCCAACCAGCCCCATGCCGAGATGTCGACGATCGTGTAAGTATCACCGACGAGGTAATCACGCCCTGCCAAGCGCTCATCTAATACCTGATAGTGCCGCTCAATTTCACGCCGGTAGCGATTGATCGCGTATTCATTACCTTCTGGCGCCGCGTATTGAAAATGCACCGCTTGGCCCGAAAAAGGTCCCACGCCAGTGCCAATGAAGAACAACCAGGACAGCAGTTCTGGCCGGTCTGCGGGCGAACCCATGAACTGAGCGGTCTTTTCGCCCAGGTAAAACAGAATTGCGCTGGAATCAAATACCCGCGTTTCAACGCCACCCGGTCCATCCGTGTCGACGATGGCGGGAACCTTGCCATTGGGGTTGATGGCCAGATACTCGGCTGTGTGCTGCTCGCCTTTGCTGGTATCAACCGGAACCACCTCGTAGGAGATTCCGGTTTCTTCTAGCATCAGCGCGACTTTTGCCGGATTCGGTGTCGGGTGGAAATAGAAACGGATCATTGCTTCACCTTTGTATTTTAGAACGATTGATTTAGAATAATCGGTAACGAAAAAAGGGGCAACGGCTTCGTTCCCAATGCGAGGAAATACTTAATGGCTCGGCCAAGAGAATTCGACGAAGCCGCGGCACTAGACGCAGCGACTTTGTGCTTTTGGGCCCGTGGCTATGAGGCTACCTCCATTCGAAACCTCACGCAAAGCATGGGGATCACCGGCGCCAGTCTCTACAACGCCTTCGGCGACAAGCGTTCGCTTTACCAGCGCGTGCTGGATCGTTATGTCGAGTGCGGGTCACTGGACTGGATCAAACAACTTGAAGCGCAATTGCCACCGCATCAAGCAATTGCAGCGTTCTTCGAAGAGATCATTGAGCGCTCGCTCGACGATCCGCAGCGCAAAGGCTGCTTATTGGTCAACGCAGCGGTTGAAGTCGCCCCACATGATCTTGGTTTCCAGCAAATCGTTGCGGATGTTCTGATTCAGATCGAAGCGTTTTTCTGCCGCTGCGTCGCCGCCGGCCAACGTGCCGGTAACATTTCTATCGTGCAAACCGCCGAAGATTTGGCCCGCTTGTTATTAGGTCTGTTGTTAGGCATTCGCGTGCTGGCGCGCGTCCGGCCAGAGCGAGACTTATTACAAGGTATGGTACGACCGGCCTTTGCGTTACTCGACTGCCAATTCACTGCACAGGAAACACCTGACCATGATTGAGCTCTACTATTGGCCAACCCCTAACGGCCACAAAATCACGATTTTTCTCGAAGAGTCGGGCCTGGCCTACAACCTTCATCCAATCGACATCAGCGCTGGAGATCAGTTCAAGCCCGAGTTTCTGGCGTTTTCACCCAACAACAGAATGCCAGCGATCATCGACACCGAACCTGCTGACGACGGCGAACCGATCACCGTGTTTGAATCCGGCGCGATTTTGCTGTATCTGGCCGAGAAAACCGGACAGTTTCTGCCCACTGACGTACGGGCACGCAAGACCGTGACTGAGTGGCTGTTCTGGCAAATGGGTGGCCTAGGGCCTATGGCTGGGCAAAATCACCACTTTGGTCTCTATGCGCCCGAAAAGCTTCCTTACGCGATCAATCGCTACGTCAGCGAAACCAATCGTTTGTACGGCGTGCTGAATCGGCGATTGGTGGGCCGTGAGTTCATTGGCGGCGATCACTACAGTATTGCCGACATGGCCGCTTACCCGTGGATCGTGCCGTGGAAAAACCAGCAACAGAACCTGGATGACTTCCCCGACTTGCGCCGCTGGTTCGATGCTATTCATGCCCGACCAGCAACGGTTCGTGCGTATGCCAAGGCCGAACCTTTTTCAAGTCGTCCAGCAGTGACCGAAGAAGGCAAAAAAATCCTGTTTGGACAAACTTCAGTGCCGCGTGCGTAAGCATGTAGGTGCCAAAGGCTGCTATAGAACCGCAGATCGCGGCCTGCGGCAGCGAGCTACAAAAGAGGTGTGAATCGCCCGATCCCTGTGGGATCCGAATTTACTCGGTCCCACAGGAAGCGGCACAAAGCGTTAGCGAGCTGTCGGCATGGCCTGGAATGGCGCTTCTTTATCGGTGCGTTCTTTACTGCCCCATGCCGCTACGCCGACCTTGATCGCGTAGAACAGAATGGCGAACACCACGAACAGGAACAGCGCGGTCAACGTGGCGTTGGTGTACGCGTTGAATATTACGTGCTGCATCTGGTCAATAGTCTTGGCCGGAGCCAGTACCTGGCCTGCATCTAGTGCCGTTTTGTATTTGCTCGCCAAAGCGAGGAAACCCAGCGCCGGGCTTGGGTCGAACAGCTTTATGTAGCCTGCGGTTGTGGTGCAGATTAGCAACCAAACCGCTGGCAGCAGTGGCACCCAAATGTAGCGCTGGCGTTTCATTTTGATCAGGACCACGGTGGCGAGCATCAGCGCGATGCCGGCCAGCATCTGGTTCGAGATACCAAACAACGGCCACAGGGTATTGATCCCGCCCAATGGATCAATCACGCCTTGGTACAACAGATAGCCCCACATCGCGACGCAACCGCCGGTGGCGATCAGGTTGGCTGGCCAGGAATCGGTGCGTTTAAGCGCCGGAACAAAGGTGCCGAGCAAATCCTGAAGCATGAAACGACCCGCTCGGGTGCCAGCATCGACTGCCGTCAAAATGAACAGCGCTTCAAACAGAATCGCGAAGTGGTACCAGAACGCCATGGTGTCTTTGCCTGGCAGCACTTGGTGCAGGATCTGTGCAATACCCACCGCCAGGGTCGGCGCGCCGCCCGCTCGGGCCAGCACTGTGGTTTCGCCGATGTCTTTTGCT
This sequence comes from Pseudomonas sp. AB6, assembly GCF_034314105.1. Taxonomy (NCBI): domain Bacteria; kingdom Pseudomonadati; phylum Pseudomonadota; class Gammaproteobacteria; order Pseudomonadales; family Pseudomonadaceae; genus Pseudomonas; species Pseudomonas sp. AB6. The sequence continues at coordinate 1,828,763 of NZ_JAVIWJ010000001.1, forward strand.
ACAGCGATCAACGCATCCGGTGTGATGGCAAAGCCCCAACTGCTGACGGTGTGCGCAACAGTTACTACGTCACCGCCGACAATCGCTGCCGGGCTGTTCATGGCGAAGTACACGCCAGGATCGATAACCGAAGCTGCGACCATGGCCATGATGGCGACGAACGACTCCATGAGCATGGCACCGTAACCGATGTAACGGGAATTGGCTTCACTATCGAGCAGCTTCGGCGTAGTCCCCGACGCGATCAGCGCGTGGAAACCCGACACCGCGCCACAGGCAATGGTGATGAAAAGGAATGGGAACAAGCCACCTTTCCACACCGGACCGGTGCCGTCCGTAAACTGAGTCAATGCCGGCATTTTAAGCTCCGGAGCAAGAACCAGGATGCCGATAGCCAACGCGAGAATGGTGCCAATTTTCAGGAACGTCGACAGGTAATCCCGTGGCGCCAACAATAGCCAGACCGGTAATACCGCGGCGACGAAGCCGTAACCCACCAACATCCAGGTGATTTGGATACCGGTAAACGTGAACGCTTTGGCCCACACCGGATCAGCAGCCACGTGACCACCCGCCCAGATCGACGCCAGCAGCAAAACCACGCCGATCACTGAAATCTCACCAATTCGCCCGGGACGTATGTAGCGCATGTACACGCCCATGAACATCGCCAACGGAATGGTTGCCATGACGGTGAACATGCCCCACGGGCTGTCCGCCAGGGCTTTGACCACGATCAGCGCCAGCACCGCGAGGATGATGATCATGATCAGGAAGCAGCCGAACAGTGCAATGGTACCTGGGACTTGGCCCATTTCCTCACGAACCATTTCGCCCAGCGAACGACCGTTGCGCCGGGTCGACATGAACAGCACCAGGAAATCCTGCACCGCACCTGCGAATACCACGCCGGCAATCAGCCACAGGGTTCCAGGCAAGTAACCCATTTGCGCGGCAAGCACCGGGCCGACCAAAGGGCCAGCGCCTGCAATGGCGGCAAAATGGTGACCAAACAGGATGTGTTTGTTGGTCGGCACATAGTCCAGACCATCGTTATTGAGAACTGCGGGGGTGGCGCGATTGGGGTCCAGCCGCATCACTTTCGTAGCGATGAACTTGCTGTAATAGCGGTAGGCAACCAGATAGATTGCGACTGCAGCAACCACGATCCAGAGGGCATTGACGGCTTCACCGCGGCGCAGCGCGACGACACCCAGTGCGAATGCCCCCAAGCAGGCAACGGCAAACCAAGCAAGATGTTTGGTCAGTCGGGTCATTGTGGGTCTCCTGCCGAGGACCGTAATCCTGCGGCGATAATTGTTATTGTGTGCTCTGTGAAATGAGCCCGACTACTATCCGCGCACCGTGCCTGCATAGACATCCGCAATACTACCGGCGCGCCTACGTAGTACTACGTGGATAAAATGCCGGCATATGCAGCTACCTTGTGCCCCTTCACGGCCTATCACCCGGACTTCACCCGTCATGCAGCTCAAACACAAAATTGTCGCGCTCGGCATTCTGCCGCTGATACTCGCCGTCGCGATTATCAGCGCCTTGGTGATTTTTCAGAACCAACGACTGGGCGAGCAGCAAGCGCAATTGATCGAAGACAGCATCCTTGCCAGCAAACGCGCAGAGCTGAAGAACTACGTAGAAATGGCCATGAGCTCACTGGCACCGTTATATAAAAGCGGCCGCGACGACGAGCAAACCAAGCAACAAGTGCTCAACGAATTGGCAAAGCTGAGTTTCGGGATCAACGGCTATTTTTTCGTTTACGACCACAACGGCCGCAGCCTGATGCACCCTCGGCAAGCCGATCTGGTGGGCCGCGATCTGTGGAATATGACCGACCCGCATGGGCTGCTGGTAATTCAGGCGTTGCTGAAAAGCGCACAAAGCGGCGACGGTTTTCAGCCCTATGCGTGGAAGAAACCGTCTACCGGCCAAGTCACCGACAAACTCGCCTACGTGGTCATGCTCGACCGTTGGGGCTGGATGCTTGGCACCGGGATTTACCTGGAAGACGTCGAACACGCCACCCGCCAAACCCGTGAAGAAGTGGCGCGGGGCATACACACCACGATGCTGGCCATCGGCATTGTGGCGTTGATCGCGGTGCTGCTGGTATTTGCCTGCGGCCTGACCTTGAACGCCAGTGAACATCGCTTGGCGGATAAAAAACTCCAAGGCTTGACCCAACGGATCGTTAGCCTGCAAGAAGAAGAGCGTTCAAGACTTTCCCGCGAGCTGCACGACGGCATCAGCCAAGTGCTGGTGTCGATCAAATTTCAATTCGAATTGGCTGGCCTTGAACTGGAAGCGGCGAGCGGCAAAGGCCCGGATATTTTGCGCCAAGGTATAGACCGGCTGGCCGATGCGATCGGCGAAGTCCGAAGTATTTCCCATGATCTGCGCCCTTCCCTGCTGGACACCCTAGGGCTTGCTGCGGCCATCGCGCAGTTGGTGACCGAGTTTGAAGCCCGCAGCGGTTTGACTGTGCATTATCAAAACAACCTCGGCGACTTTCAGTTGGTGGACGGTGCACCCGTGGCAATGTTCCGTATCCTTCAGGAAGCCCTGACCAACATCGAACGCCATGCCCAAGCCAAGAACGTCTACATCGACCTTGGAGGTGACTCGATCCATGTAAAATTGTCGGTCTGCGACGATGGGGTCGGTTTCAAGATCAACCGTTTGGAGTCGATACAGGGGGGCATCGGCTTACGTAACATCCGCGAGCGGGTTGACCATTTCGACGGCCAGTTCAGCCTGACGTCGGTGCCTGGCAGCAGCGAACTGAGCGTGACCCTGCCCACTCGACCCCGTTCATCGTTTCCCCCAACCCGAGTTTACTCATGACCCCTGCACACCCCATTCGTATTGCCCTGGTGGACGATCATGCGTTAGTTCGTGACGGTATACGCGCGCTGTTGGCCGTAAGGCCTTCGTTTAACGTGGTGGGAGAAGCGGAAGATGGCCCCGAAGCCATCGAGCTGTGTGGCCAGGTATCGCCAGATATAGTGCTGGTAGACATCGGTTTGAAGGACATGAACGGGCTGGAATTGACCCGACTGCTGCGAGCCCAGTACCCGGCTATCAAAATCCTGATTTTGAGCATGTACGACAATCAGGAATATATCGCCACCTCAATCCGAGCGGGCGCCAGCGGTTATGTATTGAAAAACGCACCCTCCCGTGAAATCGTCGCCGCCATTGAAGCGATTGCGGCAGGTGGAACGTTTTACAGCGCTGAAGTCGCGCTAAAGCTGGCAAGCAAAAAGCCGGACGAAACGGAACTTACGCCCCGGGAAAGCCAGGTGTTGGTGGGTTTGGCTCGGGGCCTGGACAACAAGACGATCGCCCGGGAACTGGCGATCAGCGTGCGCACCGTCGAGACCCATCGATTGAGTATTCGACGCAAATTGAATGTTGATAAGCCAGCAGGATTGGTCAAATACGCTATGGAGCATGGGTTGCTTTCGCGCTGAAAAGCGCTAAGCAACTTTCGTAACTCCCATCAGGAGCCATAACCTCGTCAACATGTCCGTTGTTGGCATTCACCCCATTTACCGTTCTGAGGTATCACCCCTTTACCACTGCCGTTCGTCGTCATCTCAAGCACTAATTTGATAGCGCAGCACCCAAGTCATGTAACGATCGATAATCACCGGAGACAACTCATGACTGCCAAATATGTGACAACTTTTGCACTCACTGCCCTACTGTTGACTGGCTCGCTGCAGGCGATGGCACAAACAACCGGCACGGCCGATCCGATGAACAAAACGCCGTCAACAACCGGCATGGGCGCTGACCCTACCAATGATGAGGGCACAGTTCCATCGGACAGGACCTTAAATCCGCCCAGTAAGATGAATCAGAACTCCACTCATGTTCCCGGTACCAAAGGGTCGAATAACAACGGCGCAGATCAATCAACATCAACCGGTGTAGGCAAAGGCAGTGGAGCGGACGGCGACACGACTAACGAAATTAAATAAAATTTGGCCCACGCCTAGTACCCCTAAAAAATAATGTTAGTTCCAAGAAATAAGGTGTCTGCGCATTCGGTATAAGGAGTGCCACTTTGCTTAAATGCAAGCTTAACCGATCAAATAAAATGTGCAGATGCCGTTTCTATCCAGGGTCTATGGCACAGTGCCGGATCAATAAATCCTAGCGCTAATCCGGCTCCTTGCCCGAGTCAAATTATTCTGAGCGATCGGTTTCATTGGATTCATCATCATCAGCGCTAGCCACTGATTTTGAATGATCCAAATGTCCGAGTGTTTGAACCTCTTGTTCTTCTTGGTGTTGCTGCTGCATCGCCGTATCGTTCAGCGCCAACATCCGCGCCATGGCCCGGTCGCCGCCACCTTCGGCCATTGCACTTACAGAAGTGCCGAGCAAAGCGATGATAAATAATGTTTTCAAAGTGTTCATAAGATTGCCCAATTAGGTCTGCCGACACCGTTGTGCCAACAGGAGCTTTAAGCTCGATCCCATATTGGGGGCAAAGGGTGTTCAGCCCGATCCCCGCTACATGAATTTTTTGACAGGTTTGTAATTAATTGACCCAGCTGCCGCCGCGCCAGTGCCAGCCATCGGGACGGTGTTCCCAATGCGGGTGTACATAACGATAACCCGGACGCAACGCTTCCCAGTGTCCGCCGATGGCTACGTAACGAGCCCCATCCCATCGCCAATAACCATGTGCCCAGATGAAACCTTCACGACGAATTGGCACCGCTTCGATGATACGTTCAGGAGGGGGTTGTGGCGCGATGACTTCAACGTATTCGGGCTGTACCGGACGCTCGTGAACGACGCGCTCATGGACGACACGTTCAACGCAACCGCTGGTTAAAGCGACCACAGCCATAACGGCAACACAACGTAAAAACATAGCGATCCCTCGATCAAATCTTCAATAATTTTAAGACACAATTTGAAACGTACCGCACTCTGCTCGTCAGTAACAGAAGCTTTACCGGACCATTACATTCGGCTGCAAGCCACGTCTAACGGGCGTGCCAGGCCGCTTGCCGGTGCGTGAATATACGACCACTATGTTTCCAGATGCGCCTGTGATCGTCGGTTCGACGGTACGAAAAACTTATCTGGGAAACTTCTAAAATGTCTGCATCCAGCACCGCGTTACGCCCATTGTGTGTGTCGGTTTGCTTGTTGCTTGCTCCCACCCACGTCACGGCAAGCGCCCCGGTTGCGTTGAATACTGGCGACATCGCATGGCTGCGGCGGGACGGTTTCGATCTTGATGCAGCAAGCTTGGCGCGCTTGCGCTCGATGGGACGTACGGGCCTGCTGGAAGCACAGTTGAGCGACCGCATTCCTGACTCTTTACCATCGGCTATCAATACGTTGCTGCACGGCTACCCAGCCCTGACTTCCTCGCTCCAATCTTCGTTGCTCGCACGCAAGCAGGAGCAGGAGCAGCTCAACGCGATGCCTGACGGCGACGATAAAGTAGCGGCCAAGAATGCCGCGCAACAAGCGGCCAATGAGTTCGGCCAGCAAGCACAGGAAATCGTTATGTTGCGGGCGGTTTATGGCCCTAATCAGTTGAAGGAACAGCTGATTAGCTTTTGGCTTAATCACTTCAGCATCTACATGGGCAAGGGGCGCGTGCGCTGGATGGCGGCGGATTATGAGGAGCAAGTTATCCGCCCGCATGCACTCGGTAAGTTCAAGGACTTAGTGATGGCGACGCTCAAAAGTCCGGCGATGTTAGAGTTTTTGGACAATGCCCAAAACGCGCAAGGTAAAGTTAATGAAAATTATGCCCGTGAGCTGATGGAGTTGCATACGCTCGGTGTGGGTTCGGGATACACCCAGCAGGACGTGCAGCAACTAGCACTAATACTGACCGGCGCCGGACTTGCACCGCTTGATGGCAAGCAACAAAAATTTCCACCTGCAATGGCGCCGTTCGTGGTTCATGAGGGCCTGTTCGAGTTCAATCCTAAGCGTCACGACTTCAGTGACAAGGTTCTGCTGGGGCAGCCCATCAGAGGTTCAGGTTTCAACGAAATCGCCCAGACTGTTGAGCTGATCACTCGCCAGAAAGCGTGTGCCGTGTTTATTTCTCGTCAGTTGGCTCAGTACTTTGTAGCTGACAATCCACCGCAAGCGTTGGTCGACCGCATGGCTGCAACCTTCCAGCGTACAGATGGCGACATAGCCCAGGTTATGCGAACGCTGTTTCAATCCAAGGAGTTGCAGCAGACGGCCGGGACGAAGTTTAAGGATCCGATCCAGTTCGTTGCTTCATCGGTCCGACTGGCATACGACGGTAAACCTCTGGCCAATGCCAGGCCGATGGTCAATTGGCTTAACCAACTGGGTGAACCCGTGTTCGGGCGTGTCACCCCGGACGGATGGCCGCTTAACTCCAGCGGCTGGACCAGTTCGGGGCAGATGTCTAAACGGTTTGAAATTGCCCGAATTATCGGCAGGGGCGACAACCGGCTGTTCACCCCCGACGGCAGCCCAAAAGCAGGTATAGGATTTCCGATGATCACTACCCGACTTTTTTACGACGCGGTGGCCCCAGGCTTGAGTACTGCAACACGAGGGGCGCTGGAACAAGCAGCTTCACAACAGGAATGGAACACGTATTTGCTGTCCTCGCCCGATTTCAACAGCCGATGACAACGCCGATCACCCGAGTATGGCCATGGCAGACTGAATCATTGAAATTCCACCACGACCCATTGCGTCAGGAGGTGCCTAATGAACCGTCGAGAATTCCTGATTGCGACTGCCGCAGCTGCGGCGTTGCCGAGCTTGTCGTTTTCCGGAAAATTATTTGCCGCGCCGCCTTCCGCGCCCCGGTTTCTGTTTGTGTTTCTACGTGGCGGCTATGATTGCAATAACCTGCTAGTGCCGTACAACAGCGATTTCTATTACGAATCGCGGCCAACACTGGCCATTGCCCGACCTGACACAGGCAACCTCGACAGCGCCATCGCCCTCGACTCTAATTGGGGTCTAAACCCAGTGTTGCGCGACTCGATCTACCCGCTATGGCAACGTAAACAAGTCGCCTTTGTCCCGTTTGCAGGCACCGACGACCTATCGCGCAGCCACTTCGAGACCCAAGACAACATCGAATCGGGTGAGCCGAGCCAGCAGCGCAACGGTTACGGCTCGGGCTTTCTCGCCCGACTGGCGCAGGCCGCTCCCGGCAGTGCACCGATTGCATTCACTGACGCATTGCCCCTGAGTTTTCAAGGCGGTAAAGACATCCCGAATCTGTCGTTGCGAGGTGTTTCGAAACCGGCTTTCGATGATCGACAATCCTCGATCCTCGCCAGTATGTACAAAGGCACCCCACTCGCCGCATCGGCGTCTGACGGCCTTGAGCTACGCCAGCACGTGTCAAAAGACCTTGAGGAAGAGATGATGCGGGCCAATCGCGGCGCAGCCACGGCGAAAAATTTCGCCGCCGAAACTCAACGTATTGCCACCTTGATGCGCGACCAATACCGGTTGGGTTTCGTCGATGTCGGTGGTTGGGATACCCACGTTAATCAAGGTAGCACCACGGGCAATCTCGCCAACAACTTGGCCAACCTCGGCCAAGGTTTGGTGGCGTATGCCCAAGCACTGGGTGACGAGTGGAACAACACTACGGTAGTTGTGGTGTCCGAGTTCGGTCGTACGTTTCGCGAAAACGGCAACCGCGGAACCGATCACGGTCATGGCACGGTGTATTGGGTGCTTGGCGGTAGCGTTCGCGGCGGGCGAATCGTTGGTGAGCAAGTAGCGGTGAATCAAAAAACATTGCTGCAAAACCGTGACTATCCGGTGCTCAACAATTACCGCGATTTGCTCGGGGGGTTATTGGGGCGCACTTGGGGTTTATCTAATTCGCAGCTTCAAGCCGTGTTCCCAGGCGCACGACCCAATGCGCTGCAATTGGTCTGACGATGTGTATGTCCGCCAACCCCCAGACCGCAAAAAGCCCGGATCAACCGGGCTTTTTTAGCGTTGAGTCGATCAATAACGCTGATACTGAGAACCGAATTCTTTACGATTTTCTGCAACGATAACGTTGCTGTGCAGGTCGCTGCTCAGACGATCAAAGGTCTTGCCCGAGTTGTCAGCGACGCGAGCCTGTGTCGCTTCAGCAACTGCCGGCTTGGCAACTGAGGTGGTGGTCTGAGGGCTGGCGAAAGCTGAGGTTGCGGCCAGAACCGAAAGGGCAAAGCCGAAAGCAAGGGTACGTTTCATGGTTAAGCTCCAGTAGGTAGTTCAAAGGAAGGTGGGTTCGAGTTGATGGCGCTAAGTTACTGCCAGCACCCTGAAATGAAAAACCACCCGCATAGATACCTACTATCGACGGCGATGATCTGATACTAAAGTCTGAGCAAACGTTTACCGACTAAAGCACCTGCAGCCGTCAAAACAAGCCCATCTGACCACCAATCAACGTGCTGAAGTCGTCATTCACAAACGGCAAGATCGCGTCCGCCACAGGTTGCAGTTGGCGGGTGACGTAGTGGTCGTAGTCGATGGGTGCAGCTTGGGTTTCCAGTGGCTCAGGGCCCGCAGTGGTCATCAGATAGCTGATCCAACCGCCGCTTTGATATTGCCGCGGTCGACCTTGCCGGGCGTTGTATTCGTCGGCGATCCGCGCCGCGCGGACGTGGGGTGGCACGTTACGTTGGTAATCGTCCAGTTTACGCCGCAGCCGCTTACGGTAAATCAACAGGTCATCAAGCTCGCCTTTTAGAGTTTTGCGAACGTAATCGCGAACGTAGTCTTGGTACGGTTGCCGGTTGAAGATTCGCTCATAAAGCTCCTTCTGGAACTGCTGCGCTAATGGCGACCAATCCGTACGGACGGTCTCCAGCCCCTTGTAAACCATCTCGTTGCGACCGTCCGCTCGCGTAACCAAGCCTGCGTAACGTTTCTTACTGCCCTCCTCGGCACCACGAAGGGTCGGCATCAGAAAGCGCCGAAAGTGCGTCTCGAATTGCAGCTCAAGCACGCTCTCCAGTCCAAAAGCCTCCCGCACATGCTTACGCCACCACTGATTCACACGTGCGACCAACGCCCGGCCAATCCGGGCGGCATCTTCCTCGGAGTGGGTGCTACGCAGCCAGACGAAGGTCGAGTCGGTATCGCCATAGATCACGGCATAACCTTCAGCCTCAATCAGCTCGCGAGTCCTGCGCATGATTTCGTGACCGCGCAAGGTGATGGACGACGCCAAACGCGGGTCGAAGAAGCGGCAGCCGCTGGACCCGAGCACGCCATAAAATGCGTTCATGATGATTTTCAGTGCCTGAGACAACGGCGCATTACGCTCACGCTTCGCTATTTCGCGGCCTTCGGACACGCGCGCAATGATCGAAGGTAAACAATGCCGCGTGCGAGAGAAACGTGCGCCACGAAAACCCGGCACCGACTCGGTATCACCGGGGTGGCGCAGGCCTTCAACCAGCCCCACCGGGTCAATCAGGAAGGTGCGGATAATTGACGGGTACAGGCTTTTGTAGTCCAGGACCAATACCGATTCGTAAAGACCCGGTTTCGAGTCCATGACAAATCCCCCAGGGCTGGCTTCAGGTGGGCGCTCACCCAGGTTTGGGGCAACAAATCCTTGGCGGTGCATCAATGGCATATAGAGGTTACTGAAGGCCGCAACTGATCCCCCGCTGCTGTCGACAGGCAAACCCGTCACAGAGGCCCGTTCCAGCAAAAACGTCAGCAACTCGGTTTTGGCGAAGATTCGCGTCACCAGTTCGCAGTCCTTGAGGTTGTAGCGCGCCAACGCCGGCTTGTCCTCGGCAAACATGCGGTTTATTTCGTCCATCTTTTGGTAGGCGTTGTTGATCGCTTTACCCTCACCCAACAAGGTTTGGGCGACGTTTTCCAGGCTGAACGATGGAAAGCTCCAGGTCGCCGAACGCAGCGCTTCAATGCCATCGATGATCAAGCGCCCGGCCGCAGACGCAAAGTAATGATCGTTACGCGTTCCGTGCTCACGCCAACCCATTTCCTCGCCGCCGCGTCCGAGGCGTAACGGCACTTTCAGCCGTTGCGCATGTTCATGCAGCACTCGCAGATCGAATTGCACCAGGTTCCAGCCGATGATTGCGTCAGGGTCGTGTCGGACCAACCACTCGTTGAGTTTTTCCAGCAACTGCGCCCGGGTAGCGCAGTACTCAAACAGAAAATCGACCTCATCATCCACCCCATTGGGTGGCCCGAGCATGTAAACCTGACGCTGGCCACACCCCTCTAGCGCAATGGAATATAGCTCGCCACGGGCGGTGGTTTCGATGTCCAGAGAGACCAGCTTCAGTGACGGTCGATAGTCGGTCGCGGGTTTCATCTGCGCATTGAGCAGCAGGCCCTTAGCGTCTGGCTCTCCACTGAACGCCACGGGTGCAGTGATAAACCGTTCCATCATGTAGCGTTCCGGCGGCCGAACATCCGCCTCGTAAACATCGACCCCGAAAGCGCGTAATTGCTTATCGATATTCATCAACTGCCGGTGCTGCTGGCAATACAAACCGAGCACAGGGCGGTGGCGAAAATCACACAGGCCTAACGGCTTGAATTGGAGGTTAAGTTCGCTGCGCAGTAATGAGGAGGCTCGCTCTTGTTGCTCAGCCGGAATGAACGCCACCGAGGGTTGGTGCGGTAGGCGAAGGTGCCGAGGGCCATCATCGGTAGCCAACCAGAACTCGACTTCGGTACCGGAGGGCGTATCGCGCCAATGCCGGGTCAGAACGAAACCCTGCTGTAAATCCACTGTTGCAACCTCGATCACTTGAATCCACGATGTTTCTCATGCGCTGAGTCATCTGCGTCATAAACGGCCACACTATAAAGATTCGTTACGATTGTGACTGCGTTTTGTTTACTGTGATGCCTTTGCGAACCCATGGAGCGAAACACATGCCGACTATTTCCCACCCAGTGAACATCGCCCAGGCCTTGGCTTCGCTGACCGCGCATTGGTCACCCAAAGTTGTCGGCCGGGTCAACGATCAATACATCAAGGTCGCCAAGCTCAAGGGCGAACTGATGTGGCACGCTCACGACGATGAAGACGAAACATTCATGGTGGTGTACGGCAGCTTGAAAATTCAGCTCCCGGACTCGGAAGTCGTTATCAATCCCGGTGAGTTCTTTACCGTTCCGCGCGGGGTTCGCCACAACCCGGTGGCCGAACAAGAGTGCGGGGTGATGCTGATCGAAACAGTTACCACGCTCCACACCGGCACCGAAATCACTTCACGCAGCGTGCCCATCGACGCGCAACTTTAATCCTGAGGCCCTCCTGCCAACCATGAACGCCCTGCCCCTCGAAACCTTCCTGACCGGGAATACCGTCGAACTTCAACCTTTGCAACTGAGCCACGCCTCGCGATTGCTGGAGGCCGCAGCCGATGGCCAGCTCTGGAACATGACCCTTACCGTAGTGCCCGGACCGGGCACGGTCGAGCAGTATGTTTCGACGGCGCTGGAGGGACGACAGGCTGGCACGGTGATGCCCTTCGCGATCATTCAGCGCGAAACCGGCAGGCTGGTGGGGAGTACACGGTTTTGGAAAATTGACCGCAAGAATCGAAAGCTGGAAATTGGTCACACTTGGTTGAGCGAGTCAGTGCAGCGCTCGGGGATCAATACCGAAGTGAAGCACCTGCTGTTGATGTACGCCTTCGACGTCATGCACTGCGTGCGGGTGCAATTTACCACCGACGAACTAAATGAAAAATCTCGGGCGGCTATCTTGCGCATTGGTGCGACGCAGGAGGGAATCGTCCGTCATGAACGCATCATGCCCGACGGTCGCAAACGCAATTCGGTGCGATTCAGCATCATCGATTCGGAGTGGCCAAATGTGAAAGCATTGCTGGAAGCAAAGATGCGTCGTTAAACATACGAACTGCACTATCGCGCTACTGGCTCATTTAACACCGTTAATTCTTCAGGTCACAGAATTGGAAGTGACTGCAGATCTCAAGCGTTGCGCTGGTGCGGTGCGGCTGGCAGCACCGCATCCAGGCATGCATGCACCGGCAATCCGGCCCTCGATCAGGGCGGCAACCAAGTCAATTTCATTGACCCATTTACCGCCACCATTTCCAGAGCAGGCAAGCGTTCCATCATTGCCTTGGTGATCCCGGTATGGCCGCCGGAAATAACGCCGCGAATATTCGCCGCGTGTTCTTTCAAATAAGCTTCTTTATAGTTTTAGCCCAGTTGCCGCCTAAAACTGAACAACCCCTCCCCCGACGGGTCAGACCCTTCGTGAATGAAACTGCCCTTACACAGGAATTACCCATGATCATCGTCCATCACCTGAACAACTCGCGCTCGCAGCGCATCCTTTGGCTGTTGGAAGAGCTGGCAATTCCTTACGAACTCAAGTGTTACCAACGCGATCCGAAGACCAACTTGGCGCCCCCAGAGCTGAAAGCAATCAACAATCTGGGTAAGTCGCCAGTCATCGAAGACGGTACAAATGTCCTCATCGAGTCTGCTGCGATTATTGATTACTTGATTCGGCGCCACGGCCACGGGCAGCTTCAGCCAGACCCGTCGACAGCGGCGTATGACACATACGTGCAATGGCTGCACTTCGCCGAAGGGTCGGCGATGTTGCCGTTGATGCTTCACCTGTACGTCGCTCGTTTAGGGGGAGCAGGCAAGCCCTTGCACCCACGTATTGATTCGGAAGTGACCAACTACCTGAGCTACATCGACGATGCGTTAAGCCACTCTAACTACCTGCTCGGCGATGAGCTGACCGGCGCCGATGTCCAGTTAAGCTTTATCGGCGACGTGGCCAAGCAATTCGGCAAATTGGGCGCTTACCCACACCTCGCCGCATGGGTAGACCGCACTCAGGCGCGCCCTGCTTATCAAGCCGCGTTGAAGAAAGGCGGCGAATACGTCTTCGCGCGCCGCTGATCAGTCGCAAAGCCGCCGCAAACATGAGTGGCGGCGTTGCGCATTTGACGCGGGTTCCCTGATTCTCCAAGCTGATGCCTTCAAATTTCACCAGGAACACATCGTGTGATTGATTTTTGCTGCCGCTGGCGCCGGTTTTTGTTTTGCGTCGCGCCTCTTTTTGCCCTGCTGGCTGCCTGCGATAATGGCGTCCCGAAAGTCACCCCGCCCGTGGTCACTACCTATGTCAGTGTCAAGTGGGAGGACCTGCCAGCCACCAGCGATGACGACCTGCTCGCGGGCTTCAATGCTTGGTATTCGGCGTGCGCACGGATGGCCAACGATAAAGTCTGGAAAACCACTTGCAGCGCCGCCGCCCAGATTCCACCTAACGCAGCAGCGGTTCGTGAATTCCTTAAGTCAAACCTGCAGGTGTATAGCCTGCGGTCGGCTGACAAAGGTACCAAGGGCTTGATCACCGGTTATTTCGAACCCATTTATAAGGGCAGTCTTGAGCGCACCGATACGACCACGGTGCCGGTATATGGCGTGCCAGATGACCTTGTGGTGGTGGCGCTCGATAGCATTTACCCCGAACTCAAGGGTAAACGGCTGCGTGGACGGCTTGAGGGTCGCACACTTAAGCCGTATGACGACGCCGCAACAATTGACCGTCAGGGAGCAAGCGCGCCGGTCTTGGCATGGCTAAGCAACCCGATGGACTTGCAGTTCCTACAGATCCAAGGTTCCGGCCGCATCCAATTAGACAGTGGCAAACAATTGCGCATAGGTTATGCCGACCAGAATGGTCATCCTTACAAACCCGTAGGACGTTGGCTGGTCGATCATGATCAGCTCAAGAAAGAAGAACTGAGCATGGGCCGCATTCGGGACTGGGCAACGGCCAACCCGGACCAGGTTCCAGAGTTGTTAGCGAGTAATCCAAGCTATGTGTTTTTCGGTATACGGCCCGAGAGCAACGAAGGCCCACGCGGCTCTCTTAACGTGCCTCTGACAGCCGGCTACAGCGTGGCGATTGATCGCAAAGTTATTCCACTGGGCAGCTTGCTTTGGCTCTCGACCACTCGCCCCAACGGCGGCGGCCCTATCGTACGTCCCGTTGCAGCACAGGATACCGGCGGCGCAATTGCCGGCGAAGTCCGCGCGGATTTGTTCACCGGTACCGGTGTGGAAGCAGGCGAACTGGCGGGAAATATGAAACAGGCTGGGCAAATCTGGTTGCTGTGGCCAAAAGACACGGCGATGCCTACGGTTCAATAAGACAGGGCGAGCGCATTGGGACAGCGTTGAACAGGTGCCTCTTCTCGAGTTCAACTCCCAATGCACCAATACCAAAAGGCAAAACCCCATCCTTGTAAGAACAAATCATTCGCGGAGCGTCGTGCCCGACGCACCGCGAAGGATCCTTTGCCAACGCGCTAGCTGCTACTGAGAGCGACTACTACCTGTTTTACTTCAGTGCCCTTCTGGAAAATCAGCGCCCAGTGTGGTGTTTTCCCACGTGTCGAAATCATGACGCAACAATTCGATTTTTTTGCGGGCCAATTCCAGTGCGGCTTTGCCCAGCAGCAAGCGCAGTGGTGGGTTTTTCGAACTGGCAGCGTCGATGATCGCTTGGGCGGCTCGCACCGGATCGCCTGCCTGGCTACCACTGCGTTTAAAGGTCTGGCGGCGGCGTTCTCCGGCGGTGGCGTCATAATCATCAATGACCGTGGCCGATGCCTTGATTGATGGACCGGCCCAGTTGGTGCGAAACGGACCGGGCTCAACGATTAATACATCAATCCCCAACGGTTTGACTTCAATCGCCAGCGATTCGGAAATGCCCTCTACCGCAAATTTGGTGCCGTGGTAATAACCAGTGGCGCCAAAACTGGTGAGGCCGCCGATAGAGGATACGTTGATGATGATCCCACTGCGCTGCTTTCGCATCGTAGGCAACACCGCTTTGATCATGTCCACCAAACCGAAAACGTTGGCCTCGAACATTGCCCGTACGGGCTCGTCCTCGCCCTCTTCAATCGCAGCCAAATAGCCGAAACCGGCATTGTTAACCAGCGCGTCAATGCGGCCAAAGCGTTCGTTCGCTTGGCTCACCGCCTCAATGACCTGCTGTCGATTAGTAACGTCGAGCGCAAGCACCAATGAGGAATCTTCATGGCCTTTGACAATATCAGCAAGCGTCGAGGGATCACGAGCCGTCACCACAGCACGCCAGCCACGCGCCAATACCAACTTCGCCAGTTCGCGACCAAAACCGGTGGAGCAACCCGTAATCAGCCATACGGGCTTATCTTTAGTCATCATAAATTATGGTCCTATAAAATTTCCGTAGCGCTCAAAGGGCGCCGGGTATTAAAAACCTGTATCGGTGGCCGTTAATTGCGTGGACACCCTAAGTAGGCTTGATAGTCAAAACAACCAGAAAGTTCAAAAACAGGCTTACTCTGGTTCCATTTTCTTGCGCAGTACGTAGACCCGCCACATCGCATATAACGGAAGAAAATTCAGGCGATTTTGAATGTCGAAGCCCGCTTGCACGAACTCAGATTCCGCTATCTTTATAGGAATCACGAAGCAGTTTTGATGACCACTTTGTTTTCCCTGCGCCAGTCGTAATTGCTCTTGACGCTTACGCTTCCATGCGCTGAAGTTACCGTCAACCCATAACGAAATGATCACGGTGTCACGAGTGACACGGTTCAATTGTTCAAGTAACGCCGCTCTGTGTCTGGCATCGCCAATGTGATGCAGCAAGTGCATGCAAAAGATACAGTCCACCGAGTTTTCGGGCAGTTCAATATCGAATAACGATATCTGTAATGTACGTATTCGCTTTACCACCGCCAACGGTTGTGAATCGCAGGCCGTTTGCAATATTACTGCCGAACTATCCGCCGCAATAATCACGCGGTTGGCTTTCTCTGCGAGTAACCGCCAGGATCTGCCTAAACCACATGGGAGGTCTAGAACGGTAGTCGGCTCACCCGCTAGCACAAGGGCTTTACGGGCAAGCTGCTCGTCTCGCCAGTGCGACAATCGCCGTACGGCGTCGCCCTGACATCTGCGAAAATAATGCTGCGCATTGGCTTCGCCGTACTTTTGGAGAACGTTGAGCTTTACCGGATTAGTCATGATTCTTCTCCGCTAGTCATTGATAAAAACCGTAACTAACGGAGCGTCACAAAGGAGTTAATCCAGTGTGAAAATTTCATAGAATGACAATCAATTATTTCAAAACGTTACATGAACCTGAAAAACAATACAACTAGGCTGAGGTGTGAATTCTGTAACCGACCCCGTGATAGTTATGCAGCAACGGAATATCGAACCCTTTATCGACAACTTTACGCAGCAAGTAGATATTGCTTCTTAAACTGTCACTGTCCGGCAGATCGCTCCCCCAGACTGCCTCTTCAAGCTCCTGCCGGCGAACGATAGCCGGACTTTTTAGCATCAGAACTGCTAATAATGTGAGGTTTATCGGATTTAACTTTAACGGTCGCCCGGCACGGGTAACCTCAAGCGCGTCCAAATCGTAGATCAAATCATGGATTTGGATAACGCGCTTCTGCACGCCCTTTTTGCGCCGCGCAATGGCTTCAATACGTGCCAACAACTCTGACAATGCAAACGGTTTGACGATGTAATCATCAGCTCCGGACTTGAACCCCTTAAGGCGGTCAGGCAAATCATCTCGGGCAGTCAGCATCAAAATTGGCGTGTCCAATCGCGCATGCTCCCGAAGATTCCTACACAGCTGATTCCCATCCATCCCGGGCAACATGACGTCGAGAATAATCGCGTCAAACGTCTCCGTTGCCGCAAGGTGCAAGCCGGTCAAACCGTCCGCCGCCCCTACTACTTCACAGCCTTTGAGCACCATGTACTCAGAGATACTATCTAAAATATCTTTATGGTCTTCGACAACAAGAATTCGCATGGTTTTTCCTACACTGCTCGTTATACAAGCCACCTTGACGCTTAGTGTTCAGGGTGGCTAATGAAAATAACGTCAAAACTCTTCTTATTTTAGTAATAGGACCGTTGCAAGAGTCGACCACCCCTCCTAAATCAAGCGCTTATCAAGCAGTAGCGGTCCGGTAACGGCAGCACGACGGCGGCGAAAACGATCAAACCAAAGATAAACAACTGGCGTGGTATATAGCGTCAGTACTTGGGATACCAGCAAACCACCCACGATGGCGATGCCCAACGGTTGGCGTAATTCCGAACCAGCTCCGTGTCCGAATGCCAGCGGCACCGCGCCCAGCAACGCCGCCAACGAAGTCATGAGGATCGGCCGCAATCGTAACAAGCACCCTTCGCGCACTGCGTCGGCCGCAGACATCCCTTGTTTTTCGGCTGCCAACGTGAAGTCGACAATCATGATGGCGTTCTTTTTCACGATGCCGATTAACAAAATGATCCCAATCATGCCCAGCACCGATAAGTCTTGACCACAAATGATGAGCGCCAGGAGCGCTCCAAATCCGGCCGATGGCAAGGTGGAGATAATCGTTAGCGGGTGGATGGCGCTTTCATACAGCACTCCCAACACGATGTAGACGGTCAGGATCGCTGCGAGAATCAGCCAGGGTTGGGACTTCAGGGAATCCTGAAAAGCTTGGGCCGTGCCTTGGAAACCGCCGCGAACATTGTCCGGCAAAGCCACTGCTAACGACGCCTGCTGGATAGCATTGACGGCCTCGCTCAATGCATGTCCTGGTGCTAGGTCAAACGACAGGGTGATGGCCGGAAAGATGCCTTGGTGGTTGATAATAATCGGGACCAACTCACTTTTGAGGTCAGCTAACAAATTCAACGGCACCAATGCGCCACTGTTCGACCGCACGTACAAGTGGCCAAGCGTTTCCAGCGACAATTGCCACTTCGGATCGAGTTCCAGGATGACGTGATTTTGGTCCAGCGCAGTGAACATGGTCGCGATCTGGCGCTGACCGAATGCGTCATACAACACGTCATCAATGGCTTGAACTGTGACGCCCATCCGCGAGGCGGTGGCGCGATCGATGACCAATGTCGCTTGGGTAGTGGCGCGTTGCTGATCAGACGTTACGTGTTGCAACTGCGGCAGGGTCTTGAGTTTGGCCAACAATACGCCGCTCCAGTGATCCAGCTCTTGGCTGTCCGGGTCTTGAAGTGTGTATTGATATTGGGTCTTGCTGGCCCTGCCACCAATCTGGATGTCTTGGTTAGCCTGCATGAACATCTTGATGCCGGGAATCTTGTCCAGTTGTGGCTGTAAACGTGCAATGACTTGTTGCGCCGAAGCGGTACGCTGGGCAAATGGCTTGAGGTTGATCATCACTTTACCCTGACTGATAGTCGGGTTAGGCCCTATCCAGAAATAGACCTTTGCCACCGCCGGATCAGCACCCACGATATTCGACAGCAGCGCTACCTGATCACGCATGGCTTTGGGTGATATATCCGGCGCCGCCTCCGCAATGCCCTGAATCAGGCCATTGTCCTGTTGCGGAAAAAAGCCCTTGGGTATGTAAACATAAAGCGCTGCAGTGGCCAGAAATGTCGCCATCGCTACGGCCAGAGTGAGCCGTTGGTGAGCTAATACCCAATCCAGGCTGCGGCTGTAGCTGTCATGAACGCGGTTAAACGCGCTTTCACAAATCCGCGAAAAACGCCCTGGCTCAGGCTCTTCCTCTTCGCGTTTAAGCAGCCATGCACAGAGCATCGGTGTGACCGTCAGAGAGACAATGCATGACATTAAAATGGCAACGCTGACCGTCACCGCAAACTCGCGCATCAGCCGGCCGACAATGCCGCCCATCAACAGAATCGGTAGGAACACGGCAATCAGCGAGATGGTCATTGAAATAATTGTAAAACCTACTTCTTGTAGTCCTTCCACTGCCGCCTGTATTTTCGTTTTGCCCATTTCCAGATGACGAACGATGTTTTCCATCACCACGATGGCATCATCGACCACAAACCCGACTGCAATCGCCAAGCCCATGATCGAGAGGTTATCGAGGCTATAACCCAGCAGATACATAACGGCAAATGTTGCTACCAGCGACAACGGAATAGTCAGCGTCGGTATCAACGTCGCTGTTGCCTTGCGCAGAAATACAAAAATAACTACCACCACCAAGGCGATCGATAGCAACAGCGTAAATTGCACGTCGTTAACCGAGGCCTCGATGGTTTGCGTGCGGTCACCCACCACCTGAACATGGACGTCTTTTGGCAACTGCGCGGTTAAAACCGGCAGCTTTGCTTTGATGGATGCGATGGTTGACAAGACGTTGAAGCCAGGCTGCTTGTGAATGTCGACGATGATGCCGGGTTCGCCCTCAATGGCCGCAGCTTGTTGAGTGTCTTCTGCACCATCAATGACGCTCCCCAAATCGCCCAGCTTGATCGGCACTCCGTTTTTATAAGCGACCACTTGTTCGCGATAGCCTTTGGGATCTAGCAACTGATCGGTTGCGCCTAAGGTGATCGAGCGATATTCGCCATCCAGGCTTCCCTTAGGCTGATCCAGGGTGCTGACCCCTATGATGCTGCGCACGTCTTCAAGTGTCAGACCGCGAGCAGCCAGTGCATCAGGATCGATTTGCACCCGTACTGCAGGTTTTTGTTCGCCATGGAAATCGATCAAGCCGACTCCGGGCATTTGCGACAACTGCTGCGCCAAGTAGTTATCAGCGTAAAGATCCAACTGGTGCAAGGTTTTGGTCGGTGACGTCAGGGCCAATGACAAAACCGTAAATTCAGCAGGATTGACCTTGTTGAAGGTCGGGGCGCTGGTCATGGTTTTCGGCAAGTTAGGGGTAGCGGTGTTGATTGCCGTTTGAACATCTAAAGCAGCACCGTCGATGTCACGGCTCAAATCGAACTGCAACACGATCTGGGTTTTGCCGGCAGCACTGGTCGAGGTCATTGAAGTAACCTGCGGCACTGCTGAGAACGCTCGTTCCAAGGGCGTCGCCACCGAGGTCGCCATGGTGTCCGCGCTGGCGCCGGACAACTTGGCCGTAACTTGAATGGTCGGAAAATCCACCGTCGGTAGCGGTGCAACCGGCAGTTGGAAGTAAGCAAAACCACCGAGCAGCATGATCCCGATAGCCAGAAGGCACAGGCCCACGCGGCGCTTGATCAAACCGGCTAAGGCGTTCATCGACTGACCTCTGCATTGGCCGGAGGTTGAGCGGTCACCACATCAGTCTTTACCACTGAGACTTTCACCCCTGCGGCAATTCTTGACTGACCTTGGACCACCACGGTTTCTCCCGGCGCCAGGCCTTTACGAATCCATTGCTGGCCATTAACTACCGAAGAAGCATCCACCAAGCGTGGTTCTACACGCTGATCGGAATTGACCACGTATACGAATGAACCTTTTTGCCCTTGTTGCACCGCATTGACGGACACAACCGTGGCATCGCGCTGAGTGTGGAGCAAGACTCTGGCGCTCACCAATTGACCCGGCCACAGTTGCGAGGTGTCGTTGTTGAACTGGGCTTTGAGCTGGATTTGGCCGCTGCCGGCAGCGACCTGACTGTCGATAAAGCTGAGCTGGCCGGTTGCAATTTCCTGCTTGCCGTCGCGACTCATTGCAACTACCTGCAGCGGATGACGGGTGTTCTCTTCGAGAATTTCAGCCAAGGCATCCTGGCTGACTGAGAACGCCACGGAAATGGGGTTCATCTGGGTGATGGTGACCAATCCAGTCGCGTCAGCGCCATGGGCGATGGAGCCTACGTCAAGCAAACGCTGGCCGGTGCGGCCGGTCAGCGGTGCGGTAATTTGGGTGAAACTCAACTGTAACTTAGCGTTGTCCAATGCAGCCTGATCGGCCTGAACCGTGGCTTGTTGCGCCGCCAGCTCGGCGCGAAACGTATCAACATCTTGAGTCGGCCCCGCCTTCGCCGCTGCCAGCTTACTGGCCCGGTCCAGATTGACGCGCAGATTGGCAACTTGTGCCTGGTCTTTGGCGACCAACGCTTGGGCTTGCGCCACCTGAGCCTGATAAACCCGTGGGTCAATCTGCGCCAACTGCGCGCCGGATTTCACTATCTGGCCTTCGTTGAAAAATACTTTTTGCAACTCTCCATCGACCCGGACCCGTACGTTGACGGTGTTGAGAGCCTGAACGTTACCAATGGCATCAAGCCAGATCGGTAAGTCTTGCTGCTGCACCTGTTGCTGGGTCACCGGAACCACCGCATCAGCGGGCACGCTTGGGATAGTCTGGACCCTGCCTGGCCAGAACTGGCGAACCAAGACCGCGATGATCACCGCAACGATCAGTGCAATAAGTCGAAATCGACGACGAGAGGAAACAGGTTGCACCGAAGTCATGGACGGGAGGCCTGAAGAGAGGAAAAGGAAGTGGATGGCGTGACGTCGCTAGCAACGCTGGCGGGGCTGAAATCACCGCCCAGAGCCCTAAACAAGCCTACAGCGGCTTGCAAGTGTTGCAGCCTTACTTGCAGCAAAGTGTCTTCAGCTTGGTATTGGGTGCGTTCGACGATCAGCAATGTTTGGAAGTCAGTCGATCCCAGGCGATAGCGAACTTGCGCCAATCTCGCCGCTTCTCGGGCGGAAGTGACGGCCGCCACATTTAACGTATAACTCTGGTCGAGCTGATGTGCCGCGCTCAGTTGAGTCTGTACGTCCTGCAAGGCCTCAATCACCGATTCGCGATAGCTGGAGGTCAACTCCTGAACATGAGCCTGATCCAAATGCAATTGTCCCTTGAGCTGTCCTCCGGCAAACACCGGCTGACCCAAGGTGCCGAGCATGCTCCAGATGTTGCTGCCGCTGAGGGTGTCGATACCGCCTTGAAGATCGAGTGAAAGATTGGGTAGAAAGGCTGCTCGTGCGACGCCGACATCAAAGTTGGCGGATCTCAAACGCGCTTCGGCCGCTTGAATGTCGGGGCGTTGACGCAACAGGCCGACCGGCAGGCCAGCGCGGGGGTTAGGTACGGCCAAATTGTTAAGACCCACTTGAGTGACCTTGAAACCCTGTGGCGGTACCCCAACCAAAACTGCGAGCTGATACAGCGCCATGTCACGTTGCTGCCGCAGTGGTGGGACTGCAGCTTGAAACGTCTGGAGCGCATTACGTTGCTGTTCGACTTCCAGGTTCGAAACGGCGCCTTGGGCCGCTTGAACGTTCACCAGATCCAGCACCTGTTGCGCGTCACCGGCAATCGACTGGGCCAAGCGCAGCCGATCGTCTAGGGACAACACTTGGAAATACGTATTGGCAATATTCGCTCCGAGAGTCATGCGTAACGTTTGAGCATCGAAAGCACTGGCATGGGCTAACGCGGTCGAGGAATCTGCGGCGGCCCGTTGTTTACCCCAGAAATCGACCTCATAGGTCGCATCAGCAAACGCGCTGCGCTTTTGCGTGGTGCCGTAGTTATTCTGGCGCTGAAAGTTGCCGCCCAAGGACAGCAGTGGGTATTTCGCGGCGCCCGTAACTTGAGCTAAGGCTTGCGCTTCGTCGATCCGACTGACCGCCGCCTTAAGCGTGTAATTGTCCGTTAACCCTTTAGCGACAAGGCCATTGAGTTCGTCACTGTGAAACTCTTCCCACCAGGGACCACCCGGCGTCGAGGCGCCAGTCAAACCTTGTACAGCATCCCAAGCGGGTGCAATCGGCACCTGGGGCTGATGATACGAAGGCACCAACGAACAACCACCGAGCAATAATCCTGCGGTGAACGCCAGTGACCTTGGGACTCGCCCTGACGCTAAACGCGTTACAACTCTCGACGGCATAGATGCACCTGACATGTGCTGATCATTCCCAATTTCTTAGTGGGACATCCCACCAACGAATGAAGGATAACCAGCCGCGACTGTCACTGCAGTCCTCGGAACCTAAACATTTATTTAATAAGCCAAGGGCCTAAGTACGGACCTCACAGGCCACAACACTGGAGACTTCGGATGGCCATAAAGGGTCTCGCGCTCGCCCAGACAGGTTTTTAATTCTTCAATCCCACGCTTTTTGTAAAACGCATGCAGCGGGGCATGGCAGAAGAAGCCGACACTCCCAAAGCCGCTGAAAGGGAATATCACCCGTTCAGGTTGCCTCTAAAAAGACTTGATCACTCGTCACACGATTCAAATAGATACCCCGCCCCCGCTACCGTTCGGATCAGAGAGCGGTCGAACCCCTCATCCAGCTTGCGACGCAGGCGATAAATATGTTTATCGATAACATTGTCATTAGGGTCAAACGCGTAATCCCACGCGCTCTCCAATAGCATGTCGCGTGTCACCACTTGGTCGGCATGGCGCATGAGTTTGGCCAAGATCAGCGACTCCCGATATTGCAAAACGATCACCCGACCCTGCCGCGTTACCGAACGCGTGGCGCAGTCAAGCTGCACCTCCCCAACGGATACGATTTGCGAGCTTGGAGCAGGTCTATCAGCGGTGCGGAGCAACGCATCAAGGCGCGCCAATACCTCAACGAAGGCATAAGGTTTGGTCACGTAATCATCGCACCCAGCCTGCAAACCCTCGACACGGTGTTGCGTCGAACCTTGCGCACTAAGCATCAGGATTGGTGTACGCAGGCCCCTATCTCGTAACGTGCGAACTAGTACCAGACCGTCCACGCCCGGCAAACGCCGATCAACGATCAAAGCGTCATAAATACCTTCCAGGGCCATGGCCAAGCCGCTGACGCCTTCGTCGGCAGCATCGGCAACATGCCCGCTCTCATTCAAGCCACGCACCAGGTAAGCCGCAGTGCGAGCGTCGTCTTCAATTACCAGTATCCGCACAATGACCTCAATGGAACCGCAGCTAAACTTTTGTTCATGTTGACGCGACCTTCCCGTTCATCGCGCATTGGCACACTATGCCACCACTGAGGAAAACTGTACCCAATCCTCACCGCCCATCTATCGAGGACGGCATCGCCCATGACCCACGTACTCATCGTCGAGGACGACGCACCTACTGCCAACGAAATCAAGGCCGCGCTGCAAGACCATGGGTTCGAAGCGACCTGCGTTGAAAATGGTCGTGACGGGCTGATGAATGCGTTCAGTGGCGATTTCGACATCATTGTGCTGGACCGAATGCTGCCCGGAGCAGTGGATGGATTGGGTGTGCTAACCGCTTTACGCGCCGCAGGTATTGCCACGCCGGTGTTGATTTTGAGCGCGTTGAATGCGCTGGATGAGCGCGTCCGCGGGTTACGGGCGGGCGGCGATGATTACCTGACCAAGCCCTTCGAGTTTATCGAGCTGACCGCGCGCTTGGATGCTCTGATCCGTCGTCGGGTCTCGCCGCCAGGCCAAGAGCGCGAAAGTCGGTTGAAGGTCGGTCAACTTGACGTCGATCTGTTGGCCCGTACGGTACGGCGGGGCGAGAGAACTATCGACTTGTTACCTCGCGAGTACGCCCTGCTTGAATACCTGATGCGCCATGCTGGGCAAGTCATCACCCGCACCATGCTGTTTGAGGCGGTTTGGAATTACAGTTATGACGAGCGAACCAATGTCATTGAAGTGCATATCGGTCGATTACGTCGAAAGGTCGATGGCGAAGGCGACGATCCAATGATTCATACCGTACGTGGAGCTGGCTATGTTCTCCGTTCACCTGAGTGAAATTCCACGCACTATCAGCTTTCGCACTGGCCTGATGTTTCTGGGTTTGTTCGGCTTTTCGTTTCTGGCGCTATTTGGCTACATCTACTGGCAAACTGCGGTCTACCTCAAGGCCGAGGCGGACACCGCCCTAATACGCCAAGTTGATAATCGAAGCCGACAGACGCCTGAGTTGCGTGAGCAGGAAATCCGCAAACACGACCTTCAAGACGTTAACGCACGCCTCCCCCACTCGTTGTTCGATGGACAAGGCAATCTCATTGCAGGCGCCATAGAAACACTGCCCGCGTTCAAAGCGTACGACCAACCTGACGAGTTTCTCTGGGAAAAACCTAACGGCAGTAAACGCCCCATTCGCTTCATGGTTCATAAACTTGAAGACGGTAAGACGCTTCTGGTCGCCCAGGACATGCACGACATTCATGAATTTGACGAACTACTGGTCAATGCACTGGTATCCGGTGGATGCCTGTTGCTGGTCGTGGGCCTGATCGGATCGATTGGGTTGGGGTACATGGCTCGTCGCAGGCTTGACACCCTCAGCTCCTCGATTAAACAAATCGTAGAAGGTGACCTTAGCCGACGCTTGCCGACCCGGGGCAACCGCGATGACATCGATCGCTTGGCCAATGTGGTCAACGGCATGCTAGATGAGCTAGAACGACTGATGAGCGAAGTCAAGGGTGTCTGTGACGACATTGCTCATGACCTGCGCACGCCATTGACACGGTTGATTGCCGGACTGGAAAGGGCCCAACGACGTGGCCTATTGGAAGAGGATTACGCATTGACCGTGGACTCGGCGCTTAATGAGGCCCGCGGGTTGCTGCTCACCTTTCGTGCGCTGCTAAGGATCTCCGAAATCGAAGACAGTGCACGCCGCAGTAGTTTCGCCAAGGTCGATCTAAACCGCATCGGTGCTGACGCCGCCGAGTTCTTCGAGCCACTGGCCGAAGAGCGAGGTATGACCCTAACGTTCGAACCCGCACCAACGCCTGCAACTCTAGCGGGCGATGCGCAACTGCTATTCGATGCGGCGTGTAATTTGTTGGATAACGCCATTAAGTTTTCACCCGACAACAGCCGTATTCGGGTCACCGTGGGAAGTGCTGTTGGCGGCCCGTGCTTGATCGTCAGCGACAACGGTCCCGGCATTCCAGAAATCGAACGAGAAGCTGTATTCAGGCGGTTGTACCGTTCTGAATCCAGTCGGCATACGCCGGGCAACGGCCTGGGGCTAAGCATGGTCGCGGCGGTGGCTCGTTTGCACGATATGACGCTTGAGGTGTCTGATGCCAAACCGGGGTGTCAGATTATCTTGAGAGGTGCCAAGCGTTAGACGCTTTCACTTTCGCCCAGGTGTTTTTTCAAACGGCCTCACATTTTTTTGACAAAGACTAGAGGATGATTGCGCACGCGATGAATCGCGTTGTCCGCTCGCCTGCATTAATCGTGATTTAAAGGCTCTAATCCGGGCCTCTCGCAACAACTAATCGGTTCAAACGGATACCGATTAGCGATGGACGTTAGTACGAAATCGTTAACGGCTGATTCTTATCCCATACGCGCGAGTCTTTTAATGTCATCGAATTGCACCATGCTCACGCCGCAACAATAAAAAGCATACCCTCCTTCGAATTAGTTATTCGAGACACCCTTGGCGTTGCACAACGTCAACGCCATGCGTAAGGAAACAACAATGCGTGCTTCTCACACCGCACCCCTCCGCTATTTATTCTTATTGACCGCTACCTGGTTCGTGATTTTTTTAATTACTCGCGGCGTGCTCTTGGCCACGCATTTACACGAGGCTGGCAACGGATTCGTGTCTATCTTCGGGATCGGCGCTATTTATGACATAGCGTTCCTTGTGTACGCAGCATTGCCCTTGGCTTTTTATGCGCTTTTCTGCCCTCCGGCTCTGTGGCGCACCCGCGGACACCGTTGGTTTTTGCACGGCGTCATGACCGTCAGCATTTTCGTCATGCTATTTGTTTCAGTGGCCGAATGGTTATTTTGGGATGAGTTCGGCGTTCGCTTCAACTTTATTGCCGTGGATTATTTGGTTTATTCCAAAGAAGTTCTGAACAACATTCTTGAGTCTTACCCCATTGGTGCATTGCTCGGCATTCTTGCTGTCGCTGCTATTGGCCTAAGTACTTTGTTGTACAAACCGGTCAAAGCTGCCGTGAGTGCGCCCTTGCCTAAAGCACGGCAACGGCTGATCAGCTTTGCGGTGCTTCTGGTGCTCGCCGGGCTGAATATGCAGTTCATCGATCAAGAAAGCCCACGCGGCGAAGGCGGCAATGCTTACCAACATGAATTGGGTACCAACGGACCGTTTCAGTTCTTCGCGGCGTTCCGGAATAACGAACTCGATTACAAACAGTTTTTTGCAAGCCTGTCTAACGAAGAAGTCGCTCATCAATTGCGCGCTGAATTGGCTGAGCCCAATGCCACGTTCATTGGCAAAGACCCGCAGGATATTCGCCGCAACATTGCCAACCCCGGCACGCCTCGAACGCCAAACATTATTCTGGTCACCATCGAAAGCCTTAGCGCCAAGTACATGGGCAGCAACGGCGACCCGCATAACTTAACGCCCAATCTCGACGAATTACGAAAGCACAGCCTCTACTTCAATAATTTCTACGCCACCGGGACGCGTACGGATCGCGGGCTGGAAGCCATTACCCTGTCCATTCCACCGACGCCAGGCCGTTCTATCGTCAAGCGTATCGGTCGTGAGAGCGGCTACGGCAGCTTGGGCCAACAACTTAACGCGGTAGGTTACGACAGCGTATTCATGTACGGCGGCCGTGGTTATTTCGACAACATGAACGCGTTTTTCAGCGGCAACGGTTATCGCATTGTTGATCAGAGCAGTATTAAGGAATCAGACATCCACTTTAAAAATGCCTGGGGCATAGCCGACGAAGATCTTTTCCAGCAATCGCTGAACGAGGCGGATGCCGGCTTCGCCAAACACAGGCCATTTTTCCTGCAGTTAATGACGACGTCGAATCACCGCCCTTACACTTATCCTGCGGGTCGGATCGACATTAAATCGGGTGACGGTCGCAACGGTTCGGTGAAATACACCGATTACGCCATTGGCAAATTCCTTGAAGAAGCGCGACAGAAACCTTGGTTCAACAACACTATTTTTGTGTTCGTGGCCGACCATACCGCTGGTAGCGCAGGCCGAGAGGACTTGCCGATCACCAACTATCAAATCCCGCTATTTATTTATGCGCCCACGTTGATAAAAGCGCGCGAATCATCGCAACTGGCAAGCCAAATCGACCTGGCGCCAACCCTCCTCGGGCTATTAAATCAGAGTTATCAGTCAACCTTCTTTGGCCGTAACTTATTACAGGACAACCCGCTGCCCCCTCGCGTGCTAGTAGGTAACTATCAGCATCTTGGGCTGTTTGACGGTACTAACCTGGCCATCCTCAGCCCTCAGAAATTGCTTCGCCGTCATGACCAGGCATTGACCGAGAGCCTAGAGTCAAGGGTCAACGATACAGACCCATTGATCATTCGTGCTATCAGCTATTACCAAGGCGCTAGCTATGACTACAAGCAGCGCTTGCTGAACTGGGTACCCCACACCGCCGCACCGTAAAATATAAAACCGTCGCCACTTGTGACTCAGTGGCGTCGGTTTTTTTATGGACAGTAATAAACTTTCGCTGGACGTTAATGACTTGGCCAGCTTCGCTAAATTTTCACATCTTTTTTACCGCGAAACCACGTCGCACACCCTACGATTCTTGCTATAACGAACTGCACACATTTCCCTTGAAAGCCGACTAACAAGCTTTCAGGGTCGCAAAACCTACGCATCGTAAAATCATTCTCTCGGAGCACTAAGCAGATGAAATCATCAGCTGAAGTACCTGCATCGTCATTAACAACGGCGGCCGCAACTAGGCTTAAAAAGATCGTGGTCGGCATAGTTCTCGTACTGTGCATTGCATTAATTGCAGGATTTTTCTGGTGGCCTAAATCTCCAACAGATCTGGGCAAGCACGAAAACATGATGACTTCTGGCGTCTACAGCCATTGGCAACAAGGTGACATTGTTGCTCTCGTGCGACATGCCGAACGCTGTGATCGGTCTGCTAATCCATGCCTGGGCCCAGAAGACGGCATCACTAAAGCAGGCAGCGACACCGCAGCTTTGGTTGGCAAGGCTTTCAACAGACTGGGCATGGCAAATACAGACGTCATGAGCAGCCCCCTTCACCGCACCCAGCAAACCTCATTCGCCATGTTTGGCAAAGCCAGCCCTGATGAAGAATGGCTGGCCAAGTGCGAGCACGCCATGCTCGACGACTTAGTGGCCCACAAGACCGCTCATCGCAACATGGTATTGGTTACCCACAGCGGTTGCATAAGCACACTGGAAAAAGAATTGGGTTTTGCCCACCCTAAGACCAGCGAGTATGCCAGTACGTTATTTGTGTCCATTAGCGCCGACGGCCACCCGAAAGTGCTCGGCTTGATTAACTATCAGGACTGGGAAGCCACTCTGAATAAGAAACCGTAAGTTTTCAGCGATCAACATCGAGCACGACGTGATGCCCAATTTCATGGTCAAACCCCAGGCCGTTATTCTGTTGTTGCTGGCCTTTGTTATCTTTTATTTGCTACCACTGACGACTCACGGCCTGTGGATACCTGACGAAACTCGCTACGCACAAATCAGTCAGGAGATGCTTCTAAGTGGTAACTGGGCCTCTCCCCATCTGATGGGTCTGCGCTACTTTGAAAAACCTGCGCTTGGCTACTGGATAATTGCCCTTGGCCAATCCCTGTTTGGCGACAACCTATTCGGCGTTCGTATTGCCTCGGCAATAAGTCTCGGACTGAGTACCGTGCTGGCCTACCTGATTGCCCAGCGGTTGTGGAACTCGCCACGCACAAGCTTGGCGTGTGCGACGGTGTACATGAGTTTTGGGCTAATCATTAGCCAAGCCGGTTACGCCAACCTAGATCCGCAGTTTGCCTTATGGGTAAACCTCAGCATTGTCGCGCTGTGGTATGCCATCGACGGTGCAGCACGCCGAACAAAAGTTATTGCGTGGGTCGTGTTGGGATTGGCTTGTGGCATGGGCTTCATGACTAAGGGGTTTCTGGCGCTGTTGCTTCCGGTGTTGATCGCGCTGCCTTACATGATCTGGCAGAGGCGCGTTAAAGAACTGTTGCGGTATGGTGGCATCGCTGTGCTGGTCGCTACGTTAATCTCACTGCCGTGGGTATTGACTATTCATGTGCGCGAGCCTGACTTCTGGCGATTCTTTTTCTGGCACGAACACATCCGCCGTTTCGCAGGCGATGACGCGCAGCATGCCGAGCCTTGGTGGTTCTATGGTCCGCTGCTCATTGCATCGAGCTTGCCATGGGCGCTGCTTTTACCAACCACGTTGAAGCACGCCTGGCAAAACCGACAACAACCGAAGACCGTTTTTCTGCTGATGTGGCTGTGCATACCACTGTTTTTTTTCAGCCTGAGCAAAGGAAAACTCCCACCCTACATCTTGCCGTGCATGTTGCCGTTAGCTTTACTAATTGGCGATGCGCTGATCAATTGGCTCGAACAGGCCAAAACCCTCGCTATACGCACCAATGCCGTCTTCAATTTGGTATTAGGTTTGGCCGCTGTAGTAGCGGTGGTTTATCTGCAAATCAACCATCCCCTCTTCGTCCATGAACCACTGCATTTGGCTCTGCTGATCGTTGCACTGGCTTGCTGGATACTGGCCAATGCGTTGCAAATCAGTAAGCCTGAAATTTTTTACCTCGCCCCGGCGGTAGGTATGTGGTTGGCAGTCGCGCTATTGCCTACGGCGTTGCCTGACAACGTCGTCGACAACAAGACGCCTGGCAAGTTTATAGCCGAGCATGCGCAGGCACTTCGCCTAAGCCACTCGTTGATGAGTAACGATTTGGCTGTTGCGTCGGCACTGGCCTGGAGGACAGCGAATCCCAGAGTGACGCTCTACAACACGGTAGGTGAGGCCAAATATGGCCTTGCCTACCCGGACGTTGCGGACCGAACCGTCAAAACTGCCAATGTGCAGCAATGGCTGACGCAGGCGCGACGTGAAGGGTCAGTTGGTGTAGTGATGCGGGTCAAGAGCGAAGATGAGCGGCATGAGTTCGAACAGCTACCCACCGACGCAACGCGTTATGAGCAAGGCACCGAAGTGATCTTGCTCTACCCGCAAACTGACCCTGCTCACATCACCATAAAGTAATAGGCGCGGTTGCCCACTACAATTTTCTTCAAGATTTTAAGTGGCGCGACCGGGTCAGTCTGACGTTCCATCACCGCGACATTGGTGGGTGACTCCGCGAGGAAGCTATTGAGCTGATCCTCGGATTGAAGAGCCACTAACAAGGTTTGGGTGTAAAACACTCCCGCTCCCGCCAGTCGTTCACTGGGTGTGAACAATACAACCCGTTGACCATTTGCCTGCAACGCCCGGATCTGCTCGGTGATCGGGGTGAAAGCTTCTTTACGATCTTCCCGTGGAATGACCCAGATCGCCACTGACAGATAACTGACAACGATCAGGCCCAGAAGACCCAATATCAATGCGCGCTGGTGATGTACGAGCTTCTGCGCTCTTAATGACGTAGCGGATCGTTCACGCAGTCGCTCCAACAGCACTGACGTGTACTCAGCCGCGATGACCGCGGCAGCTGGTGTCAACGACATCAGATAAACCATGCGTTTGCTGGACGCTAGCGTCAGCAAGGTAAACTGCGCCAACAACCACAGTCCGAAAAAAAGCAGATACGGACTGGCGCGCATTTTTTTGCAAAAGTGCCAGAGGCCGACATAAACCAGAATATTCCAAGGCAGAAATGACTGTGGCAACTTAGCCAAGTAGTAATAGAACGGCTCGAAATGTCCGGCCGCTGAGAACCCGCCACCGAAACGCCCTACGCTGTTAGCCCAGAGCACTTCGTTAATCGCTGATGAACCGCCGGCCTGATACAAAAATCCGAGCCATACCGCCAATGGCACCAAGGCAACCAAGGTAACGCAAGCCGGCCATACCCAATCGGCAAGCACAAAGCGTTTATCGATCAGGCTTTGCGCGACCAGAAACGCAAAAATTACCGCGCCCGGCAGCGCCAACCCCAGTACACCTTTGCTCAAGGTAGCGACGACTATCCCCAGCGCGAACATGGACCAGCGCGCAATCGAATGACGACGCTGCGAAGTCCAATGCCGGTTAGCGAGAAAAAACCCGAGCAGCGCCAAGGTGACGCCTAACGAGAGCAACGAATCTTCCCCGACCTGCCGAACATTGCTCCAGTAGCTGCCCATGGTTGCCAGTAAAACGGCCGCCCCAGCCGATATCATCACCGGACGTCCTAATTTACGCAGCGCGCCATAAAGCACCAGTATGCTCAGCAATCCCGCCAGCGCAGAGGCCAACCTAACCGACCATGTGTTTGCACCGAACACTTTGATGGCGCCCGCGTCCAGCCATAAACTCAGCGGCGGCTTTTCGAGAAACGGTTCTCCGTTTAGCTTCGGTGTCACCCAATCGTTATCTAGGTACATTTCCATGGCGATGCCAGCGACGCGGGGTTCGGCGGAACCTTGCAGTTGGTGATTACCCAACCCGACGAAGAACAACAGACAACCGAGTACAAACAACAGGAAGACGGGACGAATTGACATAGGCGTGTGCGACTCACAAAGACGATCAGCGAAGGATACAGGGGTTTAGCGTAACGCAAAGTGGCTGGATTACGGCGACATCATTGCCTCCACTGGCGATACTGACCCAGATCGGCTCCGCTTGACCGGGCCGATCACTGCCCAAATGCAGCGGCAAACGTTGTCAGGCACTTGCCTGCGGTCTAAGCGCATCTTCCGGTGGCTGTATCCAACGTTTAGCTTATGGGCGGGTGTGTGAAAAAGCGGTGAAGTCCATATGAAGACGATCTGGTCAGGTGGCTTTCTGTTCGGAGGCAGCGACCATATTGAACATAAACCACTGTCTCGACCGCTTCATACTATTGAGCAAGCGAACCCAGTAAATTGCTTAAACCCGGGCTGCTGCGGATTTCGTGGTGAGAACGACATCCTATTGCCAGATAAACGTCTAATCAGATTTTTCTATCCCCTAAGTATCCGTTTCGACCTTGCCCAATTGGCCATACTCTACGATTCTGTAGCGACAATTCGGGCGATTCGCGGTCGCCTCCTTGAAGCCTGCTGGAGAGACCTTAATGAAGACCGTCGCGCAACTACTGAATGCTAAAGCCGAAAACTATCGCCAGGTGTACACCATTGCTCCTCATCAGACTGTATTGATGGCGCTTGGCCTGATGGCAGAGAAAAATGTCGGCGCGTTGCCAGTGGTCGAGAATGACCAAGTGATCGGGGTTATTAGTGAACGCGACTATGCGAGAAAAGTGGCGCTGAAGGGCCGCTCGTCAGCCGATACGCTGGTAAGCACGATTATGAGCGAGCGCATTATTACCGTCAGCCCCAGTGAGAACATCGAAACCTGCATGGGCATCATGACCGATAGCCACCTGCGACATTTACCGGTGGTGAAGGACGGGCAACTAGTAGGATTGTTGTCGATCGGTGACTTGGTTAAGGAAGCAATTGCCGAACAGGCTGATTTGATTCGGCAGTTGGAGCAGTACATTCGGGGTGAATAGAACTATTTTTCTCACCATCAATTTCCAAGTTTATGTTTCGGTCAGGCCTAGCGACAAAACATAATCAGACTGCTGGCGAAACTGAAAAAACGTGCAAATGATATCGGCCCTCGGATTTGCGGTAATACGAGACGCAACCGCTGCGCCGATCATTGCCGATGGCGACTGATACCTGGCCGCACTTATTAACTTCCGCTCTCTTGCGAATGCGTTGTGAACAACTGAAGTGACAGTCGCACACCCCTGCACAGCGCACTAAGGTTCCTATCAAGTTGTTCTCACTTCTTGAAAGTCACCACGGGCTAAAAGCAGACGCCCCACTCGAGGTCATCGGGCGGGGCGCTGAGAAAGTCAGCCAGTTTTAGGCAGGCGTTTTCACGCTTGGACGTTCGCCAACTTTGGCGTTCCACGCGATGAGCGCCGTGCATTCTTCCGGCACTTTGATTTGCGCGTAACCGGCGAAGATCAAGCCAGCCCAGACCGTAATATCCGCCATCGAGAATTGGTCGCCAGCCACGTAAGGCTGGGTTTTCAATACCGAATCAAAGTACTTCATGCCTTTGATGGCCTTGTCCCGATGCATCTCACCCCAGACGGTGCGATCAGTCCACTCAGGACTTTTGTACGGTTTCAAACCCTCGCCCAGGCCGTCCGTGGCGTGGTGAAAGTAGATGCCGATTGCGTCGATGAGTTGGTCATCCGCACGTTTTTGCATCATGTGGATGATGCCCTTTTCTTTTGGCGTGGTGCCGGTAAGCGTCGGGTTGCCATCCAGGTTGTCGAGGTATTCGGTGATGGCAGTGCATTCCGACAAGTAGAAACCGTCGTCAAGTTCCAATACTGGGACGGTGCCGGCCGGGTTCATCGCCAAGAAAGCCGGTTGCTTATGTTCAGCGCCCGGCAAATTAATGTTGATGAACTCGACTCTCGACGCCAGACCTTTTTCGGCCAATACAACTCGGATACGCAAAGGACTAGGGAAGCCGGGGATATCATAAATCTTCATGTGAGCACCAGTTGGTATCTACCTATCGAGTGATAGATACTAGGCGGCGCCTTACACATCGTCAACGATTATCTATCACTAGGTAGGCTTATTTTCATGATTCCATGGGTAGGAGGTGAACCTCCTTAGAAGGCCGACAGCGAAGCCCTGCAGCAGGGCTTCGTCTACACATTTAATATCCTAGCGAAAGCCCCGTGTTACGACGGGGGTCATTTGCACCATAGAACCGATTGTTACCGACCGGCTTGCCACCGAGAGAGGGAGCTCCTACTAGAATGGCTGCCACGTGGTTAGAGGGCTGCGCGCCCGAAAACTTCTGCCCCCAACTCTCGAGAATTTTTTGGGTATCCGGGCTGATCGCGAACGGCTCCAAGTTGGTCTCTTCAGGCAACCACTGCTGATGGAAACGGGGAGCATCGACCGCTTCCTGAATGTTCATCCCGTAGTCAATCACGTTCAGCATTGTTTCCAGCGTAGCCGTGATAATCCGGCTGCCGCCTGGCGTGCCCACCACCATGACCGTCTTCCCGTCTTTGGTAACAATAGTGGGGCTCATTGAAGACAGCGGGGTTTTTCCTGGAGCAATAACGTTGGCCTCTCCTTGCACCAGACCGTACATATTGGGAACACCGATCTTAGACGTAAAATCGTCCATTTCGTCGTTGAGCATCACCCCGGTCTTGCTAGCCATTACCCCTGCACCAAACCAATTATTAAGCGTGTAGGTCACCGAAACGGCATTACCCCACTTGTCTACGATTGAATAGTGAGTGGTGTTCTTACCTTCATGGGGTGCGACGCCAGGTTTAATCTCGCGAGAGATACCGGCTTTATGTGGGTCAATGGCCGCCCTGATTTTTTCCGCATAGTTCTTATCAAGCAAATGCGCGACCGGGTTCTTGATGAAATCCGGGTCGCCCAGATAGCTGTTGCGGTCGACATACGCGTGACGCATGGCTTCGATTTGGTATTGCATACCTTGGGCCGAGCGGAATCCTAGATCCGCCATCGGGTAGCCTTCAAGGATATTCATGATCTCGCATATAACCACCCCTCCCGAACTCGGAGGCGGCGCTGACACTACATGGTAACCACGGTAATCGCACTCAATCGGCGCCAATTCTCGGGTCTGGTATTTATCCAGGTCTGCCTGAGTAATCAGTCCTTTACCGGCATGGCTTGAGGACACGATTGCTTTCGCTACCCAGCCTTTATAGAAGCCATCCGTGCCTTTGCTGGAGATTTCCCTTAGCGTCCTGGCCAAGTCTTTTTGCACCAGTTTCTGGCCAACCTTCAGCGGCTCGCCGTTGCTCAGGAAGATAGAACCCGAGTCGTGGATGTCCTTTTTGAATTCGTCGGTGGCCGTTTCAAGCATATCGACGTCGCCCTGTTCGAGCACGAAACCCTCATTAGCGTATTTGATCGCGGGCGCGATAACTTGCTCGCGCTTCATGGTGCCGTATTTCGTTAGCGCCAATTCCATACCCGACACAGTGCCGGGAACTCCAACCGCCAAGTAGCCCTTGGTGCTTAAATCCGGGATAACGTTGCCGTTTTTATCGAGGTACATGTCCGCAGTGGCCGCCAATGGCGCCCTTTCCCGGAAATCCAAAAACGTCTTACGACCGTCGGCCATCTGGACAGTCATGAATCCACCACCGCCAAGGTTACCCGCTGCGGGATAAACCACCGCCAGCGCATAGCCGACCGCCACTGCGGCATCAATCGCGTTGCCACCTGCCTTCAACACATCAACGCCGACGTGGCTCGCCAAGTGCTGGGCTGTGACCACCATGCCGTTTTCAGCGGCGACTGGGGCTTGTGACGCTGCTTGAACGCAGGTGTAACTAACGGCGAATGCCGTCGCAATAAGCGATTTGGCGAAGGGCTCGAATTTCATGACGTCGATTCTCTTGTTTGAAAATTGGAGTAGTCGTAAGGCAATTCATGACCTGCGATGGTCGGTGCTTGAGACACGTGCTTCAAAGTACCGGCTCTTAGACGCCGAATACAGTGCCTATTCGGAGAAGTGACCGATATCAGGCCCTGTGAGGAATGCCTTTATGAAAATGAAATCATGGGACCGGCAGCCAAAAAACTCTCTATCAGTAGATAGCTATTGACGTTTTAACCTACCAAACTTAATCTACGGCTATCTATCTGTAGATAGAACATCGCTGGGCCGTGGCCCGGGGATCGGCTCTTAAGCCCACGCTCTTTGTAGGCTTTTCAACTTGGCGAATCGCCATGAGCCCTTCCAACTAACGGTAGTTGCGCCTGGTTACTCAATCGCTCCTACTGCCATCTCTACTGGCAGCAGGGTTTATTTTTGATCAAGGAAATCCAATGAAGCGCTTTGTTTTCCGCGCCACCGGTGAGCCGTCAGCAGTCCTCATGCTGGAGAATGCGGAAAAGCCAATTCCGGCGCCCGGCGAGGTTCGGGTACGGGTGCATTTGTCACCGGTTCATCCGGGTGATCTGCACGTGCTGCGGGGTAAATTCGGACGTCAACCTGTGCTACCTGCAAGCCCGGGACTGGAATGCATGGGCACTGTTGATGCGCTCGGCGCCGGGGTGCTCAGTCCAGCCATCGGCACCCGCGTGATTCCACTTAATGTTCCAGGTACGTGGCAAGAGTTCATCGTTGTCCCGGCAGAACGGCTGGTGGTTGTGCCCGACACAATCTCGGACGACGACGCGGCGCAAGCCATGATCAATCCCTTTACAGCACTGGCATTGACTCGGCATTTACGTGGTTTCAAAGCCAGCGACTGGTTGGTGCAAACTGCTGCTGGGTCAACCGTGGGACGCATGGTTTTACAACTGGCACGCAGCGAAGGTTTTCGCACCATCAATCTGATCCGACGCAAAGAGCAAATGGTTCAAATCATTGCCTTGGGTGGTGACGTAGTTATTTGTACCGAAGACGAAGATTGGCCGCAACAGCTACTGGCGGCGACCGCAGGCACAGGCCCGTCATTCGCGATTGACTCGGTGGCTGGGACCGTCGGTGCAACCATTGCCCGCCACTTGGCGCCAGGCGGTCAAATGCTGGTCTACGGCGCACTTTCATCGCACCGACAAACCGAACTCAGAGCATTTGAATTACCGCTCTTCACGCCGCAACTCATCTACAAGAGCATCACCGTTGAAGGCTGGTACCTTTTCCATTGGTTGGCCGTCACGCCCATCGAGCAAACTCGATCACTGCTTGAAGATGTGCTCAACAGGATGGCAACCGGACGTCTGCAACTTCCTCCGGCAAAACGTCACTCGATCAATGATATCGGCCAGGCACTGACTGATGCCGCAAGCAGCCACCGGGAAGGCAAACCCCTGCTGGAGTTTTTCAATTCAGGTTACCAACCGGCATCGCGCGAAAATCGATAGCCCACCGAGTAGATTCGCTAGCGAGCCTCTAGCTTAGGCCCTCTGGCCCGCCTTCGACGGAGTGTAAAATTATGTAGTGCCTTAAAAAAAACACTACATAACGGTTGACGACCCCTATTCGTCCCGGCATGATGGCCCTGTCTCCCCGATCGGGAGCGCCGGCAAAGGTATTCCAAACACACTCGACGAGCCGTCGAGTCGTTAGCGGATGTGTACTGCCCACAAGGCAGATTGATGAAGTTGACTGGCAGGATCGTTCCGCAAGGACGAGATAGCTGGCGAAACGTTCTCATGATGCTTGTGGTTGACCGTATTACTGTCGCCCATCATCTATTTGAATTTCCGCTTGCCCTCCTGCCCTCATCAAACCCCTGCCTGATGTGCCTTCGATCGACCATAGGGTCCATTGAACTAACCACTGACAGATCAACGAATGGTCTAGGGGAATACCGATGAACTTGAACAATCAGCCTACTGTTGACCAACTCGCCCGACTGTTCGCATCACAAAAGGACAGTTTGGACAGCCACATTCTTTGGGTTGGCGAAGCCGGAGACGTTCACATCGACCGGCTGTCGAGTAGCGCAGGGGAAGGTGAATTCGAGCAATGCAACCCGAGCATGCGCGCCAGGCTGAAGATGTACCGCCGGGGCCAAGGTTATGTTGGTAAGAAAGCCGCCGCTGATGAGCATTTCATGGGACAGGTTCTGCAAACACTGACCCGGGAATGGCAGTCCTTAGGTAAAACTGCAGAAGTTCGTGTTGTTGACAGCTACTGCTAAAGCTTGAACTTCGCTTCGCCGGTAACCGCCCCAAGCGCTTACCGGCGAAGTTTTTTTGAGTGTTTGATGGCGCAACTGTAAACCTGATTTCAGGCTCAACCTTCATTGCTGGCACGCTGACTGCCGAGCCTTGTGCGCGACGATCACAAGACGCATGAACTTAAAGAAAATTGACTAAAGCCACGTCGTTTCTCGCATGCAATAAAAAACCCGCCTGAGCGGGTTTATCCAAGACCATCCCAACATCCTGTCGGTGGCCATCCGAGCCATGGTCGACCATCCTTGATCCACTGGCGCTCCAAGCGCCTGCGTTGATGAGTTAATAGTATCGCTCACAGCGGCAACGTGGTTAGAGCGAAATTCCCTTCTTCGTGTAAGCCTTTCGCTATAAAAAAGCTTAAGAAGCGATCTTTTAAGATGTTAGCTCTGGCCTCTTCGACCCACGCTATCGACTGGCCACGATAAATAATCTTGGAAATGGCAACAACACTTTGCCGTCCATCGAAACCGGATAGGCTGCTTCCATGGCAGCCAGGTATTGCGCGAGGAACGCCGCTTTTTCGGCATCGTCCAGCGGACCGAGATACGGGCGCAACGCCGATCCTTTGAACCACTCGACAACCGCTTCTGCGCCGCCAGCAAGTGGGTGGTAATACGTGGTTCGCCACAC
Source organism: Pseudomonas sp. AB6 (assembly GCF_034314105.1). Taxonomy (NCBI): domain Bacteria; kingdom Pseudomonadati; phylum Pseudomonadota; class Gammaproteobacteria; order Pseudomonadales; family Pseudomonadaceae; genus Pseudomonas; species Pseudomonas sp. AB6. The sequence goes on from NZ_JAVIWJ010000001.1 coordinate 1,867,912, forward strand.
ATCAACCTTGCTGCAATGCTGCGTCAACAGGTTGTAGTAATACTCGGCTTCATGGCGGGGAGGATGCATTTGGCCACTGATTTTTCCGGCCCACGGGCCGTTCGCGGCAATTTCTCGGGCCATTCGGTGAGCGGGTTCTTCCAGGTTGTCCGGGGTTTGAATGGCGATGCTGCCACCGGGTGTAAGCTGTTTGACCAAAAACGGGTATAACCGCTCATGGTCCGGCACCCACTGCAAAGAAGCGTTCGCCAGAATCACGTCGTACTGACGAGTCGGCTTCCAGCCCGCGATGTCGCTGACCTCGAACTGCACTGAGGGCAGTCGTTTATTGGCAGCGGCAACCATGTCCTCAGAACTGTCGATGCCACTTACAAAGGCATCGGGGTAGCGCTTGGCAAGTACTTCGGTTGAATTTCCCGGCCCGCAACCCAAGTCGATGGCGAAACGCACTTCATGGTGTGGAATCGCAGCAACAAGATCACGCACAGGGCGGGTACGTTCACGTTCAAAAGCAGAATATTGTTTGGCTGACCACGTCATCATTGAGCACTCAACTGCGGATCGACTTCGCATCATGCTCATCGTCCTGACGGACCATCAACATCAGAGCATCGCGCTTTTCCAACAAATGAGCTCGCAAGATCGAGCTCAAGCGCTTGCCATCACGAGCCTGAAGCGCTTCGATCATTTGCTCATGATCGTGGACTGCTCGGTCCCATTTTGGGGCTTGGTAATTTGACCGAAACCGCAATGCCTGCAACTTGGAATTAAGCGATTGATAGGCCTGACACAGCGCCGAGTTACGCGCGGCCTGATTGATCAAGTCGTGAATAGCACGGTTGCGTTGGTAATAGCCCGGCAAGTCGTTTTGGTTCTTGCAAACAATCATGGCGGAATGCAGCGCTCTGATTTCCGCCAGTTCTCCATCAGTAATTCGCTCACATGCCAGCTCCCCGGAAAAACCTTCCAGGCCGCTCATCAACTCAAAGGCTTCACGAATTTCCAGCTCCGACATGCGCGCAACACTGGCTCCTCGGTTAGGCGATATTACAATTAGCCCTTCTGCGGCCAATACCTTCAACGCCTCACGCAACGGCGTTCTTGAAATGCCGAGGGTTTCACACAGATCACGCTCGTTCAGTTTCCTGCCTGCTTGTAGCACCCCTTCGGTAATGAAGCTGCGCAGATGCTCGACGACGGTGTCGTGCAAACGCTGACGTTCGACCTTCGGTAACTGCTTAACCTTGTCCTTTTCAGTCATGAAATCTGGATCTTGCATACAGAGTCCTCAAATGGCGGGATGAATGTTAATTCATTTTCAGCGCTTTAAATCGATGACTGCTGACCAAAAACCCGTTTCCATTAAAATTGACGCGACGCAAAGCCCTGCTATTGTATTTTGAATTCAAAATACAATAGCGAGATGATGACAATGGTAAAACTCGATTTTCACCCTGCCGGTCGCCATTTTTTACAGATTCCCGGCCCAAGCTCAGTCCCTGATCGGATTCTTCGTGCGATAAGTTATCCGACCATCGACCACCGTGGCCCTGAGTTCTCAGAGCTTGGCAAGAAGGTGCTGGACGGCATTAAACAGATTTTCAAAACTAGACAACCGGTGGTTATCTACCCGGCCTCAGGCACCGGTGCCTGGGAAGCAGCGCTATGCAACACCCTGAGTACCGGCGACAGCGTATTGATGTTCGAAACAGGCCATTTCGCCACCTTGTGGAAAAAAATGGCAGAAAGCCTTGGCCTGAAACCCGAATTCATTGGGTTGCCCGGTGTTGAAGGATGGCGCCACGGAATCAAGCCTTTCATGATTGAGGCGCGTCTGCGCCAGGATTTGAACCACAGCATCAAAGCCGTCTGCGTTGTGCACAACGAAACCAGTACCGGCGTCACCTCAGACATCGCCGCCGTGCGCAAGGCCATTGACGCCGCCGGCCACCCAGCCTTGTTGCTGGTGGACACAATTTCCGGCTTGGCCTCGGCCGACTATCGCCACGATGAATGGGGCGTAGACGTCACTATTTCCGGTTCGCAAAAAGGCTTGATGCTGCCGCCCGGTATCAGTTTTAACGCCGTCTCGCCCAAGGCTATTGCTGCCAGTAAAACCGCTGGTTTGCCGCGCAGTTTCTGGGCATGGGACGACATCATCGAAATGAACCAGACCGGTTACTGGCCGTATACGCCCAGCACCAACCTGTTATATGGCCTCAGCGAAGCATTGGACATGATTCTGGCCGAAGGCCTGGACAATGTTTTTGCCCGACACAATCGCCTGGCCGAGGCTTGCCGAATCGCCGTCACCGCGTGGGGCTTGAACATTCAGTGCGCCGACCCGAGCGTCTATAGCCCGGTATTGACCGGCGTCATGACCCCTGAAGGCATCGATGCCGACCAGGTGCGCAAGCTCATCTACGAACGCTTCGACATGTCGCTGGGCACCGGCTTGGGCAAAATGAAGGGCCGTATGTTCCGTATTGGTCATTTGGGCGACTGTAACGACCTGACGTTGATGGCCACGCTAACCGGCTGCGAGATGGGCCTGAAAATGGCGGGTGTGAAGCTCAACGGCAGCGGTGTAGTTGCGGCGATGGACTTCCTCGGCGCCCAGGATGTCCCGCTGCGTCGCTCTTGAAGCTCACCGAAAATCTGTGGAGCCAACGGGCTGGCTCCTTGGGAAGCTCTAATTAACAACAAAATTCCCAATGAGTAGAACAATAAAGATCTATCCCGACCTATGTGCATCGGTGCACGGAAAATAAGAAACTGGAGATAGCGTCATGAAACGGTTCCGCTTACGCCCGACGAGTCTGGTGTTACTCATGCTCTGCGTCATGTACTTCATCACTTATCTGGACCGCGTTAACGTCAGTACCGCAGCGTCCGGTTTCGGAGTCGAATTCGGCCTGTCCAATACCCAAATCGGCCTGGTCTTTTCCGCCTTCGCTTACCCTTACCTGGTGTTCCAGGTGATTGGCGGTTGGATAAGCGACAAATACGGCGCTCGGCGCACGCTGATTTTTTGCGGCGCCTTATGGGGTGTGGCAACCATTCTGACCGGCTTCGCTGGCGGCCTGTATTCCATGCTCGCCGCGCGCTTGTTATTGGGTCTGGGCGAAGGCGCAACCTTCCCTGCCGCTACCGCCGCGATGTCGCGCTGGGTGGCTAAAGAAAAACGCGGTTTTGCTCAAGGCATTACCCATTCGGCAGCCCGTATCGGCAACGCGGTTGCACCAACGGTCATCGTTGCCGTGATGGCCACGTATAACTGGCGCATGGCGTTCTATGTGTGTGGCGCCATCAGCTTGATCTGGGTAGTGGTCTGGGCTTTCGTATTTACCGAACACCCCAAAGATCACCCACTGATCACCCAAGCAGAACTGGCAGTGTTGCCAGCACCAAAAGGCCCTGCACCTAAAGTGCCGTGGAAAGCCCTGTTCAAACGCATGGCACCGGTGACCATTGTTTACTTCTGCTATGGCTGGACGCTCTGGTTATTTCTGTCGTGGATCCCTCAGTACTTTTTGCACAGCTACAACATGGACTTGAAGAAATCGGCGGTGTTTGCATCGGCAGTATTCTTCGCCGGTGTGATCGGCGATACGGTGGGTGGCGTCATTACGGACAAGCTGTTGATCAAAACCGGGTCGCTGAAGAAGTCCCGCAGTTGGATGGTTGCGATCTGCATGTTCCTGACCTTGGCGTGCCTGATGCCCGTGATGTTCAACCACAACATGTACATCTCAATGGCCTGCCTGGCGGGTGGTTTCTTCTTCGCCGAAATGATGATTGGTCCAATGTGGGCGATCCCGATGGACATCGCGCCGGAGTTCAGCGGCACCGCGAGCGGCATCATGAGCACCGGCTCTGCCGCCGCCGCAATCCTTTCACCAGTGGTTTCCGGCTATTTGATCGACCGCTATGGCAGCTGGGATTTGCCCTTTGTCGGCAGCATGCTGCTGATGGCCATCGGCGTTATTCTGGCGTTTCGCATGAAGCCCGAGAACAAGTTTGAATGCGTGAGCAATTTGCCCATCGATATTGACGAGCAGCACCCGCAGCGGCCATCGGTTATTGTCGGCGAGTGATCCGAGCGTCTCATCCCCTCGCAGCCTTTGATCGAATCTGCGCGGACTCCACATTCAAGAGTTGAAGGACTGCCCCTCATGACTGATAACGCTCATGCGTCAAACATCGCTCAACTGATTGTCGACGCCGGACGTCATCGTCAGCCCATCGCCCAAGTGTCGGCGGACCAAGTGCCGGGCGACGCGGCGGCGGCCTATAGGTTGCAGCAAGAAGTTCTAAGGCTGCGGGGATCAACCGTCGGCGGCTGGAAGATCGGTTCAAAATCCCATACCGGACCGATTCAGGGCGCGCCTCTTCCCATTGAATGCTTGTTGCCCAGTGGCGTCAGCCTCGAACGTGCCGCGTATTTTCCGCCGGGCCTGGAGCTGGAAATCGCCTTTCGTTTTAACCGCGACTTCGCACCCCGCGCCGACGCCTACTCGGATGAAGAAGTACGTCAGGGCATCGGTTATATGGCGGCGACCATCGAACTGGTTGCTAGCCGATTTGCGGTCTGGCCAAAGGTCGAGCCGCTGTTGCAATTGGGCGACTTGCTGAACCACGGTGCCTTGATCGTGGGCGAATTTGTCGAGTACAGGGAAGATTTCCCGTTTGCCGAACCTGAGATGACCTTCACATACGCCGGCCAAAACATCGTGCCGGGTAAAGCCGCCAACCCAGCCGGGGATCCCCGGCGGTTGCTGGTGTGGTTGGTTAACCATCACACCGGTCAGGGCCTGACGCTGAGCCAGGAAACGGTTATCACTGCCGGTTCTTTTACCGGTATGTATTTCGCCGAAGGCCCGGGTTTAGCCGTTGGCGAGATCAAAGGTTTGCCCGCCGTGTCGTTGAGTCTTACCTGAAATAACCGGCGGTTCGTCAGAATGCAGCGAACCGCCAACGCTCAGGATTGGACCCAGTAATTGGGGCGGTTGTAGACCTCCTTCAAAAAGGCGATGAAAAACCGAACTTTGGCGGGCAGATAATGCTGTTGCGGATAAACCCCTTGAATGTCGTAGCTGGGCAACGCGAATTTATCCAGAACCGTCACCAACTCGGCGCTTTCCAGCGCACTTTGAATTTCCCAGACCGAACGCCAACTGACGCCAAGACCGCGCTTGGCCCAGTCAAACAACAGCTCACCGTCGTTGCAGTACAGATTGCCAGCAACCTTCACCGCGACTTGGCGCCCGTCGCGCTGAAAGGTCCAGCCTCGGTGTTGGCCGCCCTGAAGGTTGAACGTCAGACAGTTGTGCTTCGCCAGGTCTTCCAAGGTGAGCGGGTAGCCGTGGCGATGGAAGTACTGCGGCGCACCGCACACCACCCGTTGATTGGAAAACAATTTAATCGCCACGTAATTGGGGTCCAGCACTTCGCCAATGCGAATCGACAGGTCGTAACCCTCGCGGACCAGATCGATCACGTTGTCGGTCAGATCAAACGACAAATTAAGCTCTGGGAACCGCGCCTGAAACTCCGGCGCATGGGGCGCTACGTGGCGTCGACCAAAACCGGCGGGCGCCGAGACCATCAAGTGGCCACGCACCGCGCTTTGGTTCTCGCTGACGCTTGCGTCGAGTTCCTCGAAGGTTCGCAACAACGCCTTGGCGTTCTCCAGGTAGGACTCGCCCAAGTCGGTCAAGGTCAGGCCCCGGGTGGAACGATGAATCAGCTTGATGCCCAATCGGTCTTCAAGTGCAGTCAGACGACGGCCCATAATGACCGGCGTCACCCCTTCAACCAGCGCCGCGGCCGCGAAGCTGCCCTTGGCGGCGACCAGCACGTAGCTGTGCAATTCGGTGTAGCGGTCCATTCGATACTCCTGATACCGATAGAGAGGATTAAAGCAGCAATTCTCAACGTTATCTTGAAGAAGCAGGATAGTCAGGTACTCAAACTATCGACTTCAGGAGACTACCAAATGACTGTCATGCGCGCTATCGAAGCGGCCGTTCTGGTGATGCAACGCGAGGGAATCGACACTGCGTTCGGGATTCCCGGCGCCGCCATCAATCCTTTGTACGCCGCCCTGAAGAAACTCGGCGGCATCGACCACGTGCTGGCACGTCACGTCGAAGGCGCTTCGCACATGGCAGAGGGTTACACCCGCGCGGTCGCGGGCAATATTGGGGTGTGCATCGGCACCTCAGGCCCGGCCGGAACCGACATGATCACCGGCCTGTACTCCGCCTCGGCAGATTCGATTCCGATCTTGTGCATCACCGGCCAAGCACCCCGCGCCCGCCTGCACAAAGAAGACTTTCAGGCAGTGGACATCGCTAGCATCGCCGCACCAGTGTGCAAATGGGCGACGACGGTCATGGAGCCGGGGCAAGTGCCTTATGTATTCCAGAAAGCCTTCCAACTGATGCGCAGCGGACGGCCTGGTCCGGTGCTTATCGATTTGCCGTTCGACGTGCAAATGGCCGACATCGAATTCGACATCGACGCTTACGAGCCGCTGCCCATCGTCAAACCCAAGGCCAGCCGCAAGCAGGTAGAAAAAGCCTTGGCGATGCTCAATCAGTCCGAGCGCCCGCTGATCGTGGCCGGTGGCGGCATCATCAACGCCGACGCTTCGGCAGCTTTGGTTGAGTTCGCCGAGCTGACCGGTATTCCGGTGATTCCAACGCTGATGGGCTGGGGCACTATTCCTGACGATCACCCCCAAATGGCGGGCATGGTCGGGCTGCAAACGTCGCACCGTTACGGCAACGCCACGATGCTCGAATCGGACCTGGTATTAGGCATCGGCAACCGCTGGGCCAACCGTCACACTGGCACTGTTTCGGTGTACAGCGAAGGCCGTAAATTCATCCATATCGACATTGAACCAACGCAGATTGGTCGAGTGTTGATGCCGGACTTGGGCATCGTTTCCGACGCGGGTGCGGCCTTGGAAATGTTCATCGAAGTCGCCCGGGAAATGCACGTTGCCGGAACGCTCAAGAACCGCAGCGCGTGGTTGCACAGCTGCCAGGAACGCAAGCGCACCCTGCAACGCAAGACCCACTTCGACAACGTGCCGGTCAAGCCGCAACGGGTCTACGAAGAAATGAATCGCTACTTTGGCAAAGACACCTGCTACGTCACCACCATTGGTCTATCGCAAATCGCCGGAGCGCAGTTTCTGCACGTTTACAAGCCACGTCACTGGATCAATTGCGGTCAAGCCGGGCCGCTGGGCTGGACTATTCCAGCGGCGCTGGGCGTGGCCAAAGCTGATCCTGATCGTCAGGTTGTTGCGCTGTCCGGGGACTATGATTTCCAATTCATGATCGAAGAGTTGGCCGTGGGTGCGCAGTTCAAACTGCCGTACATTCATGTCGTGGTAAACAACTCGTATCTGGGTTTGATTCGTCAGGCGCAGCGTGGTTTTGACATGGATTTCTGCGTGCAATTGGCCTTCGACAATATCAACGCACCGGAGCTGGAAGGTTATGGCGTAGACCACGTCGCGGTGGCTGAAGGCTTAGGCTGCAAAGCCATCCGCGTCACTGACCCGGCACACCTTCAAGCGGCGTTTGCTGAAGCCAGCGCCTTGATGCAGCAGCACCGCGTTCCGGTAGTCGTCGAAGTGATTCTGGAGCGAGTGACCAATATCTCCATGGGCACAGAAATTAACGCAATCAATGAATTCGAAGCGCTGGCAGAATCCCGCGCCGATGCCCCTACCTCCGTCAGCCTGATGAACTGAAGCTGATTGACCGACAACCGTTTCGACTGAGGAACGCACCATGCCACGCTTATGCGCCAACCTGTCCATGCTGTTCACCGAACACGACTTCCTGCACCGCTTCGACGCTGCGGCGGCAGCGGGTTTCACCGGTGTTGAATACCTGTTCCCTTACGAGTTCAACTCGGCGCAAATCAAGGGCCAACTGGACGCCAACGGGCTGACCCAAGTGCTGTTTAATTTGCCTGCGGGCGACTGGGCCAACGGCGAACGCGGCATAGCCTGTCATCCGGACCGAGTGCAAGAGTTCCGCAGCGGAGTCGATCTGGCCATCGCTTACGCCCAGGTTCTGGGCAATACACAAATCAATTGCCTGGCCGGGATTCGTCCGGCCGAGGGCAGCGCCGAGCTGATCGAAAACACGTTCATCACCAATCTCAAATACGCCGCCGACAAACTAGAAGCGGTTGGCATTCGGTTGGTCATGGAGATGATCAACACCTTGGATATTCCAGGTTTTTACTTGAACACCACCCGCCAGGCCCTTGATATTCGCGACAAGGTCGGCAGCAAAAACCTGGCACTGCAATACGACATCTACCATATGCAAATCATGGAGGGCGACTTGGCCCGCACGCTGGAAAGCCATCTGCCAGTTATTGAGCATGTGCAGCTAGCCGACAACCCGGGCCGCCACGAACCCGGCACTGGGGAGATCAACTATCACTTTCTGTTCGAACACCTGGACCGCATCGGCTATCAGGGCTGGGTCGGCTGCGAATACAAACCGCTGACCACCACCGAAGCGGGATTGGGCTGGCTGAAAACATACAACGCGATTTAAAGCACAGCTTGTTCCCACAGAATCTCCATGTGCCTGACGCGTTCAAATGGAATCCAGGCGATCAACAATAAAAGGATCACTACCATGGCAACAATCGGATTTATTGGTACCGGCATCATGGGTTTGCCCATGGCGCAGAATCTGCTCAAAGCAGGACATGCACTGATTCTGTCAGACCATCATAGCGCCCCTCCCGGCTCACTGACCGAAGGCGGCGCCCAGGTGGTGCACAGTCCGAAAGCCGTAGCTGAAGCCTCAGAGTTCATCATCGTTATGCTGCCCGACACCCCGTACGTCGACGCCGTGCTGTTTGGCGAAAACGGCATCGCCGAGGGTGTATCAGAGGGCAAGGTCGTTATCGACATGAGTTCGATCTCCCCGTCTGCCACCAAAGTCTTTGCCGAGAAAATCAACGCCACCGGCGCACAATACCTTGACGCGCCGGTGTCTGGTGGTGAGGTCGGCGCCAAAGCAGCCACGTTGAGCATCATGGTCGGCGGCAACCAGGCCACCTTCGACCGCGCCCTGCCGCTGCTGCAAACCATGGGTAAAAACATCACTCTCGTGGGTGGCAATGGCGACGGTCAAACCGCCAAAGTCGCTAACCAGATCATCGTCGCCCTGAACATTCAGGCGGTGGCTGAAGCGCTGCTGTTCGCCGCTAAAAACGGTGCTGATCCCGCTAAGGTCCGTGAGGCACTCATGGGCGGTTTTGCAGGCTCGAAAATCCTCGAAGTACACGGTGAGCGGATGATCAAAGGCACGTTCAACCCCGGCTTCCGTATCGCGCTGCACCAGAAAGACCTGAACCTGGCACTCGAAGGCGCTCGCGAACTGAACCTCAACCTGCCCAACACCGCCAATGCCCAGCAAGTGTTCAGCACCTGCGCCGCCATCGGTGGCAGCCAGTGGGACCATTCGGCACTGATCAAAGGCCTTGAACACATGGCGAATTTTTCTATTCGCAGTGCGGAACTCAACGCGTGAAATGAAAAAAGGTCCGCTCGCGGACCTGGTACCTCTGTTGGGCGTATGCTGCACCCCTGCGCTTTCGCTCGCCGACAAAGGATACTATCAATGTCACAGGCTCCGCTGATAACGCTGAACGATGGTGTACAGATTCCTCAATTGGGACTGGGCGTATGGCAGCTCACCGACGAGCAAGCCTTCACCTCATCGGCTGCGGCACTCGCCGCTGGCTACCGACATATCGACACCGCGATGATTTACGGCAATGAAGCCGGTGTCGGGCGTGCCATCGCTGAAAGCGACGTGCCGCGTGAAGATATTTTCATCACCACCAAGTTGTGGAATGCCGACCACGGTTTCGACAAAACGCTGCGAGCTTATGACGCCAGCCTCAAGCTGCTCGGGCTGGAAAAAGTTGATTTGTACCTGATCCACTGGCCGCTGCCGAGCAAGAATGCTTACCCCGCCAGTTGGCGTGCCTTGGTTCAATTGCAGAAGGAAGGCCGAGTACGTTCGATTGGGGTGTCCAATTTCAACGCTGATCACCTTGAAAGGATTATTGATGACAGCGGCGTAAAACCCTCCGTCAACCAAATTGAGATCCATCCGGATTTCGTGCAGCAGAACTTACTGCAGTTTTGCCAATCCCTGAATATTCACACCGAATCCTGGAGCCCGCTGGGCCAAGGCGGTGAGTTGCTTAACCAACCGATATTGAGGCGTATCGCTGCACGTCAGGCGCGGACGGTGGCGCAAGTGGTTCTGCGCTGGCACTTGCAGGTTGGGCACATCGTCATACCTCGCTCAAGCAACACAGATCGAATTGTCCAAAACTTTAGCGTATTTGATTTTGAGCTGAGCGCTGAAGACATGGCCGAGATCGCCGCCATCGAGCAAGTTAAACGCTTGGGACCTGATCCGGCCACATTCAACTTGGGGGCTTAATATCATCCAAGAGCCGACACATCACTCAAACGCGGTTATGAGTGCATTCTCAGGTAGTATGCAACGCACAGGCGTGTACTAACCTGAACCCAATTATGCCGAGCGAGCCCCAGTCTTCAGCCCGCTCCACTCTCAGCGCCTATTTCCCCGGTAATCAAACCGATGCCTCGCTACAACAATAATCTCAATGAATGTGATCGCGAACCCATTCATAGGCTTGCTCGGGTCCAAACGTTCGGGTTTCTGATAGCGGTGTCCCATGACTGGCAGATAACGCACGCCTCCGTCAATCTCAGCGATTTTCTTCCTTTCACTGCTGAAGCCGTGCTCGGAAGATCCTTGGGCGATATCATTTCATTGTCGACGCTTCACGACCTGCGTAACGGTTTGCAATTCATGGCGACTTCTGATTCGGTCGAGCGCATCTTCGGCAAGCCATTGCTCACTAATCAGCTGTTTGACTTCGCCATTCACTACAGCGGATCAAGTATTGTGATTGAAGCGGAGCCCGCAATCGGCCTTCGCACGGATTCAGCGCCCACGCTGCGCGCAATGATCATGCGCCTTCAGCGACCAGGAGATTTACTGACGCTGTGTAAAGAAGCAGTGCGCCAGATAAGGGCGTTAACCGGTTACGACCGAGTGATGGTGTACCGCTTCGATCAGGACGGGACCGGAGAAGTCATTGCTGAAAAAGCAGCAACCGGCATGGAAAGCTTTCTGGGCCTGCGCTATCCCGCGAGCGATATCCCGCAACAAGCCCGCGCGCTCTACGTGCGCAACAGCCTGCGCATCATCGCGAACGTCAGTGATTCAGGCGCGATGATTCTACAAGACCGCGATAACTCGCCGCTTGATCTGTCACTCAGCTTATTGCGGTCAGTCTCGCCGGTTCACTTAGAGTATTTAGGAAATATGGGCGTGGCGGCCTCGTTATCCATTTCAATCATTCACCAAGGACAGTTGTGGGGCCTCATCGCCTGTCATCACGGGGTATCAGGCCCGCTACCATTGGAGATTCGGACGACGGCCGAGTTGTTCGGGCAAATGTTTTCCCTGATGCTTGAAAGCCGCGAGCGTGATACCGAACTTAAACAATCGTTATATAAGCGCGCGTTGCACGACCAGTTGATTGCGAAACTGGGCACCGTTACCCCAATCTTCAAAAGCCTTAGCAATGCCGTCGATAATTTCGCAGGCCTGATCGATTGCGATGGCGTTGGGTTGTGTATCCACGGCAGGGTTCGCGTCAGCGGCAATATGCCTGACGAACAGGCCTTTTATGCCATGACAAGTTTCCTTAACCAGGTGGGGGCGGCTAATGGATTTTCTACTCACGCGCTGCCAAGCGTCTACCCCGAGGGCAAAAACCTCGTGGACAGCGCCGCAGGCATACTGGCGATTCCGCTATCGCTAACTCCAGGCGATTACCTGGTTTTCTTCCGCCGTCAGTGGCGCCATTCGGTGAATTGGGGGGGTAACCCAGATAAAAATGCCGTGGCTTTAGTTAATGGTGAACGGCTCACGCCTCGTAAAAGTTTTGCGGTGTGGAGCGAACAGGTCGACGGACAGAGCCGCCCGTGGACGGATAGCGATCATGCAGTCGCTCAGCATCTGCGCGCAGCGCTTTTGGAAGTGATTCTCAGGGTCAAAGATCCCAGTAGCATTGAGCGCCAACAAGCCAATGAAAAGCAGGAATTGCTGGTGGATGAACTTAACCATAGGGTGCGCAATATCCTGACCCTGATCCGCGCCGTTGTTGGACAAAGTCGAGATACCGAAACAACTCTTGAACACTTTATTCAGTCGGTTAGCGGCCGGATCCAGGCACTGTCATTGGCCCACGATCAAATTACCGCCGACCAGTGGAGTGCGGCACCTCTGCGCGCCCTTATAGACGCCGAGGGGAAGGCTTACCTTTCCCAAGGTCATGAGCGACTCAAGATTGATGGTCCCGATGTGCTGCTCGATCCCCAAGCCTTTTCAACCGTAGCGCTGGTGGTTCATGAGCTGATGACAAACTCGACAAAGCACGGCGCATTATCAACCGCGCAAGGTGGAATCCACATTGACTGGAGTCTTGATCTGGCCGGACGCTTGACGTTGTCGTGGAAAGAGCATGGCGGACCGGCAGTTTCACCACCTAGCCGTCGCGGCTTCGGCAGTACCATCGTCGAGCGCTCGATACCTTTTGACCTGAAGGGCACTGCCGAGGTGATTTATGCACGGCATGGTCTTGAGGCGAGTTTTGTCATTCCATCAGCTTTTGTGAAACTGGCCAGCAGCCGACCACTGGTAAAAGCGCCTTCACAAGCAGCCTGGCCGTCCACCTATCAAGGGCGGGTATTGGTTCTAGAAGACAATATTATCATTGCACTTGAGGCCGAAGATATTTTGCTCAAGCTAGGCGCGCAGGAAGTCGATATTACGTCCCGGGTGGCTGACGCGCTGCGCATTATTGACCAGACGCCACCTAACTTTGCGTTGCTCGATTTTAATCTGGGGAGCGAAACCAGCTTGCCGGTCGCGCTGATCCTCAAACAAAAAAACATACCGTTTGCGTTCGCCACTGGTTATGGAAATGAGCTTCGTGTACCGGCCGAACTTGCCGACGTCGCTATCATCAAAAAACCATACAGCGTCGAGTCGTTTTTGGTCGCAAAACCCGCTGAGGAGTAACCCTGTAATCATCAAGCCCAGGCCGGTGATCGCCGCCCTCAGCGTGAAAAATTCGATTAAGTTACTCCCGGCATACAACGTTTCAAGACAGAACAGCTGCCGTCAGAGTTCGCTTAGTTGCGGACTTTGACGGCATTAATCCACGTGGGGTCAAATCGAGTCTGATCGGTGTTGATCGCCAGCGCGTTCATCCGCAGTTGGTGTTCATCAATCTCTTGGATCATCTGCAGATGAGCACTGGAATTGGCATCCAACTGATGCATTTCACTAATGCCCAAATGGTAAAACCGCAGCAACTTCATCGCTGCGGGATCATTAACCGCTACGCCAGCGGTCACGTGATGCATCACGTTAGTGACTTTCATCAAGGTGCGTTTAAGCTGCCAACCGTAGACCGCTGGTGCCATCCAGGCTTGCGACCAAAATTTATATCGCACCAAGGCGATGGTCAATAACAGGCCCGTGAAAACGCCCGCCACATTCAAACGAAAATTATCGCCACCCGTTTCGCCAAATAGGTTCACGGCGACGCTGGACAACACAACGGCCAACACCGCAAACGTCAGAGCAATCACTAACGTGCTGCGCCGGGTTTGTCGGCGATAGGTTTCAGGATTCAGGTGTTTTATCTCGAACATGACGTCTGCCGAACTCCAAGGGTAAGGTGAATACAAAATGACAGGGCATTATCGCCTGTACAAAGGGTCACACACACAGTTAATCAATTTCCGGCGCATGCCGTTTGATCCAGTGCCGGAGTAAGATGCGATACCCGCTCGTTTTCACCGCTCAAGGGGCCAAAGACCTTTAGCTGCGGCGCTCACTTATTTGATGTAACTGATCCCTTTCTGGCTTGGTTGCATCGTTTTCAGGAATTCAGAATGGTTTCAAGACACGTAATTAACGCCTCGGTCAGCCCAAAGGGCAGTCTGGAGACATTGTCCCAGCGTGAAGTTCAGCAACTGAGCGAAGCCGGGTCAGGAAGCATTTATAAGTTATTTCGCCAATGCGCCTTGGCTATTCTCAACACAGGCGCCCATGTCGATAACGCCAAGACAATTCTCGAGGCGTATGAAAGTTTCGAAGTTCGCATCCACCAGCAAGACCGTGGAGTGCGCCTGGAATTGCTCAATGCACCGGCCGACGCCTTTGTCGACGGAGAGATGATCGCCAGCACTCGCGAAATGTTGTTCTGCGCCTTGCGCGACATTGTCTACACCGAAAACGAGTTGGACAGCCCGCGCATCGATCTCGAAAGCTCCCAAGGTATTACCGACTATGTTTTTCACCTATTGCGCAATGCACGCACCCTGCGCCCGGCGGTAGAACCAAAGATCGTCGTGTGCTGGGGTGGTCATTCGATCAACACCGAAGAGTACAAATACACTAAGAAAGTCGGCCATGAATTGGGCCTGCGCAGCCTGGACATCTGCACAGGTTGCGGCCCTGGCGTTATGAAGGGTCCGATGAAGGGTGCGACCATTGCCCACGCCAAACAGCGCATCAGCGGCGGTCGCTATTTGGGCCTGACCGAGCCCGGCATCATTGCTGCCGAAGCGCCTAATCCAATTGTCAACGAGCTGGTAATTTTACCGGACATCGAGAAACGTCTGGAGGCCTTCGTAAGGGTTGGTCACGGGATCATCATCTTTCCGGGTGGCGCAGGCACCGCTGAAGAGTTCCTTTACCTGCTCGGCATTTTGATGCACCCAGACAACCAGAACTTGCCGTTTCCGGTGATTCTGACGGGCCCTAAACATGCGGCGCCGTACCTGCAACAGCTGCATAATTTCGTCGGCGCCACCTTGGGCGAAGCCGCACAAAGCCGCTACAAAATTATCATCGACGACCCCGTTCAGGTGGCGCGAGAGATGAGTCTGGGGCTCAAGGAAGTGAAACAGTTCCGCCGCGAGCGCAACGATGCGTTTCACTTCAACTGGCTGCTTAGAATCGACGAAGGCTTTCAACGCCCATTTGATCCGACCCACGCCAATATGGCCAGCTTGCAACTGAGCCGTGACCTGCCGCCTCACGAGCTGGCGGCAAACCTGCGTCGGGCCTTCTCTGGAATTGTGGCTGGCAATGTCAAAGATAAAGGCATCCGCCTGATCGAAGAACATGGCCCGTATGAAATTCATGGAGACGCTGCTGTGATGGAACCGTTGGACCATCTGCTGCAAGCCTTTGTCGCTCAACATCGGATGAAACTTCCCGGCGGCGCGGCGTATGTGCCGTGTTATCGGGTGGTGACTTAAAAAAAGATCCACTGTCAGGCCTAGCGGCCTTAGTGCATGGCACCGAGGCCGCCTCATTCGCCGAGGTCGCCTCCAACTTACGGGCGCCCAGCAAAGAGCAAGAAGCCATCTGGCGGCAGTTACTGGGTAGATTGCGTCACTAAGAGACTGACACATGTCCCATTATCGGGAACGCTTTGGACCCTAAGCAGAACACCTAATTGTTCGGCTATCCGCTTAGTATGGGCGAAGCCAAGGCCGAACGAGTCGGTGTTGGAGCGGGAGTCGTCTGCTCGGTAGAAGACCTGCCCTAACCGCTCCAATTGTTCGCTAGACATTCCAATGCCATTGTCAGTCACGCAAATTTTCACCTCGCTCTGAGAGTAAGCGTGAATCGAAAGCACTACGGTTGCACCATCGGGTGAATACTTGATTGCATTGTCTAGAAGATTGCCCAGCATCACTTCCCAGAGTTCGGCCGTTCCTGGTACATCCACAGGCTTATAGACACTGATGTCTGCCTGAATTGTGATACTGCGAGAGGCTGCATGGCGTTGCCAGCGTTCGACTACCGGATCGGTCACCGTTATTAAATCTATTAAACCGGTGTATTCCACATTGGCGTCCAAACGAGCTAAGTCCAGCAGCGCGATAGACAAACGCTTGAGCGTTTGCATTTCCGCCAGTACATCCTCACAAGTGGCGATGTATTCTTCCAGAGGGCGCCGACGTGCGAGTATGACTTGTAAGGCAGAAGTAACCGCTGCAATAGGTGTTTTAAGCTCGTGAGAGGCGTTGGCAATAAATAATCGCTGGTTCTGAAGCGCATTGCGCACCTCCGCTTCCATTTGCCTGTAGCTGTCGAATAACAGCATTTCTTCTTTACTGTGCGGCTCCGGTGGCGGAACCCCTTGGAAATGTGGAGGCTTGAGCAATCGCAGTTGATGAGCGAATAGCCGCAAATTCCTGGTACTCGCCGATACGACGATGAAGCCTCCTAATGAAGTGAGCAACAGAAGCGCTATCCCGACTAATGCCAAGACTCTTTGGAGGCCCGCGACAGAATTGAGCACGGGTTGCGCGTTGATCGCTACGCGCACATCCACGAGCACTTTGCGCCCGTCTAGCTCGCGGATGATATGGCCAATTTGCAACAACCACTCTCGTTGATCCAATCGAATGAGCCGGGTCTCATCTGAACCCAGCTGAGCAGTGGACAATCGATGTTGCAGTGCTCGGCGATGTTCCGGCTGCGGGCCTTCGGAATCAAAAAGCAGCTGGCCATCCTCGTCGTAGACTGCGAAATAGAGTTCGGGATCATGATCCAACTCGGCGGCGAACTCGCCATGTCGTCGATACACCAGACGACCATTCTCTACCATGATCAACGATTCAATAAAATCCGACTGAGTGTCCAGTCGCTCGGCTAACTCGTTCAGGCGAGCCTGCTCAATCCAATTTGAGAGCCAAAGCAGACTTCCTCCCAGCAGCAGAGCTTGCATCAGGATTAAGAACAGGGCGATTTTGACGTTTAGCGGCCATTTAGACCACATGGAGAATGAACCCTTTGCCACGCACGGTCTCGATCTCTACACCGGAACCAGAAAGCTTGCGTCGCAGGCGTACGAGCAGCACGTCGAGACTGTTGCTATCGGGCTCCATGTCAAATGGATAAAGCAGGCCCAGCAGAGCCGTTCGCATCAACAGCTGCTCTGGCTTGGCGGCAAGTGCTGCCAACAGGTCGTATTCCTTGCCGGTCAGCTCCAACACCTGCCCGTTTCGAGTAACCCTTGCGCTAGATAACTCAAGGCTCAGTTCGCCGAGCCTCAGGATGGATGACCCACGACCGGCAGCGCGGCGATAAAGAGCGTTCACTCGGGCGATCAGCTCCGGCATGTCGAACGGCTTCACTAGGTAGTCGTCGGCACCGCGCTCTAAACCTTCTACGCGGTCGGCAAGCTCACCGCGCGCGGTCAGCATCAGCACCGGCAACTCGCTGCCGGCGGCGCGCAATTGGCGCACCAGATCCAAGCCGGAGAGCTTGGGCAGCATCCAGTCGAACAGCGCCAAATCGTATTCGCTCGACTGCAACAGGTACTGCGCTTCTTCGCCGTCGGTGGCCAAATCAACGATCCAGCCACCCTCCTCCAGACCACGCTTCACGCTCTTTCCCAGCAGAGCATTGTCTTCGACCAGCAGCGCCTTCATGCCTACCTCGCAAGCGAAAATTCCACAACACAATAGCGCAAGGCGAGGTTACGACAAAGCTCACAGATGACCTTAAACAACTCGTTCATGCGCCATTCATTCGCACATCACTATCATTGGGCCATCTTAACCCCGGCCCTCCCGATGCCGCTCTTGAGGAAATCATCTGCATGTCTTCGACCATCTCGACAAACCGTCCAATAGCGTCGGCAAAGCCGACCGAGGGGCTGCATGCGCTGGCCTATCCGGCGCTCTTTATAGCCTTCGCGCTGTTCTTCATTTTCCCGCTGGGCCTCCATGGGCTTTGGGTACCCGATGAAACCCGTTATGCACAGGCGGCTCAGGAGTTGCTGCACAGTGGCAACTGGGTAGTGCCACACTTCTTGGGTCTGCGCTATTTCGAGAAACCAATCGGCGGCTACTGGTTAATCGCAATCGGCCAAGCGGTGTTTGGCGACAACCTGTTCGGCGCGCGAATAGCCTCGGCGCTGACCACCGGTGCGACAGTTCTACTGGTGTATTTATTGGCCCAGCGGATATGGAATGATCCACGCAAAACCTGGACCGCCTGTCTGCTGTATATGACATTTGGCCTTGCCGCCGGACAGGCCGGTTACTCCAACATCGACCCGCAATTGGCGCTGTGGACCACTCTCAGCGTGGCTTCGGCTTGGTTCGGGCTAGAAGGCCGCAATGCGAGAGAGCGCGGCTTTGGCTGGGTGATGCTGGGTGTTGGATGCGCATTGGGCTTTATGACTAAGGGCTTCCTAGCTTGGTTATTGCCGATGATCGTAGTCTTACCGTACGCGGTGCTCAAAGGTCGCTGGCGGGTATTGCTCAAGGGGGGGACGTTGGCGGTTCTGATTGCCATCCTACTCAGCCTGCCGTGGATTCTGGCGGTCAACCATCGCGAGTCGGATTTCTGGAATTTCTTCTTCTGGAACGAGAATATCCGCCGCTTCTCCGGTAACGATGCTCAGCACGCGGCACCCTTCTGGTTCTTCCTGCCTATCCTGTTCGCCGGCACCCTGCCATGGCCTTTGTTGGTAATCCCCAGCCTGAAGCGAGCCTGGGCCGAGCGGAGCGACAGAAATATCGTGTTTTTAGCGTTGTGGTTTGCCATGCCGTTCCTGTTTTTCAGTCTGAGCAAGGGCAAGCTGCCGACCTATATTCTTCCATGCTTCACGCCGTTCGCACTGCTGATGGCCAATACGCTAGTGGACAAACTGCGACAGGGCGACCTGCGAGCCTTGCGCGCCAACGGCTTGTTCAACGTGGCCCTCGGCAGTCTGTCGCTGCTTAGCTTGATCGGTCTGGAACTGGTGAATCCGGTATTTGAAGGTCATACCCTGCGCTTGGTTGGCGCGGCAGTCGTCTGCCTGGTCTGGGCATTGTGTGGTTTTCTACAATGGAAGCGAGCCGCTAAGCATTGGTACGCGCCAGCGCTGGCCATCTGGGTATTGATCGCTATCCTGCCAAACTCGATGCCACAAGTAATCGTCGACAACAAAATGCCAGACCAATTCATTGCTCAACACCTGGAACAACTGCAAGGCACCAAGTCCCTGCTTAGTAATAGCCTGGGAACTGCATCGGCCTTGGCCTGGCGCCTGAACCGGACTGATGTGACTCTGCTTGATGTCGAGGGTGAGCTACGTTACGGGCTTGGATACGCTGATGCACAAGACCGCCGCGTCTTATCCAAAGACGTAGCTGAATGGCTGAAAAAGCAGATGAAGCTGGGCTCTGTCGGGATAGTGCTGAAAGAGTCCGATAAAGCTGATAAAGAGCAGCTCCCGTCATGGCTTCCCGATGGTGCGAAGCTCTTCCGAGAGAATAATCTGCTCATCGTAATCACTCCCTAGAGCCATCCGAGGTTTATTCGAACTCTACCGAGTCTCACGCATATCGAACCTACTGAGTTCGAGCAACTGAAGGGGGCGGGAGCTGGCTAGTTTGTAGCCTGCTCCCGCCCGAATTCGTGATGCGTAGGCGGTATTGCGACAGTTAGAGATTAAGGCTACTTCAAGTACGCCTTAATCTCTCAAGGACGTTATTTAATATTTTGCAGTTTGTGGCCCGCATTAGTTAAACCATCCAGGATCAGATGCGGTTCAACTCCCCAGGGATCAAACTGCACCGCCGGGTCACGATTCACCCACGCACACTTCAAGCCTGAATGCATTGCCCCCAAAACATCAAAAGGATTACTCGACACCAAACAGACTTCTGCGGCTGGCAGTTTACAGATGCCAATGAGATGGTCATATACTTCTGGAGCCGGTTTAAAAGAGCGTACTGACTCCACACTTACGATACCCGTGAAGAATTCGCGGACGTGGGCATGCTGTAGCAGCCGCTCGACAGCTTGCTGACTACCATTTGAAAACGCGTACAAATGCAAGCCACTGTTTACCATCTCTTCAAGCGCGCCGCTTACATCGGCGAAAGCTTCAAGTTCTGAGTAGGTGTCCATAAGCAATTGGATGCTAACACTATCAAGTTCTATCGACTGTTCACGACAGGCGAAGATCAATGCTTGGCGGGTACAGATAGAAAAGTCGCAGTAATCACGCATCAGTCCTCTGCGGAAGCTGTATTCCAGCTGTTTTTGTCGCCAGGTTTTCGCCACAATTAGCGCTTTTTCACCTATCAACTGGGTCAATTGACCTAGCACACCTTGAGTGTCGATCAACGTTCCGTAGATATCGAATGCAATTGCCTTGACCATGGTCGGCTACTCCTGCGTTGAATAAATTAAGAACCTATAAGTGTAAAAACAGTGGGCATGACAACTCGGGGGGGGGCGTGCGTAGACTATCCATTGTGCGATGCTTTAACGTCCCACCCTGTGCAAGTGCCTTATCCGCCAGTGATTTGTTAAAGATTCATACCGGCATTATGGACTGGATAGGAATGGACTGGCCGGATATTTTTAAAGCCTGACCAAGGCAGGCATGATCACTTACCGAATCAGCCTCATTAACCGCAGCCGCTAGGCTCGCGTGATTTGATCAGGACCGCAGATCGACTGATAGGGAGCCATGAGCTGATTAGAATTGTACGGGTACCTAAAACCACATCCGGATGCCCGCCACAAATCTCGTCTGGTTTGAATCACCTCCTTCGTTATTAATCAAGTCGGCCGTGTTGCCATAAGAACGATTCCAGGTCACCCCGATATACGGAGCAAACTCGCGGACAACCTCGTAACGCAGTCGAAACCCTAACTCAGTATCAGCCAATCCTGAACCTATGCCCCGCCCAGGGTCGTTTTTCCCATAAAGGTTCATTTCCAGCCTGGGCTGCAAGATCAGATGATTGGTGAGCAGAATGTCATAGTCGCTTTCTAACCGAGCGGCGGTATGGCCATTCTCGCCGATATAGGCAGTGACCTCCGATTCAAGGTTATACAGAGCCATACCTTGGATGCCGATGGCGCCCCATGTCTGTGGCGAACCAGGTTTGAAGTCTTGACGCACTCCCGTGACAACCTCCCACCAAGGACTTATTGAGTGCCCCCACAGTGCTTGGAGTTCAGCGTGCTCAGTCACCCCGTTGGTGCGTTCACCTTCTGACCGCAGCCATAGCCGATCAACGTCACCGCCGATCCATCCTTTTGCATCCCAATTGAGCGTGCTGCCGCTCATAGAGTCCTGGTACTCAAACTGATCAAGCAGGAAGAAAGTATTGAGTTTTTTATCATGAACACCGTGGCCGGCAACATCGGGAAACGCAGCTTGGCGATCCGCATCGGAAAGCACCGGGATGGGTGTTCGGCTGGTGCTGCGCGATTTCGAGTCGTTCATTTTACTGTGATCCATCGTGTCCATCTGGCCCGAGTCCATATTGTCCATCGAACCATGATCCATCTTTGAGTGATCCATCTGACTGCCGTTGGGCGCTATGGGCGGATTCACTTCCTCAGCTTTTAACGCCGAGCTTAAAAAGGCTGCGCTAACTGAAACAGAGAGTGCAATCAAATATTTACTCATAACCAGCATCCTTTACTCATCAACCCGGACTTCACGGAACATGCCCATTTCCATGTGAAACAACAGATGGCAGTGATAGGCCCAACGCCCTAGCGCGTCGGCGGTTACGCGATAACTGCGCTTAGTACCCGGTGGCATGTCGATGGTGTGTTTGCGCACCATGAAATTACCGTCCTCATCCTCAAGGTCGCTCCACATTCCGTGAAGGTGGATGGGGTGAGTCATCATCGTGTCATTCACCAGTGTGATTCGAACGCGCTCGCCATATTTAAGACGTATAGGCTCCGCATCAGAAAACTTGATGCCGTTGAACGACCAAGCAAATTTTTCCATATGGCCTGTGAGATGCAGCTCGATGGTGCGGCTGGGTGTGCGGCCGTCGGGATCTGGAAAGGTGCTTTTCAGATCGGCATAGGTGAGTACGTGACGTCCATTGTTCCTCAAGCCAATACCAGGATCGGTGAGCTTGGGCGTCACATTCATGGCTTGCATGTCGACTAAGGGATTGTTGGTTTCGGAAGCCGGGTGGGACTGCATTTCTGCTTCCATTCCAGCCATTCCAGCCATTCCAGCCATCCCGGACATCCCGGCCATATCACTGTGCTGCATACTACCGCCGTCCATACCCGTCATCTGGCCGTGATCCATCCCAGACATCGCGGACATACTTCCCGGCTTCATGCCACCGTCGCTCATACCGGCCATGCTGCCGTGATCCATCCCTGCCATACCGGCCATTCCCATGTCATCCATCGTAATGAGTGGGCGTGGATCGGTAGCAGGGACAGGTGCGCTCATTCCTTCGCGCGTTGCCAAGGTTCCGCGTGCATATCCGGTTCGGTCCATGGACTGCGCGAAGATGGTGTAGGCATCTTCGCTAGTCGGCTCGACGATCACGTCATAGGTTTCTGCCACGGCAATGCGGAACTCCTCGACGCTGACAGGATTAACGTGCTGACCATCGGCGGCCACCACGGTCATTTTCAACCCTGGTATACGGACATCGAAGTAACTCATGGAAGAGCCGTTAATGAAGCGAAGACGGAGCTTTTCGCCGCGTTTGAAAATTCCTGTCCAGTTACCGTTGGGCGCCTGACCATTCAGGAGGTAGGTATAAGTGTTCCCGCTCACGTCCGCTAAGTCAGTGGGGTTCATTTTCATCTCGGCCCACATCTTCCGATCAGCCACCGTAGCGGCCCAGCCCTTCTCGCTGACATCCTCAATAAAATCACCAACGGTGCGTTTGTGATGATTGTAGTAATCCGACTGTTTCTTGAGTTTGGCCATGACACGATCGGGCGCTTCATCGGTCCAGTCAGTTAGCATCACCACATAATCACGGCTGTATTGAAACGGTTCGGGCGCTTTCGCATCGACTACGATCGGCCCGTAAACGCCTGCTTGCTCTTGCAAGCCAGAATGGCTGTGGTACCAATACGTACCGTTCTGATGGACCTTGAACTTGTATTCGTACATGCCATCGGGTGCTATGCCATGAAAACTCATTCCTGGCACGCCATCCATATTCGCTGGCAGGATAATTCCGTGCCAATGGATAGAGGTGTCTTGGTCCAGACGATTTTTCACCCGGATCGTGACTGTTTCGCCCTCGCGCCAGTGCAGCAACGGCCCTGGCAAAGAGCCGTTGACCGTCATGGCGGTGCGGGGTGATCCGGTTATATTTACCGGGGTTTCACCGATGAAGAGATCAAATTGGTTGCCGGTCAGTACGCTGGGCATATCGGGGCTGGTCACGGCCCATACAGGCGTGCGCCAGAGGCCAAAGCCGCCGAGAACTCCACCAGCGGCCAAGCCTTTGACGAACGTCCGCCTAGAAGTTTTGGAATGCATACTGTTTATGTCCAATCAGTCAAAGAGAAACCCTGCGAAACAGCCACTTCGGTGCTCACAGGTTGATAGCGCGGTATCGAGTGCAGAAATTGCCACAGTTTAATCACTGCCGCGATTACATTTCTGTCAGCTTAGGGACCAACGCAGTTGCGACGAAGCCACGCGAGAATGACCAAGACCCAGACTGCTCCGACGTGCCGGATGTATGAAATAAGCTTCAGGAACAGTGCTCATGTGGGGCGATGGGGGTAAGCGACCTGTGCCTGAAGCTTGCGAAGCGAATACAGATGTCCTTCTTGTGCTGAGCGGGCTATTTAGCCGTAAAAAACAAGCATCAGCCTTGACTTGGCGGGAAGGTCAAGGAGTGTCTAAGGTTGTGGGTCGAGCAGTTTTTGCTCACTCTATATGGGTGTTCTTCAGTCTTAATGCATTGAAAACGACGGATGCAGAGCTAACGCTCATGGCGATTGCCGCGATCATCGGCGATAACAGATGTCCCGTTATGGGGTATAGCAAGCCCGCCGCGAGAGGGATTCCCATCGAATTGTAGATAAAAGCAAAGCCCAGATTCTGCCGCATGTTTTTTACCGTCGCGACAGAGAGCGCCCGCGCTCGGAGAATCCCCATTAAGTCACCCTTTACTAGCGTGAGCTGTGCACTATTCATCGCAACGTCTGTGCCTGTTCCCATGGCAATGCCTACATCTGCTCGGGCCAGCGCAGGAGCATCATTGATTCCATCGCCGGCCATGGCAACGCGCCTTCCCGATTTCTGCAAGTCTGCGACCAGACGCTCCTTATCCTGAGGTTTCACCTCGCCATGAACCTCTTCAATACCCATTTCCCTGGCAACAGCACGGGCAGTGGTAAGGCCATCTCCAGTGGCCATAATGATCCTTACATGGTCTGCTTTAAGTTTAGTAACAGCCTCCCTGGAAGTCGGCTTGATCGGATCTGAGACTGCCAGCAACCCTGCCAATATTCCATCCACTGCCACGTAGATGATGCTGATCCCCTCAAGGCGCAACTGCTCCGCGCGAGCTTCAAGCGAATCGATGCTTACCCCAGCCACGGCCATTAATGCCGTGTTGCCAAGCTGAATTTTCTTACCATCTACCAAGCCGCTGACACCTATTCCTGAACCGGATTCGAACGACTCCGGTTTGGTCAAAACAAGGTTTTCAGACCGGGCATGATCAACAATTGCATGGGCTAATGGATGTTCACTGCCTTGATCAAGACTGGCAGCGAGTTGGAGTACCTCATTGGCCGCGAACTTGTGGGTGACCTCCACGCTGTGAAATACCGGACGTCCTTCTGTGAGGGTGCCGGTCTTATCGACGATCAGCGTGTCGATCTGGCACAGATTCTCGATAGCGCCAGCATCTCTGAACAGCACGCCCATACTGGCGGCTTTGCCGGTGGAAACCATGATTGACATCGGCGTCGCAAGCCCCAGCGCGCAAGGGCAGGCAACAATTAACACTGCAACCGCGTTTATCAGTCCAAAAACCCAGCTGGGCTCAGGACCAAACAACCCCCACCCCAAAAGAGTGAACATCGCAATAAAAATGACTCCCATCACAAAATAACCGGCAACGGCGTCAGTCATTCGCTGCATCGGCGCTTTAGAACGCTGAGCCAAGGCCACCATTTGAACAATTTGCGACAGCATGGTCTCGGCACCAATTTTCTGCGCCTCCATGATCAAGCTGCCATGGGTATTGAGCGTTGCACCCATGAGGCTATCACCGCCCCTTTTCATTACGGGCAAGGGCTCGCCAGTGAGCATCGATTCATCTACTGCGCTTTCGCCCTCCAGAACGGAACCATCGACAGGAACTTTTTCACCCGGTCTTACCCGCAAATGGTCGCCCTTATGCACATGGGTAAGCGGGACATCTTCCTCTTCGCCATCGGCATTGATCCTGCGCGCGGTTTTCGGAGACAAGCCAAGCAAGGATTTAATCGCCGAAGACGTTTGTGATCGAGCTTTAAGTTCAAGCATCTGTCCGAACAAGGTCAGCGAGATAATCACGGCGGCGGCTTCGAAATAGACGCCAATGCGGCCTTCTCGCACGAAAGCGACGGGGAAGCTCTCAGGAAACAGTGTTGCTGCGACGCTATAGAGATAGGCTGCGGATGTGCCTAGGCTAATCAAGGTCCACATATTGGGACTGCGATGGCGAATCGAATCGATGCCTCTCACAAAAAAAGGCCAACCCGCCCACAAAATGACTGGCGTTGCGAGGCTTAGCTCAATCCAGTTCTGAATAGTCCCGTGAAATAACTGCCATACATGCCCCGTCATCGCGAGTACTGTCACGATTACAGTTAAGGGTAATGAACACCAAAAACGACGGGTGAAATCCTTGAATTCAGGATTTTCATCCTCCTCTAGCGTGGGCATGACCGGTTCCAATGTCATGCCGCATATCGGGCAGGTACCGGGGCCAAGCTGACGTATTTCCGGATGCATAGGGCAGGTGAACTGAGTGACCTCTTGTATTTCAGTGGCTGGGCCGGTGTGACTGGGATAATCGCTATCCAACTGTTCAGGCGCGTAGCGACCAGGTTCCGCTCTAAACTTCTTTTGGCAATTCAAGCTGCAAAACTGATAGGCGTGCCCCTGATAATTCTCGCTGAAAGAGCCCGGAGAGGTAATAGCCATGCCACACACCGGATCGCACCGACTTTCATCCTCCACCCTTGCAGAATGAGTATGACCATGGTCGTTTTTTTCGGTAGGCATGGCTATTTTTCCTTTTTCAACTGGGTGGATTGTGCCAGATCAACAGGTTGACCATGAACCGTGTGCATGTCCGAAAGTAGGCATCCGCCTTAAAAAAAAAATGAAGTATTCATAGTCAATAAAACGCAGCCATTGCAACCAATTGGATAATCTTGATCGAATTGAATACACCTCTTGCTAGACGAATATAGTCTAATCACTTCTGCGGGCCGATCATTTATTGAAGGCCCCTGTGGGCTAAAAGCCGACAGGCGTTCAAGCGGACGAACATTTACCTGACGCAGAGATTACATTTATGTAAGTTTCAAATCAGCGAGACTTATTTGATGCACACTCAACTTAATGGTCCCGTTGAGATTCACCTCATGAAACTTTTAGTCGCTGAAGATGAACCGACATTGGGCATTTATCTACAGCAGGGCCTGACTGAGGCCGGATTTACTGTTGATCGTTTTACCGACGGCGTTGAGGCCCTTCAACACGCGTTAAGCGAGGCCTATGACTTACTGATTCTGGATGTGATGATGCCGGGAATGGATGGATGGGAACTCCTTCGAAAGGTCCGTAAGTCAGGAAAAGAAGTGCCCGTGCTATTTCTGACGGCGCGAGACAGCATTGAAGATAGGGTCAAGGGACTGGAGCTTGGGGCAGACGATTACCTGATCAAACCATTCGCCTTCTCTGAGTTGCTGGCTCGCGTTAGAACCTTGCTACGTCGCGGTAACAGCACCCCTGCGCAAACCCATATAAAAATGGCTGACCTTGAGGTCGACCTGCTCAAACGCAGGGCAATTCGGGGAGGAACGCGCATAGACCTGACGGCTAAGGAGTTTGCGTTGTTAGAGCTACTGCTGCGTCGTAGAGGCGAAGTGCTCTCAAAATCGCTCATCGCCTCGCAAGTCTGGGATATGAATTTCGACAGCGATACCAATGTGATTGAAGTGGCCGTCAGAAGGCTCAGGGCGAAAATTGATGACGACTTCGACGTTAAGCTGATCCAGACCGTCCGAGGTATGGGTTACATGCTCGACTCACCGGACTTGGATCAGAGATGAACCGCCTCTCCCTCACCACCCGCCTGAGCTTGATGTTCATGCTTTCGGTGACCGTCGTGCTGACTGTTGCCGGCGTCAGTTTCAATCATCTAAGTCAGCATCATTTCAAGATGCTGGATCAACAAACCCTGGACGAAAAACTCAGCTCAACCCAACGAATTTTGGGAGAGCTGCACAACATCGATCAATTTAGTGAGTTAAAACCACAACTTGAGGCGTTGCTGGGGGCCCACCGAGATTTGACGGCAATCATCCTGAACAGCGAAGGAAAGTTGTTTTTCGCTAGTCCCGGGCCCGTCACTGTGCCAGAGCAACTGCGCACGCTCGATAGTCAAACAATGTGGGAATGGAAAGACCATGAGCAGACTTACCGCGGCGTGACCGCCCCGGCAATGGTTTCCGGACAGATTAAACCGCTGACCGTGATCTTGATCTTTGATGTGACGCAGCACATGTCTTTCTTCGAAACGCTTCAGCAATGGTTCTGGACAGGATTGGTCATCAGCGCACTGGCCAGTGCCGCACTGGGGTGGATGGTAGCACGCAGCGGTATGCGACCTATTCGGCAGTTGACCATGGTCGCGGCATCTATGTCCGCCGGTTCGCTGAAAGACCACATACCATTGGCACCCGTGCCAAAAGAACTCCAACAGATGGTGACATCGTTCAACGCCATGTTGTCTCGTCTGGACGATGCGTTTGTTCGGCTTTCAAATTTTTCCGCAGACATTGCTCATGAGCTGCGAACGCCCGTCAGTAATCTGATGACGCACACTGAAGTCGTGCTCTCACGAAAAAGAAACATTGAGGACTACGAAGACAATCTGTTTTCAAATCTCGAAGACTTGAAGCGTATGTCTCGCATGATCGATGACATGCTTTTTCTGGCCAAGTCCGACAATAAATTGATCAAGCCAGAAAACACCCAGATAGAGCTGCGGGAGGTGGTGGGAACATTGCTCGAATACTATCGCCTGCTGGCTGACGAGCGAGGCATTGAGCTTCGCGTATTAGGTGCTGGAAGTGTTAGCGGCGACGTATTGATGCTGCGCAGGGCTATCTCGAACTTACTGTCGAATGCGCTACGTTACACGCCAGAGGGAGAAACCATTTGCGTGGACATCTGCCAGACAAAAACCTCGACGGTGCTGACGGTACAAAACCCCGGGACGACTATTGCGCCCAAGCACCTAGATAAACTTTTTGATCGTTTTTACCGCGCAGATCCTGCGAGACGTGAAGGGAGCCCCAGTAACGCAGGACTGGGGTTATCGATTACTCGATCCATCATTGAAGCTCATGAGGGCAGGATATGGTGCACTTCAGCCGATGGAACAACTGTTTTTCATATTGAACTCTCTAGTGCCGGTACCAAACGTGCCTAAGAATGACGATGCTTCGAGCCAACGTTTAGCCCAAGAGCCGATTCCTGAAGTACCAGTAGTAACGGGAGTGCTGTCATGTTTGACGTATATCAACAATCTCCATTCAACCAGCGCTATTGTTTACAGGTGGCCGGGTGGTCAATCAACCAAAGTAGGTTAAGTGGGAAGTAACCTCATCTTGGAAAGCGCTGTTACGGTTGATCCTAGAGTCGGCTGCCATACCCTCTACGCATACTGCTCGACTGCATACTGATTCAGCGCGGTCCAACCGTGCGAACGTTCCCCTTAGTCTGGAGATTTGCCATGCAAGCACCACTGAAATTAGTTTTAGCCGCTCTAATCGCAGCCATCGCCATAGTCGCCAATGCCACGGAAGCTCACCCTCCGGCTGAAGCCCCGCTACCCACCACCGAGACAAGCACTCAGCCCCAGTCTGATGCCGATCATGCCATGACTCAGCAAATGCAGAAGATGCAAGCCGCCCGCGACAAAGTTTCCGCCGCCAAGACGCCTGCCGAGCGCCGGGCCGCTATGCAGGAGAGCATGCAGACCATGAAAAACTCCATAGCCATGATGCGGACTATGCACGCAGGCAAAGGTTGTAATGAAATGGGCATGCCAGGCTCAGCAAATGGCGGTACAGGAATGATGGACATGATGATGAAGATGATGGATCAGCAGTCCAGCATGATGAATATGCAGATGTCCAAATGAAAACTTACTTGATGCAACGGCGCACCTTTCTTGGAGGGTTAGCGTTGACCGGGCTAGCTGGCCCCTGGTTACAGGCATGGTCGGCAGACACCATGACCGCCTCGTCCACACCTCTTGGACTACCGTTGCTGGCACCAGAGCTGCTACCGACTGGCAGCTCACTGCGAGAAATTCCCAAATTAGCCAACACCAGCAGCGTACCAGGCTACTTTGAGGCAACTCTGACCGCTGCGCCTGTCTCAGTTCCCTTTGTTCCCGGAAAAACCGCGACCGAATTCTGGGCCTACAACGGGGGCCTGCCTGGCCCGCTGATCGAGCTGTTTGAGGGGGACAAGGTCGCAATCACCTTCGTCAACAATCTTACACAGCCATCCACTATTCACTGGCACGGCTTGCCAGTACCGTCGGACCAGGACGGTAATCCGCATGATCCTGTACCGCCAGGCGGGCGCCGTACTTACAGTTTCAATTTGCCCGAAGGCAGCGCAGGCACTTATTGGTATCACCCGCATCCGCACCAAAATACCGCGGAACAAGCGTTCCGAGGCTTGGCAGGTCCACTGTTGATAAGGTCGCGGCATGACCCTCTGGCTCATTTACCAGAGAGGTTGCTGGTGGTTTCAGACCTCAAACTCGACAGTTATGCCACCATCGCACCGAACGAAGCCAACGACTGGATGAATGGTCGCGAAGGTCAGTTCGCCTTGGTCAATGCCCAGCACCAACCCGTTTTACCATTCGCCGCCGGAGGTCGTGAGCGCTGGCGCGTCGTGAACGCCTGTAGTGCTCGCTATCTGCAACTCGCGCTGCCCGGTAGCACGCTAACGTTGGTCGGCACCGACGGTGGTCTGCTCGAAAAGCCACAGTCGGGGTTGACCGAATACCTGCTGGCCCCAGCTCAGCGGATCGAACTGATAATCGACGCGGGCAGCCGTCGCGACCGAGTGGAATTGAACGCTAATGTCTATGCGCGCGGCAAGATGGGCAAAGTGGCGCCCGATCACATCATGCCGCTGCTGACAGTTGATTTTACGACAGTCACAGCCACTGGCCAGGCAGCCCTGCCGCTTAAGCTCGGCTCAGTACCCGACCTTGGTGCGGCCACCGCAAGCAAACAGGTGGTATTCAGCGAAAAAATGAGTATGGCCAACGGTCGCCATAGCGTGCAGTTTCTGGTCAACGACCAAGAATACGACATGCAACGTATCGATCTGGTGAGCCGAATCAACGAGGTAGAGCTCTGGGAAATCGTCAATCACTCTGACATGGATCATCCCTTCCACCTGCATGGCAATCAGTTCCAAGTGGTTGAGCGGGAGTTTGACGGCGTTGTCACACCGGTATCTTTCCGTGCATGGCAAGACACCGTCAACCTGCGTTCAAGTGAAATCGTACGCATTAAAACCTTACAGCGATTGCCTGGTCTGCGGATGTTTCACTGCCACATCCTCGAACACGAAGAGATGGGCATGATGGGGCAACTCAATGTGGTTTGATCACGAACGACAATAAAATCTTCGGCCGCAGTCGCTCCAGACGCGAACACACTGAAAGATTGCTCGGACCGTTAGAAGCGTGCACTCCTCGTCGGTTAGCTCGGTCATCGTTCAAAATAAGGAACTGACCGAGCTCGACGTTAGATAAACCTGCGGTTAATCAATGGAAATGCACTTGATATCCAACGAGTGGACGATCGCATCAGTGACATAGGCTGAAACCTGGCGCAGGCGCAAAGCTTACTGAATTGTAATCGACCAACACGCTGTCGTGTGGCATCGTGTCACAGCTTCAGTAAGCAGGCATATTTAATCTATCACTTGAGCCAATCTTTATAATGCGGCAGATACAAAAGCTCGTCTGTTGACGCGAACAAAACCGAACACTATAAATCCAGATAATCCATATAAAATTAAACGACGGCCTGTGCCGTGAGGAGTCTTGCATGTCATTGTTTAAAACTTCAACTCTGGGGGTGGCACTTACTGCCGGAATGCTTTTGAGCGCGGTAGCCCTGGCGCATCCAAAGCTCATATCTTCAATCCCTGCTGATGGTGTTGTCTACGCAGCACCCGCTAAAATTGAACTCCACTTTTCGGAAACCCTTTCGACTCAGTTTTCAGGCGCCAAACTGATAATGACGGATATGCCCGGCATGCCTAACTCACCGATGAGTATTAAAGCTAATATCTCTGGCAGTGGGGATCCTAAGGTCATGATCATAACACCCTCGTCCCCGCTCACCACGGGTTCTTATAAAGTCGAATGGCGGGCAGTTTCTTCCGACACTCATCCAATGACTGGTCACTTTTCTTTTAAAGTGAAATGATACATGAGCGACTCAATCAATATTATTCTTCGCTTCGCTCTTTATATGGACCTGATGCTGTTATTCGGCCTGGCAGTCTTCGGCTTGTATAGTCTTAAGGGAAAAGAGAGGGTATCCGGCGCTGTTCTAAACTTTGAGTCGCTCCTGTTCGGCACCGCCATTATCGCTATACCCCTATCCCTTTTCGCCATGTTATTGCTCGCTAAAATGATGAGTGGCGTCTCTGATTTCATGGAGCTTCATCATCACATTTTCCAAATGATTCTGATGGGCACTGATGTTGGATTGAGCTGGATGGTTAGAATAATATCCCTGACACTGGCGTGCATAGCCGTCGCGTTGAATAGACGCTTCGCGACTCCAAGTTTATGGGCAGTTACCCTATTCAGTGCTATCGCCCTGGCAACTCTCGCATGGACAGGGCACGGCGCCATGGATGAAGGCAGCCGTCGTTACCTGCATTTCACCAGCGATATCCTTCATCTTTTGGCAGCAGGTGGCTGGTTAGGTGCCATCGCAGGATTCTTCCTATTGCTGCGAGCAAAGCCGCTTATGGGCGAACAGGAGGTGCGGATTTTGGCGAGAGCCTTGACCGGATTCGAGTCCGCGGGTGCATTGATTGTAGTGACCCTAGCCCTGTCCGGAATAGTGAACTATCTTTTCATCGTCGGGCCTGTTTTTGACCACGTCATATTTAGCATCTACGGGGTGCTGTTACTTATAAAAATATTACTGTTTGCAGGGATGATTGTATTGGCAATCCTTCATCGTTTTCATTTGAGTCCTTCATTAGCCCGCTCTATTAAAGAAGGCGAATACACCGTTGCCGTTAATGCCCTTAGACGCAGCATGACCTTGGAATTCACATTAGCGATAGTCATTGTGTGCTTGGTTGCGTGGTTAGGAACGTTGAGTCCTGACATGGAACCATTAGCTAACTGAGAAAAAAATCTGAGGTGTGCAGGCGTGGTCGCGAGCTGCTTGCTCCGACCATAAAGCGAAGTTAACGTTAATAAGGATCATTGAATATTTTTCAGGGCATTGGGAATATCTTGGCTTCGATCAGTTGCAGCACCTGAACAGATTTTGTTAGGGACGTAAGTCGGAAAAATTACTTTCACTCTCAGTCCGATACCATTTGGCCCTGTTTCAAGTAAGACCTTGGCACCGTGTTGTTCGGCAATAGTGTTAACAATTGACAGCCCCAGCCCACTGCCAGGGCCTATTTGGTTGCTACCGCGATAAAAGCGCTCAAGCACCCTTTCACGATCCACTTCACTTATTCCTGGGCCATTGTCACTTACTTCAAGGATGACCCCTTGGTCGGTTTCCTTTACCGCCAAGTCGATTTTTGCAAGAGTCCCCGCATACCGAATCGCGTTGTCCACTAAGTTGTTAAGCAAGATACGTAGCGAATCGCTATCCCCCAGAATGCTAAATGACGCATGTTCGGTCAGCCCGAGATCGATATTTGAAGCCTCGGCCCTGCGAACCTGATCAGTGATCACCGACTTGCAAAGAGCGGATAATTCAACAGCCTGCATAGGCGGCGATTGCGCATCAGGCTCCAGGCGAGCCAATGTCAACAACTGTTGTGTCAGATGAGTAAGACGGGTGACGCCCGCCTGGACTTGCGACAGCGATTCCCGACGGTCTACATCTAGCGTAGCCCGCTGCGCCAACTCCACCTGGATGCTAAGCGCTGCCACGGGGGTGCGTAGTTCGTGTGCGGCATCAGCAATAAAGTGTTTTTGCATCATGAAAGCATTTGCCAGGCGCTTTAGTAGGTCGTTGAGGGCGTCAACCAGAGGTTTAACCTCGTCAGGCAGATCTGTCGAAGCAATGGGTTGGAGACTGTTCACGTTGCGCGCCGACAACTCTGTCGCGACAGTTCGCAGCGGTTTAAGTCCGTAGCTGATACCAAACCATAAAAACAGGGCCAGAAAAGGAACCAGCGATACGACCGGCCACAGTAAGTGCAAGGCTAACCCGGCGAGCTCTTCCCATCGTTTATTTTGCGCTTGGGCTACACGAAAAATCTTATCGCCGCGCTGGCTTACGAATGTGTGCCACGTACTGTCCCCGACTCGAACATCACTCAATCCAGTTTCCAGCGGTGGAGGGAGCATGAGTGCTGAGTCGGTCGTGTAGTTCAAGACTCCTGCACTCCAGACCTGAAGCAATACCTCATCAGTATTATCGTCACGCAATGGACTGGGTTTATTCCTCGTCAGCACAACCCGTTCACCAGGGTCCACATTAATGTGTTCTGCGAGATAACGCATTTGCTCATCGAGCAGATCGTTCAACTCAAGTACGGCGCCCCAATAAGTACCGGCGCTTGCCAGCAGTCCTGCCACAAAAGTGGCTGGCAACAGCCATAACAGCAAGCGCCGACGGATCGAACTCATGAGTCTTCTCCTATGTGATAACCGACCCCTCTAACGGTTCGGATCACCTGCGCCCCAAGCTTTTTACGAAGATTGTGAATGTGAACTTCCACCGCATTACTGCCCACTTCGTCTCCCCAACCGTACAGGCGATCCTCCAGCTGCTCGCGGGAGATCACCGCCTCCGACTCTTTCAGCAGTTCGTGCAGTAACGCATATTCCTTGGCCGATACACTGACGGGTTGATCGCGAAGCCACAGAAGGTGTCGCACAGGATCAAGGCGCAATGGGCCGCCTCGAAGTTCGGTCTGCACACGCCCGGATTGACGTCGACTGACGGCGCGGATGCGTGCAACCAACTCCTCGATGGCAAACGGTTTAACCAGGTAATCGTCAGCTCCGTTATCAAGGCCCGCTACACGATCTGGTAGAGAGTCTCGGGCGGTGAGTATGATCACCGGCAAGCTCTGGTCGTGCTGACGTAAAACCTTGAGCACCTGCATTCCATCCTGACGCGGCAGTCCCAGGTCGAGTAACAGCAACCCATAAGGGGTGGTTTCCAAAGCGAGGACAGCGGCCTTGCCGTCCGTGACCCAATCCACTGTGTAACCTTCTTGGCGCAAGCCTTTTTGCAAGCCGCTGCCGATCATCGGGTCGTCTTCTGCCAGTAGTATTCGCATTGCCTGATCCCTTCCCTACATCATTCAGCGCTTCGCCAAATTACCGCGCAGTGTGCCGAAGTCTTGGCTGCGCACATACGGTGCGCAGGTCATAGATGAGTCTGACACAACAAGGCCAGTGCTGAAGCGCGAACTCTGACCACTTCTAGATTGATAAGACTGCCAGCGCCATCCTTAAGGTGGACTTAAGGAAACAACCACTAAGGTGCTCATCATCGGCACCGTGATCACACGTGATGCTTTCAAGTTTCCTGACTGGATCGCCCTATGGAAGAGCTCAATCGCACTTTATTTTTGGCCATCAGTGCCAGCGTGCACTCCTCGGTGGAAATGCGCCTAGTGGCGACTTTTCTGGCGCAGTGGCTCATCACAGTTGTACCGCTTTTGTTAATTGGATTGTGGCTGCGAGGCACACGCCAATACCGAGTTGCTGCAGTAACCGCCACCCTGAGCGTCGTGTTCGCGCTTGGATGCAACCTGCTTATCAGTACCCTTTGGTTCCATCCGCGCCCCTTCATGGTCGGACTAGGACAAAACCTACTCCAGCACGCCCCAGAGTCCTCATTCCCAAGCGATCACGCCACGGTGATGTTCACGCTGGCCTTGGCTCTGATATGGGCATCGCTGCACAGGCTTGGCGTATTGATTTTGCTGCTGGGCACATTGGTCGGCTGGGCACGTGTCTATTTAGGCGCGCATTTCCCATTCGATATTGCCGGGTCGTTGCTGGTCTCGTTGATAAGCGCGTGGCTGATCCCGCAGGCGCTGAGGTTCGGACATCTTGGCGAGCGTTTGCTCGACACGCTTGAGCGCCTTTATCAACGGATGGTCCCACTGGCCAGTCGCCGCAACACTTATTGATACGGGAAACGGTAATGCCTTATCCGCAAAGTCTTACGAGCCCTGCTGCTCGTTCTCAAAGAATATCCCATGCATAAACATTGTTTTATTTCAGTGGTAGTGCTGTTGGTGGGTTGCGTGAGTTACCACCCACATCCGCTAGCGCCCCTGGCAATGATGGGTTCCTATGAAGAGCGGACGCTAACGAATACGCAGCTTCAGCGCTTCATCACTGCACACGACAGCAAAACCACTGGCGTCTGGGGACTGAGCAAATTAACGCTGGCGGCCTATTACTACAGCCCTGAACTGGACGCAGCACGCGCCAAATTTGCTAGCAGTGAGGCGGCGGTAGAAACGGCTGATCAACGAACCAACCCGTCTCTGTCGTTGCCCTTGCAGTATGCCGATCAGCCGATCAAGCCCTGGACTTACGGACTGGCCCTCGACATCCCGATTGAGACTGCGGGTAAACGTGGGTATCGAGTAGCGCAAGCGCAACAGCTTTCAAACGTTGCCCGTCTGAATATCGGCCAAACCGCTTGGGAGGTCAGAAGTCGTCTTCGTAGCGCATTGCTCGATCTTTACGGTGCCAGCCAACACCATTCAATCATCGAGCTTCAGGTCAGCATCCAGCAAAGCATAGTTACCATGCTGAAAGAACAGCTTTCGCTGGGTTCGGTCGCTACGTTCGAGTTGAGCCAGGAACAGATCATTCTGGAGCGTGATCGTAGCGATTTGGCTCAAAGCGAACGGCAAATGCTGGACGCCAAAGCGCTCATCGCTACGACCGTTGGGGTCACTCTAAAAGCGCTTGATTCCATCGATATAAATCTGAGCGATTTCAATAGCCTTACTCTACAGATCCCTGCAAGTACCGCGCGCCGCCAAACCATTCTGAATCGCATGGACATCCTCGGCGCGCTAGCCGACTACAACGCGAGCCAGGCGGCTCTCCAATTGGAAGTTGCACGGCAATATCCGAACCTGTCACTCGGGCTTGGATATTCGTTCGACCAAGGGGTAAACAAGTACAGCATGACACCCGCTGGCTTCACCCTGCCCCTATTCAACCGAAATGAAGGCCCTATCGCGCAAGCCGAAGCGCACCGCAAGGAAGTCGCCATCCATGTCGAAGCACTTCAAGACCAAGCGATCAATCAAACAGACAACGCCCTAAAGCACTATCGCTTGGCCATCGAGAACCTCGCGCTTATCAACACACAAGAGAAGACGCGAACAGCCGTCTTCGATGCTGACCAACGTTCCTTTAATTTAGGCGCGATCAGCCGAATCACACTATCAAGATCACGTCGTGCGGTGAATGTCGATGCAATGACCCACGTCGATGCGGTGGTTCAGGTCCAGCAAGCCATCAGCCAACTTGAAAATGCCATCCAGCAACCGCTCGATGAAACCCCGTTGCACGCCCAGCCATTAGAGGCGGTCATTCGAAAATGAATACACTCCTTCGTAGCAAAACCTCACGAGTCGCGTTGTTGGTGACAGCCCTCATCGGATCAGTTGCTGTAGGTTTTTTTTCTAGCCAAGTCCTGACCGCCACGCCTGCAACTTCGGCCACAC
Source organism: Pseudomonas sp. AB6 (assembly GCF_034314105.1). Classification (NCBI taxonomy): domain Bacteria; kingdom Pseudomonadati; phylum Pseudomonadota; class Gammaproteobacteria; order Pseudomonadales; family Pseudomonadaceae; genus Pseudomonas; species Pseudomonas sp. AB6. The sequence continues at coordinate 1,905,115 of NZ_JAVIWJ010000001.1, forward strand.
CCCCTTTGAAAAGAGTCACGACCGAAGGAGGTCTGACCATCGTCACACTGGATGAAGCAACCCAGACGATCAGCGGTATTCAGAGTGAGCCGATCATTGCGTCAAAGCATCCGGTGGAACGGTTGGTATACGGCACCGTGCTTGATGTACAGGGGCTGAATGATTTGAGCGCTCGTTACGCTATGGCTCAAGCAGATTCAGTGACGGCAAAGTCTGCCATTTCAGCTTCCGGCCAGGATTACGAGCGCAATCTCGCGTTGTTTAAAAGCAACCAAAGCGTGGCGTTGAGTGTGCTGCAAACTTCGCAAGCGGCGTGGATTGCAGACAAGGCCAAATTACAAGTGGCTAGTGCAAGCCTTCGGTCGATCCATAACAGCGCGCGGCAACAATTTGGTGCGCCCTTGGCAAGCATGATTGAGGCGCAGGACGCCCCACTCCTGCAAAAACTGTTAAGCCGCGAGGAAATGCTGTTGCGCATTGCGCTTCCCCTTGGTGCTGATTTAGTGGCCCCTGTACTGATCTCGATTGAGTCCGGCAAACACCTTCGGCAAGCAGCTCAGCTCATTTCAGTCTCCCCTCAGATCGATTCTTCGACTGAAGGCCGCGCATACCTTTACCGAGCGGCAGCAACCCTTCCGGTCGGCAGCAAAGTAGTTGCGTACTTACCGTTGGCCACTCCAGAGAGCACCAGCCTCCTCATTCCTGACGCTGCCATTTTATGGTTTGGCGGTCAGCCGTGGGCCTATGTACAAATCGCAAAAAAACGATTTACCCGCCGCCCTGTCGAAGAGCAAACCCCCTACGAAGATGGGTACTTGGTTAGCTCCGGGTTCAGATCTGGCGATCGCGTCGTGGTACAGGGCGCTCAGCTGCTGTTATCCGAAGAACAGCGGCCATCCGTCACTGCGTCCGCGTGCAAAGACCCTGAATGTGACGACTAATCAGACGACAGCGAATACATCATGTTGAATTCAATTATCCGCTTCGCCGTACGATTGCGCGGGGTCGTTATTGCCCTCGCTTGTTTATTGGCAGGTTATGGCATCTTCACCCTAACCCAGGCCCGACAAGATGTTTTTCCCGAGTTTGCGCCACCCCTTGCGGTTATTCAGACCGAAGCGCCTGGATTATCTTCCGAACAGGTTGAAATGCTGGTTACCCAATCGGTAGAAAATGCAATGGGTGGCACGCTGGACCTTGCAAGCATGCGGTCCAAGTCGCTACCAGGGTTATCGATGGTGACGTTGACCTTCAAGGATGGAGCCGATATTTACCGCGCTAGACAACTCACTGCAGAACGACTCAGCACGCTAACCGGTATTCTTCCTCATGGGGTCAAACCTCCTGCGTTATTACCGCTAACCTCATCGACCAGTGTCACTCTTGTCGCGGGTATCACCTCTGAGACTCGCTCGCTGATGGAACTGCGTACACTGGCGCAGTGGACGATCAAACCGCAATTGTTGCGCGTGCCCGGCGTCGCGGACGTAATCGTATTCGGCGGCGATCTAAAGCAATTTCAAATTCAGGCAAACCCCGAAAAGCTGGTGCAGTACGGTTTGTCTCTCCAAGACATATTGGGTGGTGCGCAGCGCGCAACCGGGGTCAGTGGCGCAGGCTTTCTGGAAACTGCCAACCAGCGCATTGTCTTGAATACCGAGGGTCAGACCGTTACACCAGAGCAGTTGGCTCAAACTGTACTCAACTACCGCAATGGTGTCGCCGTGCGCCTGGGCGACGTCGCCTCGGTCGCCTATGGGGCTGCTCCTGCAGTGGGCGCGGCGGCCATCGAGGGTAAGCCCGCGGTGTCGCTGATGGTCGAAAGCCAATACGGCGCCGATATGATGAGCGTTTCCAGTAGTGTGGAAAGCGCCCTGAACAGTTTGAAACCTGCGCTGGACGCAGAACAGGTGAGCCTACATCCAGACATCTTCCGCCCAGCCAGGTTTATCGAAACCGCGATTGGTCATTTGCAGACAGCACTGCTATTGGGAGGCGTGTTAGTTGTGCTGGTGCTGTTTCTGTTTTTGCTCAATATCCGCACTGCGATCATCTCGGCTACGGCGATTCCGCTGTCCTTGTTAACAGCAGTGATCGTACTCCATCACTTTGGTGTGAGCCTTAACACCATGACCTTGGGCGGCCTGGCCATTGCCTTGGGAGAGGTGGTGGACGATGCCGTGGTCGACGTGGAGAACATCTTCCGTCGACTGCGCCAAAATCAAGCGCTGGAGCATCCTATCTCAGCGGCCTTGGTGGTATTGCGCGCCTCATACGAAGTCCGCAGTGCTGTGGTGTATGCCACTCTGGTAGTTGTGCTGATTTTCCTTCCGGTACTGGCGCTGTCAGGGATCGCTGGAAAACTGTTCGCGCCCTTGGGGCTCGCCTATATTCTGGCGATTTTGGCCTCCCTCGTGGTAGCCCTAACGGTCACGCCAGCACTGGCATTTATGTTGTTGACCACTAAGCGACTCCAATCGGACGAACCAAAGTTGGTGCAGCGACTGAAGACCCGCTACCTGAAATTACTCGCCAGCATCGAATCGCACTCTCGCCCAATCGTCTGGATGATCGTCATTCTCTGCACAATGGCGGCCAGCGCGCTGCCGTTTTTTGGCGGTAACTTCATACCGGAATTGAAGGAGGGACATTACCTGATCCATATGGCGTTGGCCCCAGGCTCCTCTTTGACCGAATCCATGCGTGTGGGCAACCGTGTGGCACAGGAGCTAAGCAAAGTCCCCGGGGTGCGGCTGGTAGCGCAACGCGCAGGGCGAGCCAGCGAAGTAGTCGATCCAACCGGTGTCCACGTCAGTGAGTTCGAGGTGGATTTGAATAGCGTGTCGGCTGCTGAGGAAACCAAAGCCGTGGCGCGCATCCAACAAGTGCTGGCCAGCTTCCCGGGATTGACGACGTCAGTAAACACATTCCTGACTGAGCGGGTGGACGAAAGTATCTCTGGCGTAACAGCACCGGTCGTCATCAATGTCTTTGGTCCTGATCTCGATGTACTGGACAGCAAAGCCCAGGAAATCGCTCAGGTGATAAGCCAAATCCCAGGCAATATCGGCCTGAGAGTTGAGTCCGCCCAGCATGTGCCGCAATTGACAATCAGGCTGCGGCCTGAGCAATTGACGCACTGGGGGTTCGAGCCGGTCGACGTCATGGACGCGATTCAGGTCGCCTATGACGGAGTGACCGCCAGCCAAATCTATCAGGGTAACCAGACTTATGATGTCACCGTCTCGTTGGCTTCCACGGCCCACCACACGATCGCGACTGTCGGGTCACTGCTGCTGCGTAGCAAAACCGGAACAACGGTACCTTTGGATCAGTTAGCGGTAATCACTCAAACCACCAGCCGTTATCAAATCATGCACAGCGGTGCACAACGCCTGCAAACAGTGTCGACCGCCGTGAGGGGTCGGGCGGTGAGCGACTTTGTTCAGGAGGCTAAGCGGCGAATTAACCAAGAGGTTACTCTTCCCAAAGGCACCTACGTTTTGTTTGCTGGGGAAGAGCAAGCACGTGTTCAATCTCAGCAGGATCTAATGGTTTACACCGCGGTTGCTATCGTCGGAATCATCATCCTGCTATTCCTTGCGCTCAAAAGCATACGCGCATTAATTTTGGTGCTTGTAAATCTACCCTTCGCACTGGTAGGTGGCGTCCTGACAGTCCTGATCTACGGTGGAAACCTCTCACTGGGCTCCCTTGTAGGGTTTGTTACCCTGTTCGGTATAACGCTGCGCAACTCGATCATGCTCATCTCGCATTATTCACACCTCGTGAATGAGGAAGGCATGACATGGGGCCCGGAAGCGGCTCGGAGAGGCGCCGCTGAACGCCTGGTGCCGATTCTGATGACGGCCGTTGTGACCGCGCTGGGACTGCTACCTTTGGCGCTCGCCAGTGGTGCAGCGGGTAATGAAATCGAAGGGCCTATGGCTATCGTAATCTTGGGTGGGCTAGTGAGCTCGACCCTACTCAATCTGTTGGTATTACCGACCCTGGCGTTACATTTTGGACGCTTTGAACGGCGCGTTGAAGAATTTCCCGCTGCCGTCGCCACCGCTTCGTAACGCTCGAGCGATTTATCCACAAGACACAAAACATGATTGCTTCATCACCAACATTGCACAGGTAACCTGCTCATGATGACGTCCATGGTCTCATCGGTCATCGAGTTCCTCACGGTGAATCCGCAGGTTGCCTATCTGGCGGTATTTCTTCTGGCACTTTCCGAGTCAATCCCGATTATCGGTGCCGTCGTTCCCGGCACAGCCGTGATCCTTGCGCTCAGTGCCTTGGTACCAAGTGGGGTGCTTTTACTCTGGCCGTTGTTAGTCGCCGCCACGTTAGGTGCAATTGCCGGTGATGGTCTCTCGTTCTGGCTCGGACATCGATACCACCGTGCGATTCTTGGTTTCTGGCCCTTAAACCGCTACCCCGGATTAATTCAGAGCAGCGAGGTCTTTTTTAAGCGTCATGGTGCCAAGAGTGTGTTTCTCGCCCGCTTCGTACCGGGCGTGCGCGCCTTCATCCCACTTCTTGCCGGGATGATGGGAATGGCGGTCAATCGGTTCTATGCCGTCAATGTTGCCTCGGCACTCGCATGGGCTGCGTCGCATATCCTGTCAGGCGTACTGGTAGGCGCAACGTTCAGCATTCTCGGGGCAACCGCCAAGCCACTCGCGATCCTGCTGGTCTTACTACTTGCGGCAGGCTGGGTACTGCTAAATATCGTGCGCTGGGCGTTGCGGCGCGGTGTTCCTTACTTCATCAATGCATGGGGGCGGCTTCGGTGCTGGGTCAGCACCCACGATTCTTGGTTGAGCCGCAGTCTCACGCCCTTGCTCGATCAAACTCGGCCCGAGGCGCGGACGCTCGCAGTATCGGCAGTACTTCTCGTCAGCGCAGCTTGGCTGTTCTTCGGCACCCTTGAAGATGTTGTCACCGGTGACCCATTGCTGCTTGCCGACAGCGCGATATACCGTGCGTTGCAAGATCTTCGCACAGCTCCCGGCGATGCAGTAATGATCGCTATTACTGAACTTGGCGACACCAAGGTCGTGGTGCCGGTCACTGTAGTCGTCTTACTCTGGCTCATGTGGAAACGCGCCCGGCGCACTGCTGCCTATTGGCTGATTGCGATTGCTGGTGCATCGATTCTTAATACAGTCATAAAAGTTGCGTTGCATCGAGCTCGACCTGATGAGCTTCTTTATTCAGGGTGGAGCGCCTTTTCCTTCCCAAGCGGCCATAGCACAGTCAATGCCGTGCTCTACGGTTTCCTGGCGTTTCTCATTGCGCGTGAGATGCGCCCGACATGGCGCCTGGCGATCGCCCTCAGCGCGGTAACCCTGGTATTTCTCATTGCGTTCTCACGTCTTTACCTAGGAGCGCATTGGTTTTCCGACGTGCTCGGGGGACTGGCGTTCGGGTCCGCGTGGCTGGCACTGCTCGGACTGTCCTACTTGGGACGCCCAGCAGGATGCATTGAGCCAAAGGGCCTGCTTGCCGTCGGATTCTCGGCACTGGTCGCCGCTGGAGGATTCAATATCTATCGTAACCATGCGACCGACAGTGTTCGATATGCCGCCTCCGACAGAACTCCATCAATGGCCGCCACCCATTGGTGGGTCTCGGGTTGGCAGTTACTGCCGACGCGGCGTATCGACCTAACCGGCGAGACGAATGAAGCATTAACGTTCCAGTGGGCAGGAGACCTTAATGGCTTGCAAGATGTCCTGCAGCGCAACGGGTGGCGCAGCTCGGCGGACTGGACGCCCTCTAATGCGCTGAATTGGCTTTCAGTCCAGACTGACCCGGCAGCTCTTCCAGCTATTCCACTTTTCGCCAGTGGTCGTCTCCCCAGTCTGACGCTCGTCAGACCGAGTAGTAATGACGCACCCGCCCCCTCGCGCCTCGTGCTTCGAGTGTGGGCCGTCGATTTCAAGCTCACGAACGAGCGTGCGTCAGCGCTGTGGATGGGCTCGGTTGTGGAGGAACGCTTTTATCATCCCCTATCCCTGGTCACGTTGACATCAACCCAGCCCGGAGTGAATGCACCTCGGAGCACGCTAGCTGAGGCGTTAGACGACTCGCGGCTCCTACCTCGCCCCCCTGGAACCGCAGATGAGGATTGGGATGGTGAAGTTCTGTTAGCACGCCGAGGCGGACCCACGTGTTGCGGTCACCCCTTGTAAAACCGGTGACTCGTTCGATCAAAGCGAAACTTCTCCGCTCTTCGCCTGATGAAATGACTGTTTCTTAACAAGCAACAAGACCAGAGCTGTTGCAGCCAGCAATGCCCCCATCAGAAATGTGCTCTCTGACCCAAGGCTTTGCCATAGCCAACCCGCAAGAACGCTGGCGATCAGCATGCATACGCCACTAACCAGATTGAAGATACCGAACGCGGTGCCCTTAAGCTTTCCAGGCGTTTTATCGGCGACCATTGAGGCGAGAATACCTTGGCTGAATCCCATATGAAGCCCCCATAACGCGACGCCTAGCATCATCGTGATGACGGAGTTGGACTGGGCAAGCAGCAAATCCGCGAGGACTAGTAACCCCATACCCACACAGAGCAGCTTCGTGCGACTGATACGGTCAGATAACCAACCGGCAGGGTACGCGGACAACGTATAGAAAAGTGCCATCACTACCATCACCAGCGGAACCCAGGTGGTCGACAAACCTATTTGTTGAGCCCGTAATATCAGAAACGCTTCACTGAACCTGGCAAGTGTAAATACCCCCCCAACAACTACCACCCACCAATATTCATAGGAAAAGTCGTCCAGCACTTTCCAATGAATGGGCGATCGAGGGCTGCCCCCTGGAGAGGTGTGTATGGGCTCTTTTACACTGGTAACAATGAAAACCACCGCTATCGCCGCCGGGATCACTGCAAACCACAGTACAAGCTGGACATCTGCGAGCCATAACATCAACAAAATGGCTAGAGCCGGGCCAAGGACAGCTCCCACTGTATCCATCGATTGGCGCAAACCAAAGCAGGCGCCTCGGATCTCCGGGGGCGAAACATCCGCGATTATGGCATCTCGCGGCGCGCCCCGAATGCCTTTGCCGATGCGATCCAAAATGCGTGCGGCAAAGACCACTTCTACCGAGTGGGCCAGCGGAAAAAGCGGCTTGGTCAGCGCAGCCAGGCCATACCCAAGCAACAGTAGCCCCTTGCGTCGTCCTATCAAATCGCTGATAGCGCCAGAGAAAATCTTCACGATCATTGCGGTTGATTCGGCAATACCTTCGATCACCCCGACGGTCAATGCACTCGCACCTAACGTAGTAACTAAAAATACAGGCAGTAAACTGTGCACCAGCTCAGACGAGAGGTCCATAAACAGGCTGACAAAACCTAACGCCCAGATCGTGCGCGGAATACGAAGGCCCTTAGCGTTAGTGTGTGGACTTTCACTGTTCAATATTTTCATCCTAAAACGCAGACATCGCCCGAGGCGTTGCTAAATTCCTCGAGCTCGATATCAATTGGATTTCGGGAAATCTTTGCCGACCAGGCAGATATAAGCGAGAAAGCAGCGATGTTCGACTCGTCTGCGCCAGATGCACGTTACAGCATCAATAACGCTTCATGCACCTCAATGGAGGGTATCGGCACATCTGAACGCTGCGCATCAAGCCACCTTCGCATTTTTCCCGTGTCGAAAATTTGACCCTGCTCCATAAGTGTCAATACCAAGGCCTGCGAAATTCGGTAGGGGCCGCAATGGGGACAGTTTCGTTGCTCCCACCCCTCTGCACACTCGATAGTTTCAGCATGACCGGCACAAATCAGGCAGCTCATGAGGCCTCCTTTTACTTTGATGTTTGCCTGCAGCAATCAAGTCGAGAATTAACGCTATCTCTATATCCCACGCTATAGCCCGGACGTGTAAAAGCCAAGCCAACTCCCGATGAAATGACAAATGGATAATTTCGGGCTAACGCCAATGTTTGCAGAACAGATCTTCGAAACTTGATGATGCCGCAAAAGGAGATCGAGATCCCTCGCATCGACTGTTACTATTCCCTAATAGTTTGGTGGTAAATTGCCACCACGCCATGGTAGGAATATGAGCAGTGATCCGCCGATCCTTTTCGTCCCTAAACTTTTTAAAGCTGCTGTTGATGACACTGTGCGCAGCCACGTTGGTTTTTCTCTGGGCGTTGTATTTCCAGCAAAAAGCAACTTCCCATCACCAAGCCCTGGCGGCAAAAGCCGCAGAGCATCTGAATCTGGCAACCATCGCAGCGGAGAATCTGAATCAGTTAGTTGATCGGGCTCAAGCTATTGGCAAAGTTACGCGCGGTGACATGGAAGACCCGGTACAAGGTCATCGGCGATTGGTAAGGCTATTTGCCGAAGACCCGGTGTTCAAACGCATGAGCCTCTATACCAATGATGGCCAGCTACTGGTTTCTAGCCACTCGGATGAACCACGTCGGATGCCACCGGCATGGCTGAAGCAGTTGCAACAGCATACTGATCATTACGGCTTCAAAGCGCTTCTGCCCAGCTCGATCCCATCTCAAAGCAGCTCATTGTCCCCACGCTTGCGATTACCGTTCCTACTGCCCCTGCTCAACTCAACGACCGGGCAAATGGATAGCATTCTCGTCGTCCAGCTCGATGTGGACTATCTGGCCGCTCTTTTTGAACATATAGATTTCGGCCAAAGCGGTATGATGCGAGTTCTCGACAGTGACGGTCAGGAACGGTTACGCATCAGCAGCTGCGGGATCGTGGTCCCTGAAATAAGGCTAAGTCCCGAACTGACAAATGCCGGAGAACCATCCGGCTTACTCATCCAGAATACTTCTGCTGGCGAGTATCAGAGTATGTATCTGCGGGTGCCACAACGAGGCTTTAGCGTGATGGTAAGTCAGGCATGCGATGAGATCCTTGCCTCATCCCTGCTTTTCTACCGACAACAACTCTGGTTAAACCTGTGCATGACCTTGCTGCTGCTGGTGAGCCTTTTTTGGACGCTACGTGTATTGCGCAATCGCCAACAGGCCTTCGACGCTGTAGAACATGCTCATCAGGTTAACCAAGAGCTCATTGGTCGACTGGAAGAAGAGCATCAGCGAAGTAGCCACGCTGCTGCAACCGATCATTTGAGTGGCCTGCACAACCGTCGCCAATTTCTCGATATGGGTAAACGGGCGCTGGCCAGTCAGCGCGGCAAACGTCGATTATTGGCGATTCTGTTCATCGACATGGACCGCTTCAAATCGATCAACGACTCTTTGGGACACAAGATAGGCGACATGCTGTTGCAGGCGGTTGCCGGACGAATCAGGCGACTGTTAGAGCCCGGCGACGAAGCGGCGCGCTTCGGGGGTGATGAATTTGTCGTGCTGCTGGCTGGAGATCGCAGTGAGGATCAAATCGACCACTGGGTACGAGCACTGGTACAAAAGCTATGCGCGATTTATTCCCTTAACGAACACGAAGTCAGGACCAGCCCGAGCGTCGGAGTCAGCATTTGTCCACGTGACGGCCAGAATGTAGAAGATCTGATTCGCAGCGCCGACACAGCCATGTATTCGGCCAAGCGAGCGGGCCGTGGCCAGTATCAGTTCTTCGATCCGTCGTTAAATATTGTGGATGTCGAGGAATTCACTCTAGAGCAAGCACTGAGCGCAGCATTAACCGAGCATCAGTTCATTCTCCACTATCAACCGCTAATCCGCCTGGATTCAATGCTTGTGGATGGCTACGAAGCACTGGTTCGCTGGGAACACCCTGAGTTCGGTCTGCTTTATCCAAATCGTTTCATCTCACTGGCTGAGCGCAGTGGATTTATTATTGCGCTTGGTTGGGAAGTGCTTCGTCTTGCCTGTGCGGACCTGGCACTTTGGACGACACAAGGGCGCGAGATACGGCTTGCGATCAACGTATCAGTGATTCAGCTACGTCAGAATGACTTCAGTGAACGGGTGCTCAGGGAGCTTGCGTTTCACGCCATCGAACCGCGCTTTCTGGAGCTGGAAATCACCGCATCTACATTGCTGAATAAGGAGGTGATAGCCATTAACCACCTTGAACGCCTGCGCGATGCAGGCTTGATCATCAGCCTTGATGACTTTGGCAAGGGACACGCAGACTTTGCTCATCTGCAATTGCTGCCGCTAACCAAACTGAAGATCGATCGCGAGTTGATCGCTAGCTTGTCCAACAGCCCCGATGACAGTCCCATTGTTTCGTCCACCATTATTCTGGCTAAACGCTTAGGGCTGGTGGTCGTAGCCGAAGGTGTAGAAACCCGAGAGCAGGTGGTCTGTCTGAAACTGGCTGGCTGCGACATTGCCCAGGGTTATCACTTCAGTCGGCCGATGTCTGCGCAACAACTGCGTGAATACCCGCCCTTCATAAATGCGGCGCAATACAAATAAGCGCGGTGAAAATATCTGGCTGTCAACCTGACGGCCTGGCGACTGACACCCATTAGGTGTCGCAGCCAGGCTTTCAGTCAGACCCTCTCGCCGAGCATCGCAGCAACACCCTGCTCGCCAAGCGCTGGACCTACACTCATACCCACCCCACTGTGCATCAGCGCTACGCTCAACCCCGGCGCGACGTTCAGCAATGAGAACGGGGCTGGTCCCTGAGCTCCGTAGACGCCTTGCCAACGCTCAAGCACATCAAGCTTGCAGCCAAGCGTGTTCTCGGCCAGTTCGAGCAGCCATTTGTCCACCGGTTCGACGTTGAACGGTGAGGCGTCGGTTCCGTAGTCGTGGGAATCTCCGATAATCAACTCGCCGTAGGGAGTCGGACTGACTAGCAAGTGAATTCCATGCTGCTCAAAATGCGGCGTTTCCCGCTGAATCTGCGCGCGAATGGCATCAGCCTCCGGGAGGTCCGAGAAAGCCCCGTAATGAACACAACTTAACCCGGTAAGTATCGAGTGTTGGAGATTCAGCGATGCTTGCGCACGAGCACGAAGCATCTGCAGACGGCATATCTTCGGGTTCAGAGCGGCTATCGGCTCGGCAAGCAGCGTGAGGTAATCATGCCCGGAGCAGACCACGATTTGCCGGCCATGGAAGACGCCGGCGGTGCTTTGCAACCGCCCAGGCTCGACATCACGGACCAGTGTCGAAAAGTGAAACTCGACTCCGAGCTCGCGCTGAAGATAGCTGATCAACTTAGGAATCGCTTCGCGTGAGTACAGTTGTTGATCATCGAAACCATGTAGAGCCGCCCGATGATGGCTAAATTGACCTTCATACAAATCGTCCAGTTGCTGGCCCCGCAGCAGCTCTACTCGGTAGTCAAACGCCTTGGCCCGACCAGCGCAAAAAACTTCTAGCAGGTGTTCTTCCGCCTCGCTGCGAGCGAATAGCAACGAGCCTTTTCGCTTCAGTTCAAAGCCTGCTGGCATACTCCAATCAGCCCAGATATCGCGGCTGGCGCGGGCCAAATCAAGCATCACACCGGGCGGCTGCCCGGTGACCAAGGCTTGGCCGAAATTACGAATCGAGGCACCTACCGGGCTTGCCGAACGCTCAAACAGCCGAACCTTGAGACCGCGCTTTGCCGCCGCGTAAGCGTGGGACAGACCGAGAATCCCGGCCCCTACCACCAGAAAGTCACCGTCGTACTGACTCATGTGCCACTTCCTTATTATTGCTTCGCCGATTTGCCGTCATAGCGCTTGCGCCATTCGGTGAGAATGTTGTCTCGCTCCTTCGACGCCCATGCAAAGTCGTTCTTTATCAGGTGTTGTTCGTAGTCAGCCGGCAACTCGGCAGGTGGTTTGGCAATGCCTGCCTGGGCGAGAACAGCAAAATTCTGCTTGTACAAGTCCATCGCAGCGGTGCTTGCGGAGAAATCGGCCAGGCGTTTTGCGGCGTCGGCATGAGGGCTGCCCTTGATCACAGCAGTAGCTTCGATTTCCCATCCCAGACCCTCATTGGGCAGGATGATGTCCAGCGGTGCTCCTTGGCGCTTCAACTGAATAGCCGGATATTCAAAAGAAATACCTATTGGGAACTCACCGGCCGCTGCCATCTTGCAAGGTTTAGAACCCGAATGAACGTACTGGCCGATGTTTTCATGCAGGGCATCCATGTACTTCCAACCTTTGGCTTGGCCGAAGGTCTGAAGCCAGGCACTGACATCCAGGAATCCGGTGCCAGATGAAGCCGGGTTAGGCATTACGATCTTTGCGCGATATATCGGATTGGTCAGATCTTGCCAACTAACGGGCCGGGGCAAGTGCTGCTTTTCGGCTTCAATGGTGTTGAAGCAAATGGTCGCAGCCCACACATCCATGCCGACCCAAGCTGGCGGATTAGCCGGATCACGGTATTTCGCGCCAATTTTGCTCAGTTCTTGGGGCGCATAAGCGTCCAGCATCCCTTGCTGATCGAGTATCGCCAAGCTGGATGCGGCCAGCCCCCAGATGGCGTCGGCTTGAGGGCGAGCTTTTTCGGCGAGCAATTTAGCGGTAATGATCCCGGTGGAATCACGCACCCACTTGATTTTCACGTCGGGATTCGCCTTTTCGAAGGCCTCTTTATAAGGCTGCAACTGTTCGGCTTCGAGGGCCGTGTACACCGTCAATTCGGTAGCAGCGTTGGCATGCAGACTGAAACCTGCGAGAACAGCGGCAGCAAAGGCTAGAGGCTTGAACATGGTCTATTCCTGAAGGTTTTTGGGTAGGGTTGGTGCGAAAGTTTGCAGGCATTGACCGCTGGGCGTTTCGCCACTGGCCAGGCGTGCATTGATCTGCTCGATTACAGCGGGTAAGTCGGCGATGGTGTCGATCAAATAATGCGCACGCGCCGGAGCAAACAGCGCATCAATGCGCGCTTGATGGTCCTCGCGCTGAGCATGAGTGAGGGTTTGATAGGACGGATAATCCAGCCCTAGAAAATTGCCGGAGAAGCGCAGACCGACAGTCCACATCCCCGCGCTACGACCTTCGAGAATGCCGGGCAAGGTATCGTCGACTTTTACACACGCAGCCACATCGCTGACGCCTAGAGCAATCACGTTAGCCAGTGCTTGTGCCGGCCCGGGGCGGCCGGTAGGTAACTCATCGGCCGCCACCACGTAATCTGGTCGATAACCGGCCACCGCAGCCAGAGCGACAACGTGGTTCATCACCTGTTTCGGATACCCGGACGTGGTGCCGATTTTCAGACCGGCCTGACGTAGTTGATCAATGGCCTGTAGGGCGCCCGGGATAATCGCGCTGTGCTTACCGACGTTAGCAATTTGTAACGGCATGAATAGCTCATAGATCGCGGTCACATCGGTATCGGTGGGCACATGGCCAAAGCGCTGGGCAAACCGCTCGGCGATCGCCGGCTGATCGCACAAACTGCGGATATGCTCCCATTTGCCCATGCCCATTGGACCCCTGGCTTCCTCAAGGCTTAACTCGATATCAAAAGTAGCGAACGCCTCGACAAAGATTTTGGTTGGCGCGAAGGAACCGAAATCGATGACGGTTCCGGCCCAGTCAAGAATGGCGGCCTGCAAGCGCAGTGGCTGTTGGTAGTGCATGATTGATCTCCAGAAAATCAGTGGGACAGTGCTGTTTGGCGCCAGACTTGAGAGCGACGTAACAGACCCCGTGAAGCCCAGGCCAGTAGCAAAGAAACGACCGCGGACGTCAGCAGGATCAAGGTCGACATGGCGGCCGCACCGCCCACATTGCCGGAGTCATCCATGTTCAAGACGGTCACGGCGGCAAGAATGGTGTCAGGGGAATAAAGGAAGATCGCGGCTGAAACAGTGGTCATGGCCGAGACGAACAAGTAGCGAACAATGTCCAGCAAAGCCGGCAAACAGATAGGCACGGTAACTCGCCAGTAATGCTTAAAAATTGGCGCCTTTAGCGACAGGGCGGCGGCTTCGAACTCGCCGTCTAGTTGTCGCAACGCGGTGGTTGCAGTCATTAGAGCGGTCGTCAGGTAGTGCGCGATGGTGCAGAGCACCAGCAGTGCCATGCTGCCGTAGAGGCCGTGCAGAGGATTGTCCGGCAAATTAAAGAAAAAAACGTAGCCAAGGCCTAACACGAGGCCGGGTACCGCCATGGGTATAAAGCTGAGCATGCGTAGCGTCAGATTAAGCCACAGCGGTCCGCGGGTTTTTTCCATCAGATAGGCGCCGGTAAAGATCAGCAGGCTGCCAAATACAGCACTGCTCGTCGCCAACAGAAGGCTGTTGCGATACGCCAACCAACCTCCTCCTGCTGTCTCGTTAAACAGGTAATGCTTGAGCGACAACGACAAGTTATAAGGCCAGAATTTTACCAGCGACGAATACACAGCCATTCCCAACACCACTAACAGCGCCGCACAACTCAGCACAACAATGACCAGATACCAGCTATCGCGCAGCGTTGACGGTTCGGGTTCAAAGACCTGGGCTCGGCCGCTCATGGCGCTACTTTGACGCCGACGTAACCAGGCGTCGACTGCGAAACTTAACAAAGCCGGGATTAACAGCACCATGCCAATCAATGCTCCGCGGCCGAACTGTTGCTGACCAACTACGGCTTTGTAAGCTTCAAGTGCCAATACCTGGTAGTCCCCACCCACCACAACAGGCACGCCAAAATCAGTGATGGTCAAAGTGAACACCAGGCAGAAAGCCGCAAACACTGCTTGGCGGGTAGCGGGCCAGGTAATGCTATGAAACGAGCGCCAAGGTCCGGCTCCCATGCTGGATGCGGCGTCAAACAAACGAGCGTCCGCCAGCGTCAGCGCTGACAGCAGAATCATCAGTGCATGCGGGAAGGTGTAGATCACCTCTCCAACGACGATGCCCCAGAAACCATAGATGTTGTCCGTCAGCAGACCACGTAGCAGACCCTGATTACCAAACAAGTAAATCAACGCAATTCCCGGCAACATCGAAGGCGCCAGTAACGGCAGTAGAGAGATTGCTCGCCACAGGCTTTTGGCCGGAATCAAGGTGCGTTGCAAGGCATAAGCAAACACGTATGCCCACGGCACTACAATAGCCGCGACACTAAATGAAACTTTTAAGCTATTACCCACCAACCATTGAAAATTTGCGCTAGAGAGCATTTCTTTTGCGGCGCCTAGCCCCCCACCCTGACCTGCGTCAGCGCTAAATCCTCGCCAGAAAATCGCCAAGAGTGGAAAGAAGACCGCAACTATCAAAAGGACCAAAAACAGAACTTTACCGCCGCCGACGAACACGCGGTCGCCCCATTCAGCACGGGAAACTATTGGCACTTGGGCTTGGCTGCTCAGCGGCAAACTTGAAGTCGCCATGCTAGGCGAACACCTGCAAACTGTGCGGAGGCAACGCTACCTGAATCTGTCGGGTGCCTGTACAAGGAAGCTGCCTCGAACTGATTTCAGCCCAAAGCTGATGGCCCGGCAATTGGTCGAGCTCGAAGCTCATGCGGCAACGGTTACCCAGAAAGGTCACCTCGCGCATTTGTGCCCTAAACAGATTTTCTTCAGGGGTTGAAGGGTTAACGCTGATCGACTCGGGACGACAAAACAGTCGACCACTAGAACAACGCTGGTCCGTGTCGGTCAGTCGCAGACTCAGCCCGCCCACTTGCACATGACCGTTACCTGTGCGTTTGAACGGTAACCAATTACCTTGGCCTACAAAATTGGCGACAAAAGGGGTTTTAGGTTTCTCATAGATGGTCTGTGGGTTGGCGTACTGCTCTACTCGCCCCTCATTCATCACCGCGATCCGGTCAGCCATTAACATGGCCTCTTCCTGATTGTGGGTGACCATCAATGTGGTCACTCCCAACCTTTGCTGCAGGTCGCGCAACTCTCTACATAGATGCTCGCGCACTTGCGCATCCAACGCCGACATCGGCTCATCCAGCAGTAACAATGAAGGCGCGGGCGCCAAGGCCCGAGCCAGAGCGACACGTTGTTGTTGCCCTCCGGAAAGCTGACTGGGAAACTTCTTCTCACTGCCTGTCAGGCCTACCAGCTCGAGCATCTCGGCAACACGCCGCCGAACAATCTCGCGAGCGCTACCCGCCAACCCGTAGCCGATATTTTGCTCTACGCTCAAATTGGGGAACAGTGCATAGGACTGGAACACAATTCCATAGTCACGGGCTTGCGGCGCCAGGTTTGACACGTCCCGCGAGCCGATGTGGATTACGCCACGGTCTTGTCGTTCGAGGCCGGCGATGCAACGCAATAACGTCGTCTTACCGCACCCGGATGGCCCCAGCAGGCAAATTAACTCCCCAGGTGCAACGTCCAGCGACACATCATCAAGCGCTTTAAATGTACCAAAGCTCTTGTTCACACCGGTGACCCGCATCTGCAGACCAGGATTAGCCTGGGGGATTTGAGTGGAGCGCAGCATGAACACACCTCATTGAGCGATTGAGCATGCACCGCGCGGTGAGCGCGGCCTGTCTCGATAAGGTCAATGTTAGGCAGTAAATGCGAACGAGATGTGGCAAGAAGGCAAAAGCGGGCGATAGTGTCATAGGTGAATTTGCGAAGCACTTTATCGGGCGAGGCTTTCTCGAGCGACCTCTAGAAAAACGGCTGGCAAGCGTGCTTGTCGACGCTCCTTCAGACAGTAGAGGTATTCGGCGATCTGCGGCGCGCCTTCAACGACTATTACCCGCAAATCTGGAGTAACAGGTACTTCCTGGCGAGCAATTATACTAATGCCGATGTTGCGCAATACCGCTTCACGAATTGATTCACGACTGCCAATTTCCAACTGCATGCCAGGGGTGACATGGTGATCACTCAATAATTTTTCAGTGAGCGTACGCGTAGTCGAGCCATGCTCGCGCATTAAAAGACAATGCCCAGCCAGAGCACTGGGCGGTACCGAAGCATGCACTGCCAAGGGGTGTTGGCGATGTACCGCAAGTACCAACGGATCAGTGCCCAATACCAGTCGGGTTAAGCGCGGATCGTCCAGCAGTTGTGACGATGCCGCAAGGTCGACGCGGTAGTCCTCCAAGGCTTCGAGAACCTGCTGCGAATTGCCGATTTCTACAGAAACCTCAATCAGCGGCAAGCGTTCGCGAAAGGCTTTTACCAGGTCAAGAATGTAATAAGGTGCTGTCGCACCAATACGCAATGCACCCTGCATTTGGCCGCAATTACGCAGATGAAATTCGATATCCGCTTCCTGCTGCAGCAGTGTTTTGACTAGAGGAAGCAGGCGTGCACCTTCATCACTGACAGTCAGCCGCCGGCCACCCCGATAGAACAATTCCACTCCATAGTGACTTTCGAGTTGACGAACTTGTGTGGTTACCGTGGGTTGGCTTAGCCCCAGTTTTTTCGCCGCTTGAGTAACGCTACCCAGCCGGGCAACCATATGGAAAGCCTTGAGTTCGGCACTGAGCATGGTCAGGCGCGGACCTCTGACGTATGAGCAGCCGCTTCATTTTTCTCGTTCATCGTTGAACTCCAGGCGTCGTTGCGCAAGTTTATCCATTGGACCAGACAAAATGCAGCGAAATGATTCAACCACCCCCACACCTGTTTAACGGCGGTTCAAAAAGCAGTCTATTGCAGCGGTAGCAAGACTTCTTTCACTCAGTTTTTAATTCTGCTCAATTGCATCCGGCGCAGATTTTAGCCACGGCCCTCCGACGTCGATATCACGGGCGCCTAAACGCTCGGGATGGGCGGCGTAATGGATAACGAAAATACAAGGGCACCGAATTTCGAGGCGTTGGATCATTTCTTTCAATGAGCACATTCATTCATCAATGACTCGGCCACCCTATTGCCTCTGGAGATGCGTCCCAGTAATCTCTAAAACACAAACAAATCATAAAGTCTTATTGTTTTTTGAGATAGGTAATCGTTATGGACGTTGCAGATTTGAAGGTCGTAGACGCAGTCGCTCGACACGGCAGCATGAATAAGGCTGCAAGCGAACTGAACACTGTGCAGTCCAATGTTTCCGCCAAGATCCGATCCTTGGAAGATGAGTTGGGGGTAGCACTGTTTCAGCGCAGTGCCAGAGGCGTGCAGATAACTCCTGCTGGGCGCCGTATCCTGCCGTTTGCCGCGCGGTTGTCGAAACTGCTGTCCGATGCCTCTACCGCTGCGCGCGATGACGGTAATCCGAAGGGTATGTTGGAAATAGGTACCCTTGAGACCACGCTAGCCTTGCGTCTTCCAAAACTAATTGCCAAGTTTGCCAAGGCTTACCCAGAGGTTCGCCCGGTGATTCGTACCGGGACCACTTGTAGCCTGATCCAAAGGGTGGTCGACGGTGAGCTTGAGGGAGCCTTCGTCGTGGGGCCAGTCAACCATCCGCACTTGATAAGCGAAGAGGTATTTCGTGAAGAGCTGGTTTTGGTGACGTCCAGTATTACCTATCGCCTAGAGGATGTAGCCGCGATCGAAAATTTGAAAACTTTAGTGTTTCGCATCGGTTGCTCTTACCGACAACGCCTTGATGCTTTATTAGCCAACCTAGGCATTCCTGCCCCTGAACCATTGGAGTTTGGTTCGATTGAGGCAATTATTGCCTGCGTTTCAGCGGGCATTGGAGTTACGTTACTGCCCAGGGGAGTAGTCACCAACGCCGTGCATGAAGGTTTGGTCAATGCTCACGAACTGCCGACCGAGTTTTCAAAGGTTGACACTGTTTTTGTCCGGCGCAGTGATAGCTATTGCTCTAGCGCACTGATCATTTTTCTCGACAGCGTTCGGCGCAATGAGCTCCTTTTTTTAAGGCAAAAAGATCAATCAAAAACGCCAGCAATATGGCTAAAGAGCCGATAACGAATAGTAAACTGTAATTGCCACTGCTATAGGAAAACAGGAAAGAAAACCCGTAAGCGGCTGTCGCTTGAAATAGGGCAAAACCTACTGTCGCTGTCTGCCACGCCGGAGTTTGTTGAGCAGGATGGTGAGCCAGTATCTCGTGCACGCGCCCCAGCACTAACGGCACAGTGCCGGTCACAAACGCCCCCACGCAAATGCTGGATATAATTAGCCAAACGGTTCCTGGATCAAGAGCCGGAATAGCGACGCAAATGGCTTCAATAATAAAAGACACCCGCAAAGCTCGACTGAAGCCAATTCGATCGGCTAATACGCCTGCTAGTAACGGTCCAACGGTGGCGCCAACGCCGAACAATACCCAGTACTGAGCACCTACTTGTAGTCCCTGCCCTTTACCTCGCGCAACAAAATCCACGAGAAACATCATGTGCGGAACCCAGCCTGCGGCGTTGAGTGCATATTCCACATACAGTGCGTTAAGAGCGCCATTTGGCGTTGGGCTACGATGCTGAGGGGTGAGAACCTGAGCCCCCCGCACGTTTTCCTTTGGCCAAGAGCACCAGGCAATTGCCGTCAACACCAATGACACGATCCCCAATCCGAACCACGTTTGCCGCAGGTCTTGTTGCAGTAAAAGGGGTACGAGAGTTCCGGAAGCTACGATTCCAACACCGACGCCCATAAAAATCACTCCACCGACCAGTCCACGTCGCGACGGAGAAACGTGAGCCAACACGGCGGGGGCTGCCAGCACCATCAGCGCGCCGCCGGAGACACCTGACAGGAATCGCCATGAAAAAAACCATGCAAACGATACCGGATAGGCACAAGCAAAAAACGCCAGACAGGCTAGCAGCATCATGGCTCTGAGAATAAATAGGGTCGAGGTTTTAGCTGCCATTTTACGCCCCGTTAACGCGCCCCCCAGATACCCAGCCAAGTTGGCTGCGCCCAAATACGCAGCCATTGAGGGATCAAACCAGTGAGCCGCGATGATCGCTGGCAACAAGGGTGTATACGCAAATCGCGCAAGTCCAATACCAACGAGGCTAGCGCAAAAGCCTGCTACCGCTGCCCATCCAGACTTGGTTTTTCTCATTGAAGGATCTGCTTCGCCTATTGTAGGCTTAACACCTTTCATCATCTGTCCTTCTCTCTTCAGTTAAGAACAAAGTACTCGAGATCAGACGACTTCAGAAACGCATTAAATAGATAGGGGTATCTTTATTTACGATACCCTACCGTACTTCAATTGCCCTTCAACCGGTTTTTTTTAAACTAAGAGCGGGTCAACAATCGACCAAGGCGAGCAGCTATAAAGTTGCCGATTTATTCTTTCATTAGATATGAACGCCGCCAGCTACTTCTATACGCTGGGCATTGACCCATCCAAACTCGTCAGATAACAGTCCCGCAATAACAGGCCCTACATCCTGAGGTTCACCCGCTCGGCCAAGAGCAGTATGGCTGGCCACCGCTTTATTAACTTCAGGGTTATCTCGCACGATGCCACCGCTAAAGTCAGTGGCTATTGCACCGGGTGCGACCACATTGGCGCTGATTCGGCGAGATGCCAACTCAACAGCCATATACCTTGTCAGCGATTCGACTGCTGCTTTGATTGAACCATAGGCCGCACGGTTGGGCATGGCGAAGCGGGCCAAGCCCGATGAGATGTTGATGATTCTGCCGCCGTCATTCATCAATGGTACAAGCGTCTGCGTAAGCAGAAACGCGCCCTTGAAATGAACGGCGAAAAGAGAATCCAACTCGGCTTCCGTTGTCTGTGCGAAGCTTGAGTTGGAGGAGGTACCCGCGTTGTTAACGAGATAATCAAAGCGGTCAGCCCCTAACTCCGCCAACGCAATCTGAACGTCTTTGGCGAACGCGGCAAACGACTGGGCGTTCCCGACATCCAAGTGTAGAGCAATAGCCTTTGCTCCTGCTTTAGCGGCAAGGGCAACTACTTGATCGGCTTCCCCACGATTTGATTTGTAGGTAAAGATCGAAGTTACTCCGCGCTTCGCAAGGCATAACAGAGTATTGCGACCAATGCCCCGGCTACCACCGGTGATGATGGCGATCTTACCGGTCTGCTTTTCGATATATTCTGACATCAGGATACGCTCTACTTTGAGGGTCAAAAGTCATCATAGGGGGTTAGCCCTCTCGATTTGCATACCAAAACACGCCTTTTATTTGCCTATTCTTCCTCCACTATTTAGGTATCACGCCGTGACGCTTGAAAAGAACCGCTCAATGGCGGAGCAATTGATAGACGCCGTAGTACGTTACACAGAGAGTCAAACGGGAGAGAGCCCCTACTCAACGCCTGTCGATGGTGTGGTGGTCTTGCGAGCAGACCAGAAGAAGCCGCCCGTTCATAGAGTATTTGCCCCGGCAATATGTTTCGTTGCTCAGGGTGCCAAGTGGGCTATGTTTGGCGAAAGCAAGTTTGAGTACAAAGCAGGTGAAGCGTTGGTCGTAGGCATCCAGGCGCCCTCGCTGGGACGTGTCACCCAAGCCAGTCCGGATAAACCGTGTCTCGTACTGGCTCTCAGCCTCGACCTGACTCTCATGAGAAACATCGCCCAAAGGTTAGATGCGTTCCCTCAAACAAACAGTAGGGTCGGGTGTGGGGTTTTTGTTACGGACTTCGATGGACCGCTGACGGATTGCGTCCTGCGTCTGTTCCGACTTTTTGATACCCCAGCAGCTATTCCAATACTTTACCCACTTGTCATGCAGGAAATTTGCTATTGGCTCCTCACAGGGCCACATGGTGCCCAAGTGGCACGACTGACGCTTTTGAATCATCCGTCTCTTCGCATTAAAGATGCTCTTGACACACTTCGCGATCGATTTGCAGAGACCCTTCATCTCGACGAGCTAGCAGCTATTGCGCAACTGAGTCCTTCAGCTTTTCACCGACAATTTAAAGCACTGACGTCCCTTACTCCGTTGCAGTATCAGAAAGAGCTCCGCCTGCTGGAAGCACGTCGCTTAATGGTGTCGCAGGGCGCTAATGTAGAAACGGCAGCGTTCAAAGTCGGGTATGAAAGCCAGTCCCAATTTAGCCGTGAATACAGTCGGATGTTTGGCTCACCCCCCAAAAAGCATCTAAAAAGCAGACTACCCTCAAGTGCAAATTGACACCCATCCCATGTATTCCTAGTGCCCAATCTGCCGACTCAACCCCGGCGGGACACCGTTAACGTCGGTGTCTTGCCACGGTCCACGGCGGGCGGTTGACCAGCTCCAGCCGTTGTCCCAGCGGTAGTAGGTGCGTTGTCGGTAGAAGGTGTCCGGTTGGTCGTCCAGCACATACACCCCGAGCTTTGCGTCCCAGTGACTGTCGCCACCCGGCGGTGGGGCAAAGTGGGCGGATGTTTGCGGTGCGGCAGGTACTGGGCGTTGTGGCGCCTTGTACGGCGAGCTCGGTTCTGACATACCGGGCTGCGGCGCAATCGGTTCGCTGCTCTGCGGCGCCGGTGGCTGCACCGCACACGCACTCAAGCCCAACACCAGACTTAACAAGGTAATGCGTGCGACGGGGTTCATGGTTTTCTCTTTTAGTGATCCGGACTGTCAATGGTCAACGCTTGCAGCTGAGTGGTACTGCTGGCCAGCGGCGCGCTGCGTCCAATCCACTCCCCCGTTGTCGCTTGGCCTGCGCGGGAGATGCGCGCAACCAGTTGGACTTCGGGAAAGTTCGACAGTTTCAGTTGCGGCATCATCGCATCAGCATCAGCCAGTTCGACGTCAGCGGGCAGGTCGGCCACGGTCAGGCGCTTGACCGCCAACGGCATGGGCGGGCCGGACGTGGCGCGGGCAAAGATAAACACGCTGTCGCCGGGTTGGACCTTGGTTTTGAGGGCTTCGGCGAGGTCAACCCGCACTTTGATCAGTGCCGCCACCTTGCTTTCAACCGCTGGCGTCTCCGGCGTTTTGACCGCGACCACGGGTGTCGCAACCACTGGAGCGCCACTGCCGAGCTTCTCCGCAGCACGGGAAATGCCACCTTCCAGCGCTGAGCGGGAAGGATCATCAGTCGGTAACACCGCTAGAAGGCGCTTCCAATAATCCATGGCTTGCTGATAGCGCTCGCCCTCGAAGGCAGCGATGCCCAGCAGCCCGAGGCTGGTAACTTCATTTGGGTCAGCTTTAAGCGCCTCGGTGGTCAGCGCCTGAACTTGCGGCGAGAACTTTTTATCACCGGCAAAATATAGCGCCTGCGCCCACTGCCCGAGGAGCTCTGGTTGACGCCCGGCCAAGCCCACCGAACGTTCAAACAAACCCGCCGCGTCCGCAGGCCGGTCCTGAGCCATGTAAGAACGCGCCAGGAAGTACAGGCCTTCCGCTGAATCCGGCTGAGCCTTCACCGCACGCTCCAAGCGCGTGGTCATTTCCTGAAGGGACGATGGCGCCTGAGCGAATTCGCGGCTCAGTTCGACCTTGTCACTGGCACCGAAATGCAGGTAAAGCGCCATGCCCACTATCGGCACCAGCGCCGCCGCCAATAGCGGCAATGATTTACCCAGACGCGCCGTGCGTGAAACATCAACACCTTCGGTGTCGGCCAGTAACTCACGCGCGGCCTCGGCACGGCCGGAATCCATTTGCGAGACAGAGAGCACGCCCTCCTCCTGCTGACCCACTAGCTCGGCTACACGCTCCTGATATAGGGCAACGTTGAGCGCGGTACGATCCTCTTCACTTTGAGCCCGACGGCCACGCAGAACAGGGATCAACAAAAAACTCAGGGCCACCAGCAACAGCAGGCCGGCAGCTAGCCAGAAATCAATCATTCGTGGTTTTTATCCAACAGGTGGGCGAGGCGCTGACGCTCCTCGTCAGAAAGAACGTCTGTATCGTCCGCACGTTTGCCGCGTCGCCGCGTGACCATGACCCCTATCACCAGCACGCCGCCCAGCAGCAATCCAGCCGGGCCAAACCACAGCAGCCAGGTCCCCGAATTGAGTGCCGGTTTGTAGCGCACGAAATCGCCGTAGCGATCGACCATGAAGTCGATGATCTGCTGATTGCTTTGACCTTCGCCCAGCATCCGGTAAATCTCTTTACGCAGGTCGGCGGCGATGGGCGCATTAGAGTCGGCAATGTCTTGATTCTGGCATTTCGGGCAACGCAGCTCTCGGGTCAGGTCGGCGTAACGCGCGCGCTGAGCTTCGTCCTTGAATTCATATGAATCGATTGCGGCCTGGGCGACACCCGCCAGCCCTACAATGAGAACCCCTGCGGCTAACCAACGCTTCATGGTTTGGCCTCGTCTACCAAGCCCTGATACAAAGCAGCTAGCTGTTCATGCCAAACCACGTCGTCGATCACGCCAACGTGCTTGTAACGAATCACACCTTTGCTATCGATCAGGAAGGTTTCCGGCGCGCCGTACACCCCCAGGTTCAGACCAAGGCTACCGGTCTCATCATTAATGTTGATTTGGTAAGGGTTATGGAAGTCCTTCAACCATTTCAGCGCATCAACGTTGACGTCTTTGTAGTTGATGCCATAAATCACCACGCCTTGCTGCGCCAACTTATTCAGCACTGGATGCTCGACGCGGCAAGAGATACACCACGTACCCCAAACGTTGACCAGCGCCGGTTTACCGAGCAAATCGGCCTGAGTGACCACCTTGCCGCTTTGCACTTCAGGTAGCGAAAACGCCGGGAACGGCTTGCCGATCATCGCGGACGGCAGCTCGGCAGGGTCAAGGTACAGGCCGCGATAAAGGAAAGCCGCCACACCCAAAAATAACGCCAGCGGAATTAACAGAATCCAGCGCTTCATGCGGGGGCCCCTGTCAGACCCAACGCGTCACGCACTTTGCTTTTGACTTTGACCCGATAACGGCGATCCGACGCTGCCATCAGGCCGCCTAACCCTGTAAACAACCCGCCGAACCAAATCCACCGCACGAACGGCTTGACGTGTAAGCGAACCGCCCACGCGCCATTTTCCAATGGTTCGCCAAGGGCCACATACAGATCCCGGCGGAAACCAGCGTCGATACCGGCTTCAGTCATCATCGATTGCTGCACGGTGTACAAACGTTTTTCCGGGTGCAGCAGCGCAACTTGCTTACCGCCTTCGAGCACGCGAATAGTGCCTTGATCAGAGGTGAAGTTCGGACCCTGAATGTGTTTGGCGCCCTCAAACTGGAACACATAACCGCCCAGGTACAACGAATCACCCGGTGCCATGCGCAAATCGCGTTGAGCACTGTTGGAACTGGAGAGCACCACGCCCAAGGCGCACACAGCGATGCCGATGTGCGCAACCTGCATGCCCCAATAACTGCGGGTCAAACCACGAACACCTTTGATCAAACCTTTGTGGCGAGTTTTGTCCAGGATATCGCGGACCCCGGCCAGCAAGACCCAAGCCGCCAGCATGAAGACCGCGAGCGAACCCCATTGCGTGTCATGCAGCACGAACGCTGCGAGTCCCGCCAGCAAAGCGCTACCGACCAATACCGGCGCCAACATGCCCAGCAACCATTTCACCGGGGTGTCTTTCCAGCGCACCAACATGCCCACGGCCATCACCGCCATCAGCAGGGCCATCAACGGTACGAACAGCGCGTTGAAGTAAGGTGGCCCCACCGACATTTTGGTGCCGCTCATCGCGTCCACCGCCAGCGGATACAACGTACCCAACAGGATTGTTGCTGCGGCAACGACCAAGATCAGGTTATTGCCTAACAGCAGAGTTTCTCGGGACCATAACGAGAAACCTACGTGGCTTTTTACCACGGGTGCGCGCAAGGCGAATAACGTCAGCGAACCGCCGACCACGATCAGCAGGAAAACCAGAATGAACACACCACGGGCTGGGTCAGAAGCAAATGCGTGTACCGACGTCACCACCCCGGAACGAACCAGAAAGGTGCCCAACAAACTCAGTGAGAATGCGGCGATTGCCAGCAGCACGGTCCAGCTTTTGAACACGCCGCGTTTCTCAGTAACCGCCAGCGAGTGAATCAGCGCCGTGCCAACCAGCCATGGCATGAACGAGGCGTTTTCCACCGGATCCCAGAACCACCAGCCGCCCCAACCGAGTTCGTAGTACGCCCACCAGGAGCCGAGGGTGATACCCACGCCAAGGAACGCCCAGGCGATAATCGTCCACGGTCGTGACCAACGCGCCCATGCCGCGTCCAGACGCCCGCCGAGCAGCGCAGCGATGGCAAACGCGAACGCTACCGAGAAGCCGACATAGCCCATGTACAGCATCGGCGGGTGCACGATCAGGCCGATGTCTTGCAGCAAGGGGTTAAGATCGTGGCCATCAGCTGGAATTTGCGGGAGTATCCGCGAAAACGGATTAGAGGTAAGAACCAGAAACAGCAGAAAGCCAACGCTGATCATGCCCATCACGGCCAATACCCGCGCCAACATGACCTGCGGCAGTTGCCGAGAGAAGATGGATACCGCAAAGGTCCAACCGCCGAGGATCAGCGCCCACAGTAATAATGAACCTTCATGAGCGCCCCACACCGCACTGAACTTGAAGTACCACGGCAACGCGCTGTTGGAGTTATTGGCCACGTACCCAACCGAAAAGTCATCGGTCATGAACGAATACGTCAAACAGCCGAAGGAAAACACCAAGAAGGCAAACTGCCCCCAAGCGGCTGGCTGGGCCAGGCTCATCCATTGACGATCGCCGCGCCAAGCGCCGATC
The DNA here is from genome assembly GCF_034314105.1 of Pseudomonas sp. AB6. Classification (NCBI taxonomy): domain Bacteria; kingdom Pseudomonadati; phylum Pseudomonadota; class Gammaproteobacteria; order Pseudomonadales; family Pseudomonadaceae; genus Pseudomonas; species Pseudomonas sp. AB6. The sequence goes on from NZ_JAVIWJ010000001.1 coordinate 1,931,596, forward strand.
AATGGCACGCTGGCCTGCACGATGGCAAGGCACAGCGCCAGAATCATGGCCAGATGGCCGAGTTCGGGAATCATGGGTCAGCCCTGTTTCGATGGTAGGGAGGTAGACGAAGACGAAGACGAGACGGGCGCCGACTGGCCGCTGTCTTTCAGCGCTTTCTGGACTTCAGGCGGCATGTATTTCTCATCGTGCTTGGCCAGTACTTCATCGGCGACTACTACGCCATCGGCATTGAGTTTGCCCAAGGCGACGATGCCCTGCCCTTCACGGAACAGGTCAGGAAGAATGCCGCGATAGGTAATGGTCACTGACTTGTTGAAATCGGTAACGATGAATTTGACGTCCAGGGAATCGCCGGAACGTTGCAGCGAACCTTTCTCCACCATGCCACCGGCACGAATACGGGCATCAACGGGCGCCTCGCCGTTGGCGATCTGAGTCGGGGTGTAGAACAGGTTGATGTTCTGTTGCAGCGCACTCAAGGCCAAGCCGACGGCGACACCCACTCCGGCCAGTATTCCGACGATGATCAACAGACGCTTTTTACGAACCGGATTCACTTCTGATTCTCCCAGCGCAGACGTCGCGCCTCTTGTTGCAAGTAACGCCGACGCGCCAAGATCGGCAGCGCCACGTTTAGAGCCAATACCGAAAGGCAAATACCATACGCCGACCAGACATACAGGGCATGGCGACCCATTGCCAAGAAATCACCGAACGAGTCGAAACTCACTGTACGACTCCTTTGACGGGTACCTGATTTAAGCTTTTCAAGATTTCGTCCTTGACCCAACTGCTGCGCGCTTCGCGCTTTAGCACTTCAAGGCGCATGCGCAACAACAGCACTGCACCAAAGAAGCAGTAGAAACCCACCACCATAAACAGCAAAGGCAGCCACATCTCGGCAGGCATCGCCGGTTTTTCCGTGAGGCTAAAGGTCGCGCCTTGGTGCAGGGTGCTCCACCACTCCACTGAATACTTGATGATTGGAATATTGATCACGCCCACGATGGCCAGCACGGCGCAGGCTTTGGCGGCGCTGTCGCGGTTAGTAATGGCGTTGCCAAGGGCAATCAGGCCGAAGTAAAGAAACAGCAAAATCAACATCGAGGTCAGGCGCGCATCCCACACCCACCATGAGCCCCAGGTAGGCTTGCCCCAGATTGCCCCCGTGACCAGCGCCAAGGCGGTCATCCAGGCGCCAACCGGGGCGGCACATTGCAGCGCGACATCCGCAATTTTCATCTTCCAGACCAGCCCGACCACACTGGCCACAGCCAGCATCACGTAGCAGGACTGGGCAACCATAGCGGCCGGGACGTGGATATAAATGATGCGAAAGCTGTTGCCCTGCTGATAGTCGGGCGGCGCGAACACGAGCCCCCATACCAGGCCGATACCGATCAGCAATACAGCGGCAATGCTCAGCCAAGGCAGCATGCGCCCGCTGATGCCGTAGAACCATTTAGGTGAGCCCAGCTTATGGAACCAGGTCCAACTGATGTTGCTTTTCATCACGCTGCCTTTCATCACAGTGCTTTCAGGGGCTTTACTGACCACTGCCATCAGACAGCAATGATCCAACCTCAATTATTCGCCGACGCTGATCTTCAGGCCAGCGGCTATTGCAAAAGGTGTCAGGGTTACTGCCAAAGCGGTCAGGCTGCCAAGCCATAGCAAGTAACCAGTCGCGGGCATGCCTTGCAGCGCCGCTTGTAACGCGCCGCTGCCCAAAATCAAAACCGGGATGTACAACGGCAATATCAACAACGCTAACAACAATCCGCCGCGCTTAAGACCTACAGTCAATGCCGCGCCTACTGCGCCGAGCAAGCTTAAAACCGGTGTGCCCAACAATAACGAAAGCAACAAGACAGGCAGGCACTCGCCGGGCAAACCCAGCATCAATGCCAATAACGGTGCCAATAACACCAAGGCCAGTCCCGAAAACACCCAGTGTGCCAGCACTTTGGCTGAAACGAGAAGAGCCAGGGGGTGCGACGAAAGGACCCACTGTTCCAGCGAACCGTCTTCAAAATCACTGCGAAACAGGCCGTCAAGCGAGAGCAGGACTGACAATAGTGCCGCCACCCAGACTAACCCCGGCGACAAGGTTTGCAACAAATGAGTCTCCGGGCCGACCGCCAGCGGAAATAGGGCGATTACGATCGCAAAAAAAACCAGCGGGTTGGCCAGCTCCGCCGGACGACGAAATAATAACCGCGCTTCACGGGCGACCATCAGGGTAAACACATGACTCATACCGCCCACTGCCCCAGGTCAAGGTCTCGATAACCATCAGGAATGTGACCCAACGTATGGTGAGTGGTCAATACGACCATGCCTCCGCGTTCGCAATGCGCTGCCAGATGCTTTTCCAGTTGGGCCACGCCTTGTTTGTCCAGCGCAGTGAAGGGCTCATCGAGAATCCACAGCGGCGGGCTATCCAGATACAGACGCGCCAACGCGACCCGCCGTTGCTGGCCCGCAGACAGGGTATGGCAAGGTACGTCTTCGAAACCGCGTAAGCCGACCGACTCCAATGCACGCCAAATGTCATCGCGCTGTGCCGGCCGGTGCAAGGCACACAACCAGGTCAAGTTTTCCTCGGCGGTCAGCAAGTCCTTGATTCCAGCGGCATGGCCAATCCACAGCAGATTGCGCGCCAGCTCGGCCCGTTGTGTCGCTAATGGCTGGCCGTTAAGCAGCACATTGCCCGCTGTCGGTTGCATCAGCCCGGCCAATAAACGCAACAGACTGGTTTTGCCGCTGCCGTTGGGGCCGCTTATTTGCAACATATCGCCGGCCGACAGACGCAGTTCGAGGTTCTCGAAGAGCATCCGCCAGTCACGCTCGCAAGCGAGCGCCACGGCTTCTAGAAGCGGGCTGGACATGGCTGACCTTTCTTTGATGATCAAGGGCTAAGCGGTTCAAGTCGGCTAAAAACCGGCCGTTATACTGATGACGTTTAAACGTGTCACCCACCCGAAAGGATGGGTGACCGATATTTCTATCCGCACCTTCGCAGACGGGGCGGCATTATACATGTCATGTCCTACTTTCAAGAGGGCAATTTCGACAGGTTGTAACTCTCCATGACTGGCGACATCAGTAGCCTCCCACCGCTTACCCCCTCCACCGCTCTGATCAAGGCTGGTGTTGCACCGACTGATGTTCTCAAATTGCTTCAACCGGCAGCAGGGTTGTTGGCGGCTGGCGAAACGGTAACGGCGCAAGTCGTCACCACAACGCCAATAGATCAGACGTTTCAGCTGCTGTTACGGCTTAATCTGGCAAGCGGTGGACAAACCCTGATACAGGCCTCCAGCCCGCAGCCGTTGGCGGTAGGCTCCAATTTATTGGTGTCGCAACCCACGCCCAGCAGCCTGGCAATTACCGTGCAACAGAGCTTGAATTCGGCAGTTGCCAGTTTGTTGGCAATCGACACCAAACAACTACCGGTCGGCACCTTGCTGCAAGGCACCGTACAGAGCAGCCAGGCATTGCCCCCCGCCCTTGGCCAGCCTGCGCTGTTTCGCACCATCATCACCTTGATCAACACCGTACTCGCTGGCACTAGCCTGACGATTGACAGCCCTCAGCCGTTGGCGGTTGGCAGCCAGCTCAACGCACAGGTACAAGGTCCGCAGTCCCTGAGTTTCGTGCAATTGAGCTCACGTCTGGATCAGATGGCAGTGTCCCAGCAGCTCAGTACTCAGCAAAGCCGCCAAGGGTCGCTAGACGGCTTGTTTAAGGTGCTGCAAAACGTCCAGCAAAATCAAAGCCTGCCACCGGCCTTGCAGGCGAGTATCAATACGTTATTGGCCAACCTTCCCAATATTCAGCAATTGAGCGACCCCAAAGTTGTTGCGCAAGCGTTGAATGGCAGCGGTGTATTTCTTGAAGCCAATCTCCTGGGCAGCCGAGCCGTGGCGGCCGGTCCAGACCTGAAAGCCAATCTACTGCGGCTGATTTCGCAGATCATTGCGAATGTCCCAGACAACACCGATTACGACGCCGCAGCGGCCGCCAATACCATGGCTCGGGTTATGCCGAGCTTTATCCGCAACGCGCTAGGCACACTTGGCTTAGTCGGCGCACGCCCACAGCACCCCAGTAGTTTTCCTATCCCTTCGCGTTACTTAGGGTCTGAAAACGCGCAAGACCTGGAGACCATCCTGAAGCTCGCGGCGGCAGCCATCTCCCGCCTGCAAAGTCACCAATTGTCTGGACTTGAACAGACCCGAACTACCGCGGACGGCAGCCTGCTGACCACCTGGCAATTGGAAGTCCCGATGCGTAATCTGCAAGACATCGTGCCGCTACAGGTCAAAGTCCAGCGTGAAGAAACATCGGATCAGGATGAGGCTGCTGAGAAATACGACAACCCGAGCAAGCCCGCGAAAGCGAAGCTATGGCGGGTTGAATTAGCATTTGATTTAGAGCCGCTGGGGCCGTTGCAGGTTCAGGTACAGCTGGTACGTGGCAGTCTGTCCAGCCAGCTTTGGGCCGAGCGTTCAGAAAGTGCCGAGCTGATCGCGAGTGAATTGGGTTACCTGCGCGAACGTCTGGTGGCATCGGGCATCGATGTCAGCGAGTTGGCCTGCCATCGCGGTACGCCGCCGCAAGGCCCGCGCACCGCCCTTGAACAACGCTGGATCGACGAGACCGCCTGATGACCCAATCCGAACACCACCCGCGTCAGGCCATCGCCCTCAGCTACAACGGGCAACAAGCACCGACCCTCACAGCCAAAGGCGATGACGAATTGGCGGAGACGATCCTGGCCATCGCCCGGGAATACAACGTCCCTATCTACGAAAACGCCGAGCTGGTCAAACTGCTCGCCCGCATGGAATTAGGCGACAGCATCCCGGAGGTGCTGTACCGCACCATCGCCGAAATAATCGCGTTCGCTTGGCACTTGAAAGGTAAGTTTCCGGAGGGCCGTGACCCGGACGCCGAGCCGGTGGAGCGAGACATCACGCCGACCGCCTGACAAACCGCATTGATCTCTTCGCCCATGAGTTGGCTTCCAAAAAATCGGGGGCACACATTTTCTGCGTAAGATTTTTCAGGTCTCCGACGCCAGCATATGATCAAACAGCAACCGCGCAGTGACCGACAACGCCTCCCGAGAACGCACACACATAATCAGTTCACGGGTGGCCCAGGGCTCGTCCAGCGCGAGGGTTTTTGCATGTTCAATGGCATAAATATCGACGCTGCCCTGAGGCAATATGCCGATCCCGATTCCCGCTTGAACCATCAAGCACAAGGCGTCGTAACTGGACACCTCCATGCGCAGCTTGAGCGATCTGCCTGCATCGCTGGCCGCTTTGATCATCTGAAAATTTAAATGGGTGCCGCTACGTAACGCCACATATTCATAATCAAGGGTGTCGGCGAAGGTCACGCTGTCGCGGGCGGCCAAAGGATGACCATCGGGCACCAGCAATACCAACTGATCCGTGCGGAACGGATACACCTCGACGTCCGAGCCATGCGGTAATCGGGTGAATACCCCAATGTCCGCAAGGTTTTCCGCGATGCCCTTGGTAATCGCCAGACTTTGCTTTTCTTCCAGGGTGATCTGAATCTGCGGATAAAGGTCCATGAAAGACTTTAGCAGCGAGGGCATGAACTGAGTGATGGCCGAGATGTTGGCGAGCACATGGATAGAGCCGCGTCGACCGTGGGAATAATCGTGCATCTGCACGACGATCTCATTCAGGTTGTTGAGCACGCTACGGGCCATGTACAGCAAAGAAATGCCTGCGGCCGTCGGGGTGATGCCCTTGTTGGTGCGTACCAGCAACTGCGAATTGAGCAGCTCTTCCAGCTCACTCAAGCGTTTGCTGACCGCCGCTGCCGCGATGTGTTCGCGCTTGGCGGCGGCGGCAATCGTGCCTTCTTCAATGACACTGACAAACAGGCGTAACGATACGGGATCAAGTTTCATGGGGGCCAGCAGGCTCAACTGTTTGGACTGCGCCGATGGTACCCCTTTACGTCTGTATCAGAACGCGCCTGAAAGCAGATAACCCGCGTTTGGCACTTGGGCTTTGAGGCCCAGGGTTTTCAGTATCTGGTAAACGGTGGCGACTGACGCCGACAGCACCGGCATGTCGATACGGTCTTGAACCACCTGGATAGCCGCCAGCGATGGCATTTGCACACAGGCCGAAAGCACCACGCCGTCCGCTTGGCCGATGTTCAGGCGGTCGGCGTGCGCCACCAGATCCATCGGGTCCAAACGACCTACCGCGAGGTTGTCGGAGACTTCCAAACTGATCGAATCGGTGACTTCAATCCCGGCGGCTTCAATGTAGTCGATCACTTGTTGGGTAAGCGGCTTCATGTAAGGGGTGATCAGTGCGACTTTTTTGTAGCCCAGCACATTCAAACTGTCGATCAGCGCGCCGGCCGAACTCAGCACCGGAGTCGGCGCATTGTTGCTCTTAACGGTTTCGCTCAGACGTGCCTGGGACACTTTGTGATAACCGGCGCCTTGGCACATGATCGCTACCAGGCAGGCATAAGCCATGACGTCGACCCGAGCATCGCTCAGTTCCAGGGCACAGCGATCGCTGTCGACGTCCATTCTTTTAAGCTCTTCAGGGCTCACATTCATCATTCGCATGCGCGCGGAGTGAAAGGTGAAATGCTCCTCTGGGAATAACGAATAACGCGAGGTCAGCATCGCCGGGATTTCGGTTTCCATGGTGGTGTTGGAGCTTGGAACGATTTGGCCGATACGAAAATTTTTCATGGTTCAGTCCTTTTCTAGAAGTCAGTTTCCGCTGGTCAGTTGAGCGCCCTTGGTTTCCTGAAGCGTGAACACCATGACGGCGGCGATCGCATAAGAAACAGAGGCCAGAGAAATGGTCGCGGTGAAGCCCACAAGCGGGATCAAAATAGGCACCAACTTGATCCCGGCAATGGCGCCGACACGACCGAAGTTGAAGCAAAAACCTGACGCGGTGGAGCGAATGCTGGTCGGGAACAGTTCCGAGTACCACGAGCCGAAGCCGCTGAAGTAGCCAGTGAAGAAGCCCAGTAATGCGGCCAGGGAGCCGAGGGTGATTACGTTCTGGGTGGTGAACAGCAGTTTGCCGTCGGTCAATGGCATCAGCGTCGCCGAGTAGGCAAACACCGGCACCATGATCGCCATGCCCGCGAAAAAGATCGCAAATGAAAGACGTCGGCCAATTGCTTCGGCCAAATAGCCATACGCCAGGTAACCAATAGTCGCGCCGATGCCGATCCAGATCACAAACACCGGCGCTTGATCAATACGCACGTTGAGGATGTTCTGCAGATAGGCCGGCATAAAGGTCATGATGATCCAATAGCCATACATACCCAGCACCGAAATGCTTAAGCCCAGCAGGGTCATTTTCAGGTATTGCGGGGTGAAAATTTCCATCAACCGGCCTTTGCTGGCGTTCTTACTCATGAATTCGCGATTGGCCAGCCAGACAGGCGACTCTTTGACGAAGAGCATGATGAATACCAGCGTGAAATAGGCTGGGATCGAGGCGTAAATGAACAGCGAGCGCCATGACTCCGGATCGTTGGTCTTCAGAAAGGTCCAGGCGAATATTGCTGCCAGCAGACCACCGCCCGACCAACCGGTTTGCATCACCGCGAAGGCCTTGGCCCGTCCGGCCGGCGGCCAGATTTCCGATACCAGTGCCGCAGCGGCGGACCACAGGCCGCCTACGGCGATACCGACACAAAAGCGGCAGACGTTAAGTTGCCATAAGCTGTCGGCGTAACCACAGAGCAGGGTTCCAGTACCGTATACAAACACCGACAACAACATGGTTTTTTTTCGGCCTATCTTGTCAGCAAGGTTACCCAGGAAAAAGCCACCAATCCCGGTCGCCAGCAGGAACCAGGCAACGGTGGAAACGACATCACCCATACCGACCGAAAAACTTTTCGCCACGGCCAGCAGGACAAAGCCAAACACCGTGGCGTCCAGCGCGTCGAACAACCAAGCGGCCCAAGAGCCTCCCAGCGTCAGGTAACGTTCACCTTGTGTAAGGCTGTTAACGCCCGTCGTAGCAGAGGGTGCTGCAATCGGTCTCGCGGTCATGGTTTTCATCGCATTCTCTCGTCGTGATCGACTTATTGTTTTTGCGGAATCACTCAGCTTCAGCGGTACTGAATGAGCATTCATGTGAGAGGGATACTAAAAGCGGGGATTTAGCGCGTATATCAGGCATTGACGAGCTTGCCATCGCGTATGGCGATGGCAAGCACTTGAAAAGTATTTTTTGCAGAAGAATTCGAAGCTTTCTAGGCCGTAAAGGTGTGCCCTACCCGCGCCGCGGCGCCTCGTGCATTTTGCTCATCAACTGAGCTTCCGCCTGAGTCAATCCGCAGGATTGGGTCAGTTCGTCGACGCTGGCACCCATGCCGACCAAACGGGCAGCTTGGGCGAAGGACAACGTGGACGGATCACGCTGCTCAAGTTGGCTCAACTTGTCCGGTAACGGCGCTACGATTGAGCGCAATTCATGCAAGTCTTCACCCATACGAACGGTGCCGCTCTGGTAATTATCCAGACGTCTGCCTAAGTCTCGGATGCGTTGATCTCGCACCGCGTCGCCCTCGGCCTGCTGCGTCAGCAATAACCGCTGGCGCTTGGCGTCGGACAAGAACAACACCAACGAGAGCACCCAAAGGATGCCCAGGAAAATAACAGCTGCCTCAAGAATCAATCAGATGTTCTCCAGGTCCGACCACTCTTCTTCCGACATCATTTTGTCCAGCTCAACAAGGATCAGCAGCTCACCGTTCTTGTTGCATACGCCCTGGATAAACTTGGCGGACTCGTCATTTCCTACGTTTGGTGCGGTTTCGACTTCAGACTGACGCAGATAGACCACTTCCGCCACACTGTCGACCAGAATCCCGACCACTTGTTTGTCCGCTTCGATGATCACGACGCGGGTGTTGTCGCTGACTTCAACCGGGGCCAGACCGAAACGCTGGCGGGTATCGATCACGGTCACCACGTTACCGCGCAGGTTGATGATACCCAGCACATAGCTTGGTGCTCCCGGAACCGGTGCGATTTCGGTATAACGCAGCACTTCCTGAACCTGCATCACGTTGATGCCATACGACTCGTTATCCAAGCGGAACGTAACCCACTGCAGGATAGGATCTTCGGAACCTTGTGCTGACGACTTATTCATACCCCTAACCCCTCAAGTGTTTGCTGTACAGACGGCACTGAGCGCCGCCCTATGATTATTTTATAACGCCCATTTGCTTGACCGCGCCACTGGCTATCAGCTCGGCCAATTCGGAAACATCCAACAATGCGCACATGTGTTCAATCACTGTGCCCGCCAACCAAGGGCGTTGGCCACGCTGGCTGCGCCATTTTATTTCGTTGGGGTCCAGGCGTATCGAGCGGCTAACGTGATGCACGGCCAACCCCCACTCATAACCCTGAACAGAAATAACGTATTGCAAGCCCTGGCGGAAATCATCGCGATAGCGGTCCGGCATTACCCAGCGCGCGGTGTCGAGTACCTTCAAGTTGCCGCTTTGGCTGGGCAAGATCCCCAGAAACCAGTCCGGCTGGCCAAACAATGGTGTTAGCTCAGCCCCGGCCAAGGAATAGATCGAGCCCAAGCACACTAACGGCACGGCCAGTGTCAAGCCGGCAACATCGAACAACAAGCATTCGAAGGGCTCGGCAGCCCACGCGGGGCGGTCGTCTTTGGCCAGCGCAGGTGGTGTGCCGTGACCCGAAGGGAGAGAGACGTCCACTGCGGAGTTGAACATGGTCACCGAACGCTCAACAACTGGCTTCGCTTCGATCACCTTGGGCACAAGCGCCACAGGTGCGGGCAACGCCACCTCATGAACCACGCTCGGCACAGGCACGGCAACGACAACCGCCGCCAACGCCGCGCTAACCACCGCATCACGAGCTTGCTCTTCGAGCACCGCAGCCTGGAACTCATCCAGGCCGGAACTGACCGTCAGCTCTTCAGTGGCGTCTTGAAGCAACGCATCCAAATAAGACTGCAGCGCCAGTTGTGGCCGTGTTGCGATATCGACAGGGCGGTTCATGACTCAGATCCGAAAATATTACCTTTATGGTTTATCGGCCGTGCCGGCATCCGACTTGAATGTGTCGGCAACTGAGCCATACGCACCTCAGGCGACCTGCGCGACAAGTTGTTGGGACAGCAAATCTCTGAGCAGCGCTCGATACGCCAGCACGGCCCGACTCTTATTGTCGAACTGCGAAGGGGTCAAGCCCACCCTGCTGGCATCACGCAGTCGGGTATCAATCGGCACATAGGCTTTCCAGATATGTTCCGGGTAGCTGTCGCGCAGCACTTTTAGCGTGCCCATGGACGCCTGAGTGCGGCGATCAAACAATGTCGGGACGATGGTGTAAGGCAGCGCGACTTTGCGTGATCGGTTAATCATTGCCAAGGTGTTAACCATCCGCTCCAAGCCTTTAACGGCGAGGAACTCGGTTTGCACTGGAATCACTAATTGCTGACTGGCCGCAAGAGCATTGACCATCAACACACCCAGCAGCGGCGGACTATCGATGATCGCGTAATCAAAATCTTGCCAGAGTTGCGCCAAGCTTTTGGCGATCACCAGGCCCAAACCACTTTGGCCCGGTGATTGGCGTTCAAGCACCGCTAGGGCAGTGCTCGACGGCATCAATGAGATATTGTTATCGCTGGTAGGTAGCAGCAGTTGACCGGGCAAGCCGTCCGGCACCAACCCCTTGTGTAAAAACAGATCGTAAGCACTGTGCTCGAGCGTGTCCGGATTGTGTCCGAAGTAGCTGGTCATGGAGCCATGGGGATCAAGATCTACAACAACCACGCGCTTACCCGCCTCAGCCAGTAAACCCGCTAAAGCGATTGAAGAAGTGGTCTTACCGACGCCACCCTTTTGATTGGCTACTGCCCAAACTCTCATGGTGCTTTTTCCTCCCGGCATTCCATTGACCCTACCGAGAATTGACTATAAGGCGGGCGGCGGAGAATTGACGGCGTTCGCGCGTACCGGCGGTGTTATTCGGGGCTTTGCAGTTTGTGTGCCAGCACGCCTCAGTGCCGCGTCGGGCTTGGCATTGGCGCTGCCAGAGCCGGTGAGGCTGCGACGAACTTCCAGATTGCGGGAAATAACCAAAACCACCCGACGATTGTGGGCACGTCCTTCAGCGGTGGTGTTGGACGCCACCGGCTGAAACTCTCCGTAGCCGACCGAAGCCATACGAGCCGGATTGATCCCGTCAATCGCCAGCATGCGAACGATGCTAGCTGCTCGGGCGGACGACAACTCCCAGTTCGTTGGGTACTGAGCGGTTCGGATCGGCTGGTCATCGGTGAAGCCTTCGACATGTATCGGGTTGTCAAACGGGCTGATGATCTTCGCAACTTTTTCGATGATATTGAACGCTGCGTCACTGGGCATCGCATCACCGCTGCCGAACAACATACTGGAATTGAGCTCGATCTCGATCCACAACTCGTTGCCCCTGACGGTCATCTGATTTGATTTGATCAGGTCACCAAAACCGTCGCGCACGTCGTTGGCAATGGTTTGCAAGGGTGTAATAGAACTCTGAGCAAGGCCGGCGTCGACCTCCTCGCTGTCTTTGATCAGTGGCAAGGAGGGCGTGATCGTCAGTGGTTTTTGGTCGCCAACAGGAATTGGCTTGAGGCTGCGATCAGGCTCATTAAATGCGCCGATTAGCGCCTGTGACAGCACCTTGTATTTGCCTTCGTTAAGTGAAGATATCGAATACATGACCACAAAAAACGCAAACAGCAAGGTGATGAAGTCCGCGTAGGACACCAGCCAACGTTCATGATTATCGTGCTCTTCAACTCGACGCCGACGGGCCATGGCTAATCCATCACTCCATGAAGCCTTGCAGCTTCAATTCGATCGAACGCGGGTTTTCACCTTCGGCAATAGACAAAATGCCTTCAAGCAACATTTCACGGTACCGTGACTGGCGAATAGCAATCGCTTTAAGCTTGTTGGCAACCGGTAGAAGGATCAAGTTGGCCGAGGCCACGCCGTAAATCGTGGCGACGAAGGCCACTGCAATACCGTTACCCAATTGGCTTGGATCAGCCAAGTTACCCATCACATGGATCAGGCCCATAACCGCGCCAATAATGCCGATGGTCGGCGCGTAGCCGCCCATACTTTCAAATACCTTGGCGGCCTGGATATCACGGGTTTCCTGAGTGATGAAATCCACCTCCAGAATGCTCCGGATCGCTTCGGGCTCAGCACCGTCAACCAGCAACTGCAGGCCTTTGCGCGCGTACTGATCCGGCTCTGAGTCGGCGATGGATTCCAGCCCCAGCAAGCCTTCCTTGCGTGCGGTTAGGCTCCAGTTGACGACGCGATCAATACCGCCAGATAAATCAATCCGTGGCGGAAACAGAATCCAGCCGACAATTTGGATTGCGCGCATGAACGCACTCATTGGCGCCTGCAACAATGCCGCTGCCATGGTGCCGCCTAACACAATCAGGGCTGCTGGACCGTTGAGCAATGCACTCAGGTGGCCGCCTTCGAGGAAGTTACCGCCGATGATCGCGACAAAAGCAAGGATGAGACCAATAAGACTCAGTACATCCATCAGATGCACGCCTCAACGAGGTGCTTGCCAATTTCATCCAAACCGTACACCGCATCGGCGAGGTTAGCTTTGACGATGGCCATTGGCATGCCATAAATCACACAACTCGCCTCGTCCTGCGCCCAGATATGGCTACCACCTTGCTTGAGCAGCCGAGCGCCTTCACGACCGTCAGCGCCCATACCCGTGAGGACCACCGCCAGCACTTTGTCTCCGTAGGATTTGGCTGCAGAACCGAAGGTGATATCGACACACGGCTTGTAGTTCAGACGCTCATCGCCGGGCAGAATCTTTACCGCGCCACGGCCATCAATCATCATCTGCTTGCCACCAGGCGCTAATAAAGCCAGCCCAGGGCGCAAAATATCCCCGTCTTCTGCTTCTTTCACGCTGATCTGGCACAGCTTGTCTAAACGCTCGGCAAACGCCTTGGTGAATGCTGCGGGCATGTGTTGAATCAATACGATCGGTGCCGGGAAGTTCGCCGGCAATTGCGTCAGCACACGCTGCAACGCCACGGGACCACCGGTTGACGTACCAATGGCCACCAACTTGTAGGCTTTGCGCTTGGGGGCAGGTGAATAATGAGCCGCAGGCGTGTGAGGAGTTACCGCCCTAGCCTGCACGCTACGAGGGGCAGCGGATGCGTTACTGAAACCGCTGGCCGTTGAGGTTGAGCCGGACGACGATGAAACAGCCGACCCAGCGGTTGGCGGGGTCGGTGAGCTATAGCCATTAAACCGACTGCGCGACAGAGTGTGGATCTTTTCGCACAGCAGTTGTTTGACCTTCTCTGGATTGCGCGAGATGTCTTCGAAGTTCTTTGGCAGAAAATCAACCGCACCCGCATCCAGCGCGTCCAGGGTGACGCGAGCGCCCTCATGGGTCAGCGAGGAAAACATCAGGACTGGTGTCGGAATGCGCTGCATGATGTGTCGCACGGCCGTGATGCCGTCCATCATTGGCATCTCGTAGTCCATGGTTATCACGTCAGGCTTGAGCACCAGCGCTTGTTCGATTGCTTCCTTGCCGTTAGTTGCAGTACCGACAACCTGAATATTGGGATCAGCAGAAAGAATTTCCGAGACGCGGCGGCGGAAAAAACCAGAATCGTCCACCACAAGCACTTTAACTACCATAAACACTCCGTAGGGTATTGCGGGCGTTTATCACCACCCGCAAACCCAGAATCAAATACGCCGAGCGGCGTAGCGCTTGAGCATGCTCGGTACATCGAGAATCAAGGCAATCCGCCCATCACCGGTAATGGTGGCGCCCGACATGCCCGGCGTTCCCTGTAGCATTTTGCCCAGCGGCTTGATCACCACTTCCTCCTGGCCCACCAGCTGATCGACAACGAAGCCGATGCGCTGAGTACCCACGGAGAGAATCACGACATGACCTTCCCGTTGTTCTTCATGGGCAGCCGAAGCGACGAGCCAGCGTTTGAGGTAGAACAACGGCAAGGCTTTTTCACGAACGATGACCACTTCCTGGCCATCGACGACATTGGTTCGCGACAAGTCGAGATGGAAAATCTCGTTGACGTTGACCAATGGAAAAGCGAATGCCTGGTTGCCCAACATCACCATCAGGGTCGGCATAATCGCCAAGGTCAACGGCACCTTGATGACGATTTTCGAACCTTGGCCCTTGGTCGAGTAGATATTGATCGAACCATTGAGCTGGGCGATTTTGGTTTTCACCACGTCCATGCCCACACCACGCCCTGACACGTCGGAAATCTCGGTTTTGGTCGAAAAACCCGGCGCGAAAATCAAGTTGTAGCAGTCGGTGTCGCTCAAGCGGTCAGCGGCATCTTTGTCCATCACGCCACGCTTCACGGCGATGGCACGCAAAACACCAGGGTCCATACCTTTGCCGTCATCGGAAATCGACAGCAGGATATGGTCGCCTTCTTGTTCCGCCGAAAGAATCACGCGACCGCAACGCGCCTTACCCGACGCCTCTCGCTCCTCCGGGGACTCGATACCATGATCGACCGCGTTGCGCACCAAGTGGACCAACGGGTCTGCAAGCGCCTCAACCAGGTTCTTGTCCAGATCGGTTTCTTCGCCCACCAGTTCCAGGTTGATTTCTTTCTTCAACTGACGCGCAAGATCTCGGACCAACCGCGGGAAGCGTCCGAAAACTTTTTTGATCGGCTGCATCCGCGTTTTCATCACCGCGGTCTGCAAATCTGCGGTAACCACGTCCAGGTTCGACACTGCCTTGGACATGGCTTCATCGCCACTATTGAGGCCCAAACGAACCAAGCGGTTACGCACCAATACCAGCTCGCCCACCATGTTCATGATTTCGTCGAGGCGTGCGGTATCGACTCGCACGGTGGTTTCAGCTTCAGAGGCTGCAGGTTTTTCCGGCGCGGCTTTGGCCGGGGCAGCGACTGCCCTGACAGGCTCGGGCACATGCGCGACAGGAGCAGCGACGGGCACGGGGGCAGCGGCGGGCGTCGATGCGGCGATCTTCGCGACCGCTTCAGGCTCGAACTTGCCCTTGCCATGCAGCTCGTCCAGCAGTGACTCGAATTCGTGATCGGAAATCTGATCGCCACCGGGCGCTTTGTTTGGCGCAGCGACGGCTGCCGGTGCCGTGACTGCCAGTGCATCTGCAGCGAACGCCCCCTTGCCATGCAACTGATCGAGCAACGCTTCGAACTCGTCGTCGCTTATGTCATTGCTAACGGGGGCGGCGACCATAGCCACAGGCGTGATAGGTTTTGCATCGGCGGCAAACTTGCCTTTGCCATGCAACTGATCGAGCAGCGAATCAAATTCAGCGTCGCTGATCTCGTCGCTGGCAGCAGAACCACCGGCATACGCTGCGACCGGAACCGCCACTGTTGGAACTGATGCCGAGGCTTCCGCTTGCGCTTTGACCGCATTGAGCGAATCGAGCAATTGTTCGAATTCGGTATCGGTGATGTCCACAGGGGTGTCGGCCGGTGTCGGCTCAACACTGACTGGCACGGCGGCAATACTTGCTTTGGCGACCGGCTCAGCCAGACGTGCCAATGCGGCGAGCAATTCTGGAGTGGCCGGGGTCACATCGGTACGTTCACGCACTTCGGTGAACATCGCGTTGACTGCATCCAACGCCTCCAAAACTACGTCCATCAATTCCGAGTCGACGCGACGCTCGCCCTTACGCAGGATATCGAAGACGTTCTCGGCGATGTGGCAGCACTCCACCAACTCATGGAGTTGGAGGAAGCCGGCGCCCCCTTTTACAGTGTGAAAACCGCGAAAAATCGCATTGAGCAACTCCGCATCATCAGGACGGCTTTCCAGCTCGACCAGTTGCTCGGACAATTGCTCGAGAATTTCGCCGGCCTCTACCAGAAAATCCTGAAGGATCTCTTCATCGGCGCCGAAGCTCATTGGGTGCTCCCTAAAAATTCAATCAATCGACCTAGAAGCCCAGGCTGGATAGCAGATCGTCAACATCATCCTGACCGGATACAACGTCTTCACGCTTATCGGCATGAATCTGCGGACCTTCACCCTGAGACAGATTTTTTTCTTGATCTTGTTCTGTACGGATCGATTGATGGTCATGTTCGATCCCTGCAAAGCGATCGACTTGGCTGGCCATCAGCACCAGTTTGAGCAAGTTGCTTTCCACTTCCGTAACCAGTTGCGTAACGCGCTTGATCACCTGACCGGTGAGGTCCTGGAAGTCTTGAGCCAGCAAAATATCGTTGAGGTGGGCGGAGACTTCGCGGCTGTCTTTCTCGGTACGCGCCAAGAAACCCTCGACACGTCGAGCCAGTTCGCGAAACTCTTCGGCACCGACTTCGCGACGCATAAAACGCGCCCAATCCTCACTCAAGGCACTGGCTTCAGTACTCAGCCCGCTCATCAGTGGCGTGCTTTCTTCTACCAGATCCATTGTGCGGTTAGCCGCATTTTCAGTCAGCCGGACCACATAAGACAGACGATCAGTAGCATCAGTAATCTGAGAAACTTCTTTGGCTTGCGGCATGTTCGGGTCAATTTGAAAATTGACGATCGCATTGTGCAGCTCACGGGTCAGTTTGCCGACTTCCTGATACAGGCCCCGGTCACGTGTCTGGTTTAGCTCGTGAATAATTTGTACCGCGTCGCCAAAGCGCCCTTTTTCAAGGCTTTCGACCAACTCGTGTGCATGTTTCTTCAGGGTCGACTCGAAGTCGGCCTCGGTTGAATCTGTGTGCTCCATAGAGCCCCCGCGGCGGACATCAGCTATTGACGCGCTCGAAGATCTTTTCGATCTTTTCTTTCAGCACTTGGGCCGTGAAGGGCTTGACCACATAACCATTAACACCAGCCTGAGCGGCTTCGATAATTTGGTCACGTTTGGCCTCGGCCGTCACCATCAATACTGGCAAGTGTTTGAGACGATCATCTGCGCGTACGTGGCGCAACAAATCGATACCGGACATGCCAGGCATATTCCAGTCAGTCACCAGAAAGTCGAAGTTACCGCTTTGCAGCATCGGCAACGCAGTAGTCCCGTCGTCCGCTTCTGCCGTGTTGGTGAACCCAAGGTCACGCAACAAGTTTTTAATGATCCGCCGCATCGTTGAGAAGTCATCAACGATGAGGATTTTCATGTTTTTGTCCAAGTCGACCTCCAAGCAGTCTTTAACGCATTCAGCACCTGAATACGCTGTTCAATCAAAACCGGCACAGCACACCTGGGCTGCACGAAAACGACGACGGGCTTGGTAAATCAACACGCCGGAATCGGCACAGAAAGGCCCAAGGGACTTTCTGACCGGCTTCCGCCTAGTCTTATGCTTCGCACGCAACGCTTTGCACAGCCGGCTTACGGACAATCCGCGACCAATAGGGGTCACGCTTTGCCCATCAACGCGCTCGCCATTCTCCCAAACGCCCTCGCAAACGAGCTGCGCACTGGCTGTGTAACTGACTGACCCGCGATTCGCTAACCCCCAATACCTCACCAATTTCTTTGAGGTTAAGCTCTTCGTCGTAGTACAGCGCCAACACCAGACGCTCACGCTCCGGCAAATTGGCTATGGCATCCGCTAACGCGGCCTGGAAGCGTTCATCCTCCAGATCGCGTGATGGCTCAAGCTGAGCGCTTGCGCCATCCTCGTGCAGCCCTTCGTGTTCGCCGTCCTGTAAAAGGTCGTCGAAACTGAACAATCGACTGCCCAAGGTATCGTTCAAAATCCCGTAATAATCATCAAGACTCAATTGGAGTTCGGCCGCAACTTCGTGATCTTTAGCGTCACGACCTGTTTTAGCTTCAATTGATCTAATCGCGTCACTGACCATGCGCGTATTGCGGTGCACTGAACGCGGGGCCCAATCGCCCTTTCGCACTTCATCGAGCATGGCGCCACGGATACGAATCCCGGCATAAGTCTCGAAACTTGCGCCTTTGGTGGCGTCATATTTGGTCGAAACTTCAAGCAAACCAATCATGCCGGCCTGGATCAGGTCTTCAACTTGTACACTGGCTGGCAAACGGGCCAGCAAGTGATAGGCGATACGTTTCACCAGCGGCGCATACCGCTCGATCAGCTCGTACTGGGAGTCCTTGGACGCCTTGCTGTACATGCGATAGCCGCTGGCTGTCATAGGACCGGTCCTGCACTCGTCTGATGTACGAGCCGTTCAACGAAAAACTCAAGATGTCCACGCGGATTGGCTGGCAACGGCCAGGAATCGACTTTCTGCGCGATGGCCTTGAAAGCCAAGGAGCATTTGGAACGTGGAAAAGCCTCGTAAACTGCCCGTTGCTTTTGCACGGCCTTGCGTACGCACTCGTCGTAGGGCACCGCGCCGACGTATTGTAAGGCAACGTCGAGAAAGCGATCTGTGACCTTGGTCAACTTGGCGAACAAATTGCGGCCTTCCTGAGGGCTTTGTGCCATGTTGGCCAACACTCGGAACCGATTCATGCCGTAGTCGCGGTTCAGCAGCTTGATCAATGCGTAGGCGTCAGTAATAGACGTTGGCTCATCGCACACCACTAGCAGCACTTCTTGAGCTGCGCGCACGAAACTTACCACTGACTCGCCAATACCGGCTGCTGTATCAATCACTAGTACGTCGAGGTTGTCGCCAATATCGCTGAACGCCTGAATCAGCCCGGCGTGTTGCGCAGGCGTCAGGTGAACCATGCTTTGAGTGCCTGAAGCCGCTGGCACGATACGAATCCCGCCAGGACCTTGGAGCAACACATCACGCAGCTCGCAACGCCCCTCAATCACGTCGGCCAGCGTCCGTTTGGGGGTAAGACCCAGCAAGACATCGACGTTTGCCAGACCTAAATCGGCGTCCAGCAACATGACACGGCGGCCAAGCTCTGCCAGCGCCAGTGATAGATTCACTGAAACGTTTGTCTTGCCAACGCCACCCTTGCCGCCGGTTACTGCGATGACCTGTACGGGATGCATGCTACCCATTTTAGTTCTTTACCTTGACTTGCTTAGACCGAGGCCACATCAACGATTGCGCTTGCGTTGTAGGAACAACGTCGGCGCCCCTTGATGCAGGTACATTCCAATGTCTTGCCTTACCCAACCCGCTTGTTCGGGCTGTGATAAAGATCCGCGAACATATCCGCCATAGCTTCTTCGCTTGGTTCTTCCTGCATTTGCACGCTGACCGCACGACTGACCAGCTGGTGCCTACGCGGCAAATGCAAGTCGTCCGGTATACGCGGTCCATCCGTGAGATAAGCCACTGGTAACTCATGACTTATCGCCAAACTCAACACCTCTCCCAGACTGGCAGTTTCGTCCAGCTTGGTGAGGATGCAGCCCGCCAGCCCACAGCGTTTGTAGCTATGGTATGCAGCAGTTAGAACTTGCTTCTGACTGGTAGTTGCTAACACCAGATAATTACGTGCTTTGATACCCCGACCCGCAAGACTTTCCAGCTGCATACGCAGGGCTGGATCGCTGGCTTGCAGGCCGGCGGTATCAATCAACACCACTCGCTTGCGCAATAGTGGTTCCAACGCTTGGCCCAACGACTGGCCAGGGTCAATATGAGTCACCGACACATTGAGGATCCGACCCAGGGTTTTAAGCTGTTCCTGAGCACCAATCCGGTAGCTATCCATGCTCACCAATGCAATGTTCTGAGGACCGTATTTCAAAACATAGCGTGCGGCCAGTTTCGCCAGGGTCGTGGTCTTGCCCATACCAGCCGGGCCTACCATGGCGATCACACCACCTTCTTCCAGCGGCTCTACATCCGGGGTCACAATCATCCGCGCCAGGTGCGCCAACAACATGCGCCAAGCTTGACGCGGCTCTTCAATGTCAGTGGTCATCGCCAGCAAGTCCCGCGACAGCGGACCCGACAAACCAATGCGTTGCAGGCGACGCCACAGGTTGGCCTGCTGCGGCCGACTGCCTTGAAGCTGATTCCAAGCCAGCGAACCAAGCTGCACTTCGAGCAATTCACGCAGGCCGTTCAGCTCTGAACGCATCGACTCATAAGCTTGTAGCCCGATCATCGGCTCGCTGGCAGCGCTTGCCATCGGTGCCGCAGTAGCGCGTCGAGGCTCTTCGAAGGTCGGTTCTATGTGCGTCTCGCCAGAATCCGAGGATGCGCCGGTAAACAAATGGCGGTTGATCAACGAATCATTGTCACCACGGTTACCCAGCTCAGCCTGAGCAGAGACAATGCGCGACTGGGTCTTACGCAATTCGTCTTCAAGCTCAATGTTCGGTACACGTGGCGCCAGTGCGGAAAGCTTGTAATCCAAGGCAGCAGTCAGCTCCACGCCACCCGCAATGCGGCGGTTACCAATGATGGCGGCGTCAGCGCCCAGCTCATCACGAACCAGCTTCATGGCTTGACGCATATCGGCGGCGAAAAAACGCTTAACTTGCATGACTCACTACCTCAGCCGTTTGGCCCGACAGTCGCGACGATCG
The DNA here is from genome assembly GCF_034314105.1 of Pseudomonas sp. AB6. Classification (NCBI taxonomy): domain Bacteria; kingdom Pseudomonadati; phylum Pseudomonadota; class Gammaproteobacteria; order Pseudomonadales; family Pseudomonadaceae; genus Pseudomonas; species Pseudomonas sp. AB6. The sequence goes on from NZ_JAVIWJ010000001.1 coordinate 1,952,184, forward strand.
TGACTTGTTTGTTGTCGGGAATTTCCTGATACGCCAGCACATGCATGTTCGGTACAGCCAGCCGTCCAAACCGTGACAGCATTGCGCGAACCGGTCCTGCGACCAACAAAATCACCGGTTGCCCTTGCATCTCTTGGCGTTGTGCAGCGTCTATCAACGACCGCTGGAGCTTTTCAGCCATGCTTGGCTCAAGAAGAACACCCTCTTCCTGCCCCTGACCAGCCTTCTGAAGACTATTGAGCAATATCTGTTCCAACCTTGGCTCAAGGGTGATCACAGGCAGCTGCGGCTCAGTACCTACAATGCTTTGCACGATTGCGCGGCACAACGCGATGCGTACGGCGGCCACTAGCGCGGCGGTATCTTGACTCCGAGGGGCCGCATTGGCGATCGCTTCAGCGATGCTACGGATATCCCTGACAGGAACCTGTTCCGCCAACAATGCTTGCAGCACTTTGAGCAACGCAGAAAGCGACAAAATTCCCGGGACCAGCTCTTCAGCCAATTTCGGCGAACCTTTAGCCAGCAATTGCATCAACTGCTGCACTTCCTCATGGCCGATCAGTTCATGGGAGTGTTTATACAAAATCTGGTTAAGGTGGGTCGCGACCACGGTACTAGCGTCTACCACGGTATAGCCCAACGATTGCGCTTGGCTGCGCTGACTGACCTCGATCCACACTGCTTCCAGACCAAACGCAGGGTCTTTGGCGGTGATACCGTTGAGCGTACCGAACACTTGCCCAGGATTGATTGCCAGTTCACGGTCCGGGTAGATCTCAGCTTCGGCCAGGGTCACGCCCATCAATGTCAAGCGGTAGGCGCTGGGGGCCAGGTCGAGGTTGTCGCGAATATGCACAGTGGGCATCAAGAAGCCCAACTCTTGCGAGAGCTTCTTACGTACACCTTTGATTCGCGCCAGCAGCTGACCACCTTGATTACGGTCCACTAACGGAATCAGGCGATACCCCACTTCCAGACCGATCATGTCGATGGGCGTAACGTCGTCCCAACCCAACTCCTTGGAGTCCTGCGCGCGCGTCGGCGAAGGCAACAGCTCCTGTTGCCGCTGGACCTCCATCAAGGCATTGACCTTGACCATGTTCTGCTTCTTCCACACCAAGTAGGCAGCACCGCCGGCGATCAGGCCCAAACTGATAAACGACAGGTGCGGCATGCCCGGCACCAAGCCCATTACCACGATCAAGCCGGCAGCCACCGCTAACGCTTTAGGTGAGGTGAACATCTGCCGATTGATTAGCTTACCCATCTCTTCCGATCCGGAAGCACGGGTCACCATGATCGCGGCGGCCGTTGACAGAAGCAGTGACGGCAATTGCGCCACCAAACCGTCACCAATGGTCAACAGGGCGTAAACCTTACCCGCATCAGCAAAAGACATGTTGTGCTGGAAGACACCGACTGCAACACCGCCAATTAAATTGATGAACAGAATCATCAAACCGGCAATGGCGTCGCCGCGTACGAATTTGCTGGCGCCGTCCATCGAACCGTAAAACTCAGCTTCTTGGGCGACTTCCAGACGACGATGCTTGGCTTGAGGTTGATCAATCAAGCCGGCGTTGAGGTCGGCATCAATAGCCATCTGCTTACCGGGCATAGCATCGAGGGTGAAGCGCGCGCTCACCTCGGAAATCCGCCCGGCACCTTTTGTCACAACGACAAAGTTGATGATCATCAGGATCGCGAAAACCACTATACCAACCACATAGTTACCGCCGATTACCACCTCGCCAAACGCTTGAATCACCTTACCGGCAGCAGCGTGACCCTCTTGACCATGAAGCATGACCACGCGGGTAGATGCGACGTTGAGCGCCAATCGCAATAGCGTGGCCACCAACAGGATGGTGGGAAATACCGAGAAATCCAGTGGTCGCAGAGCGTATACGCAGACCAACAAAACCACGATCGACAGCGCAATGTTGAACGTGAAGAATACGTCGAGCAGGAACGGTGGGACAGGCAACATCATCATTGCCAACATGACCAACAGCAGCAGCGGCACACCCAGGTTGCCGCGACCGATGCTAACCAGGTTGCTACGCGCTGCGTTGATTAATTGAGAGCGATCCACCAATTCTTTTCCTGCCCGCTAAATCAAACTTTTGACGCCAAACGCGCCATGGCAAGGGCACTGCAAGAAGCTTTCCAACTATTGGGAATCAGGGAAAAACAAGCTGCTATCGGAGGCCGCGAGACATATTCCAGCCCTCGCCAGCCCTTACAATTGACCAGTGCTTAAACCCAGATCTACCTGGCGGTGAAGTTCGCAGGCATGTCTGACTGGCACAGAGAGAGAGAGTACTCAGTGCTAAGAGTCGCGCTGAAGGTCGGACGGAATCGGCAGGTCGCCGAGGGGATCGGGGCGTTTGCCTTTACCGGCGCGGTATTGGCGGATTTGATAAACGTAGGCCAACACTTGCGCCACCGCCAAGTACAGCCCGGCGGGTATTTCCTGATCCAGTTCGGTAGAGTAGTAGATCGAGCGTGCCAGGGCGGCTGACTCAAGCACCAGAATATTGTGCTCACCCGCAATTTCGCGGATTTTAAGCGCTAGAAAATCATTTCCTTTAGCCAGTAACATTGGCGCCCCGCCCTTCTCGGGATCATATTGCAGCGCCACGGCGTAGTGGGTCGGGTTGGTGATGATGACATCCGCCTTGGGAACTGACGACAGCATGCGTCGCTGAGACATTTCTCGTTGTAACTGACGAATTCGCTGTTTGACCTCAGGTCGACCTTCGCTGTCCTTGTGTTCGTCGCGTATCTCCTGCTTGGTCATCATCAGTTTTTTGTGGGCTTCGTATATCTGAAACGGAACGTCCACCGCCGCAATAATAATCAACCCGCACGCCATCCATAGAGCACTCCAGCCCAACAATACGATGCTGTGGATAATGGCCGACTCCAGAGGTTCGTGGGCGATAGAAATCAGGTCGTTCTTGTCCTTCTCCAACACGAATAACGCCACCATCAGGGTGATGGAAAATTTCGCAATGGACTTCAGGAGCTCGACCAACGCATGAGTCGACACCATCCGTTTGAGGCCCGATAACGGGTTCATTCGGCTAAACTTGGGCGCCATCGAACTGCCCGAGAATATCCAGCCGCCCAGCGTGATAGGGCCTAATACTGCCGCTAACACCATCACCAGCATCAACGGCTGAATGGCGACCAGCGCAGCTTTACCAGCGTTGAGAAAATATAAGCCCATGAAGTGATCGTCCATGATCACTTCGCGCGACAGAGTGAAGTTGGTACGCATCAGATTGAGCATCATTTGTGCGATCTGGCCACCGAACACCAGCAAGCTCCCTGCGCCAGCCATCGTAACGATTAAGGTGTTTAACTCCTTTGAGCGGGCCGTCTCGCCTTTTTCGCGGGATTCTCTGACCCGCTTATCCGTAGGGTCTTCTGTCTTGTCCTGGCCATTCTCGTTCTCAGCCATATCAGCGCGCCCTAACCAGACCGCGTAACAATTCCAGCGCGTTGGCGACTAGCGGCGGAAATTGATTAAGCATGTCGCCTAGGGTCATCCACAGGATCACCATCCCCAGAACCAGAGTCAGCGGAATGCCAATGGAGAACATGTTTAGCTGCGGTGCCGCACGGGTCATGACGCCAAACGCAACACTGACAATCAGCAAGGCGGTAATGGCAGGCAGCACCAGCAACAACCCCGCGCCTAATACCCAGCCAAAACGACCGGCCAGCTCCCAGAGGTGTCCGACGTCAAGGCCGCTGCCAACCGGCAAAGTAGTGAAACTTTCCACCAAGACTTCGAACACCACCAGATGACCATTCATGGAAAGAAACAGCAGGGTGACCAGCATGCTGAAAAACTGCCCGAGAACCGCTACCGAAACGCCGTTAGTGGGGTCCACCATTGAAGCAAAACCCATACCCATCTGGATCGAGACAATTTGCCCGGCGATGACGAAAGCCTGAAAAAACAATTGAAGGGACATGCCCAACATGGCACCGATGATGATCTGCTCCGCAATCAGCAGCAGCGCACTGAGGTCCAGCGCGTGGACTTGCGGCATGGGTGGCAGGCTGGGCGCAATCACGACGGTAATTGCCAGCGAGAAATATAACCGCACCCGCGCTGGCACTAACGTCGTGCCAAAAATCGGCATGGTCATCAACACAGCCGCGACCCGGAATAGCGGAAGCATAAAGCTCGCCACCCAAGTCCCGATCTGCGTGTCGGTCAGGGCAAGTACAGAGGGCATGTCGTCAACCAATCACAGTAGGAATGCTGCCGTACAGCGATTGGATGTACTCCATGAACACCCGAATCAACCAAGGTCCGGCGACAATCAGCGTGATCAACATCACCAGCAAGCGAGGGAGAAAGCTCAAGGTTTGTTCGTTGATCTGGGTCGCCGCCTGGAACATAGCCACCAGCAGTCCGACGATCAGGCTCGGGACTACCAATACCGACACCATCATGGTGGTCAGCCATAACGCGTCGCGAAATAAATCGACGGCAACTTCTGGCGTCATTGCAGGCTCCTTTTTCTCATGGCGATACACCCCCGAAACTGCTGGCCAGCGTGCCGATGATCAAGGCCCAACCATCCACCAGTACGAACAACATGATTTTGAACGGCAATGAAATAATCAGCGGTGACAGCATCATCATCCCCATTGCCATCAACACACTGGCGACGACTAGGTCGATGATGAGAAACGGGATGAATATCATAAAACCGATCTGGAACGCGGTTTTAAGTTCGGAGGTCACAAACGCCGGAACCAAAATCGTTAAGGGCGCCTGATCCGGGCTGGCGATATCGGTGCGTTTGGACAAACGCATAAACAGGTCCAGGTCGCTCTGACGGGTTTGTGCCAACATGAAGTTCTTGATAGGCACTTGCGCCTTCATCACTGCGTCTTGTGCCGTAAGTTTTTCGGCTAGATAAGGCTGCAACGCATCGACGTTCACCCGATCAAAAACCGGCGCCATGATAAATAGGGTCAGGAACAGCGCCATGCCGGTCAAAATTTGATTCGACGGCGTCTGCTGCAAGCCTAAGGCCTGACGCAGAATTGAGAAGACAATGATGATCCGGGTGAAACTGGTCATCAGCATAACGAACGCCGGGATAAAACTCAGCGCGGTCATGATCAGCAGAATCTGCAGATTGACCGAATATTCCTGCGCGCCGTTGGCACCGGTGGACATGCTGATCGCCGGGATCGTCAACGGATCTGCAGCGAACACCAAAGGCGCGGCCATTACCAGCAGCAGCGTCAATACGATGCGCAACGCGGTCATTACTTCTTATCCTTATAATCCTTGCCCAGCAGCTCCATCAGACGCTGGGCGAATTCTGGCGTGGCGTTTGTGCTGTCAGGCGCCTGTACTGGCTCTTTAAGCACATGTAATGGCGTGATTCTCCCCGGTGATATCCCAAGTAAAATCTGTTCCTTGCCGACTTGCACCAACACCAACCGATCACGGGGGCCAAGTGCCCGCGACCCGAGCAATTCGATCAGTTGACCATTGCGCGGACTGGCACCCTGAACCCGACGCAATAGCCAGGCGAGCCCGAAGATCAAGCCGACAACCAACAACAGGCCAAGTACCAACTGCGTCAACTGACTCCCAATGCCGCTGCTGATCATTGTGCTAGCGGGCGTTGCAACCGCCGGCATGACCGGCTCGGCCGCCCACGCACCCACTGTTGTTACCACACTGAGCAACAGGCCGGACGTCACGCTGAGAAGCTTGCTCACTAGCGTAACTTCTTGATGCGTTCGCTAGGGCTGATCACATCCGTCAGGCGGATCCCGAACTTTTCGTTGACCACCACCACTTCACCGTGAGCGATCAACGTGCCGTTAACCAATACGTCCAGCGGCTCACCAGCCAAACGGTCGAGTTCGATCACTGAACCCTGGTTAAGCTGTAGCAGGTTACGAATGTTGATGTCGGTACTGCCCACTTCCATGGAGATGGAAACCGGGATATCCAGAATTACATCCAGGTTCGGACCATCCAGAGACACGGCGGCATTGCTCTTAGCCACGCTGCCGAATTCCTCCATCGGCATGCGATTTGAGGCTGAAGCACTACCGGCATCGGCAGCAAGCAGGGAGTCGATATCGTCTTGGCTGGCGTCACCGGATTCTCCCAGTGCAGCGGCCCACTCATCGGCCAATGCCTGATCTTCAGCAGAGGTTATTTCTTTTTCATCGGCCATCGGTTGTCCTCGGCGAGCTTTGTTTCGTTAAAACAGCACGTAGTTCTGCTGAAATTGATATCAGCGGCGTTCGATCGGTTCGATCACTTGCAACGCCAGGTGTCCTTTGTGTGTTCCCAGTTTGACCTTGAACGCAGGCACGCCGTTGGCGCGCATGATCAGTTCTTCAGGCAACTCCACCGGAATCACATCACCCGGCTGCATGTGCAGGATGTCGCGCAGGCGTATCTGACGACGGGCGACGACGGCGCTCAAAGGCACGGCGACATCAAGCACGTCTTCTTTAAGAGCGTTGACCCAGCGCTCGTCTTGGTCATCCAAATCAGACTGGAAGCCGGCGTCGAGCATTTCGCGTACGGGCTCAATCATCGAGTAAGGCATGGTCACGTGTAAATCGCCGCCACCGCCGTCGAGTTCGATATGGAAGGTGGAGACCACCACCGCTTCGCTCGGGCCAACAATGTTGGCCATGGCCGGGTTAACTTCGGAATTCATGTACTCAAAGCTCACATCCATGATGGCCTGCCAGGCTTCTTTGAGGTCTATAAACGCCTGTTCAAGCACCATCCGCACGACACGTAATTCCGTCGGCGTGAATTCGCGGCCTTCAATTTTGGCGTGTCGCCCGTCGCCACCGAAGAAGTTATCCACCAGCTTGAACACCAGCTTGGCGTCCAGAATAAATAAGGCTGTACCACGCAAAGGTTTGATCTTGACCAGATTCAAACTGGTCGGAACGTACAGCGAGTGCACGTACTCCCCGAACTTCATCACCTGAACGCCGCCCACCGCAACATCGGCCGAGCGCCGCAACATGTTGAACATGCTGATTCGGGTGTAACGGGCAAAACGCTCATTGATCATTTCAAGCGTTGGCATCCGCCCACGGACGATTCGATCCTGACTCGTCAGGTCATAACTTTTTACACTGCCGGCTTCAGCGGCGCTTTCGGTCTGGACCAGACCATCGTCGACGCCATGCAACAGCGCATCAATCTCTTCCTGTGACAGCAGGTCTTGCACGGCCATTGTCGTGGTCCTACTGCAATACGAAGTTGGTGAAAAGCAATTGTTCCACTACGACTTTACCGACTTCTTTCTGCGCCACTTCCTGCACACTGGCAAAGGCTTTTTGCCGCAACAGCTCTTGTCCGATCGGCTGAGTCAGCGATTCGAATGGCTGACCGGAAAACAGCATGACAAGGTTGTTGCGGATGACTGGCATATGGACTTTCAATGCATCCAAGTCAGCCTGATTTCGGCCCAGCAAGGTAATGCTGACTTGCATATAGCGTTGACGGCCACCTTGATTGAAGTTGACCACAAAGGCAGGGGCCATGGGTTCGTAAATAGATGGGAGCCTGACATCGGCCGCTAGCGCCGCATCGGCAGGCTTGGCTTGCGACTTGTGCAGAAAAAACCACGTCGCGCCTACCGAAATACCGACTGCCAACAGCAACCCAAAAATCACCAGGAGAATGAGCTTGAGTTTGCCTTTTACGGCGGGGTCTTTAACTTCTTCGCTCTGCGCCATGCCAATAATCCGTCACTATTCGGGGAGTTCTTAATACGTGACGGAAGAAGAGCAAGTGTTATGCCAGATATACGAGAGCTGTTGTCTAGGGGGCATCGCGGCAGTGGGCGAAACCGCTGCCGCGACAATCAAGCGTAATAATCGACCTGGCTAGTGCCAATGACGGTCATCGGTTGACTTGTGACAGCCACATCTTGAATTGCGCCGTCGTCATGCCCATCATTGCGGTCAGAGCCCATACTGGCAACGCCGCCACTGCTCTGCCCATGGTTTGCCTGCTGTTGGTTTTGACCTTGGCCCTGCCAACCCCGTGACTGATCAAATACACTCACATCGACCTGACCCAAACCTTGCTGAACAAACGAATCTCGCAATTTGGACATCTGTCCTTCCAGCGCTTCGCGCACGCCAACATGCGCGCTCATAAACGTGATCTGCGTCTGCTGGTCCGCAGCCATGTTGATGCGAATATCCAAACGACCCAGCTCAGCCGGGTCCAATTGGATATCTGCAGATTTCAAGTTCTGGCTAGACAGGTACATAACTCGATCCACCACGGCCTCACTCCATCCACTCTGGTGCATTGCTAGCGGTTGGTTCAATGGCGACGCCCCCGTGACAGCTACCGTCTTAGGCTGCACCGCTTGACTCAACGCTGCCAAGCGATTGGCGAAATCATCGATTCGCGTATCAGACGCCACACTTTTAGTGTCTTTCAAACCCTCCTCGATCAGCCCCTTAAAAGCTCTGTCACCGCTTCCAGTGCTGGCGCTATCGGCAGCCAGTGGCTGCGCAGGAACTGCCAGGTTATTGGCGACTGCCAACAACGGGTCAGCATTAGCTTGGGTGGCTGACGTTTTCTTGTCAGCAGACGTCGAGGTTGCACCCTCCGTGGCACTAGTAGTGGTCGTCGCAACTTTAGTATTAAGCTGCACAGCAACTTGTACGGCGGCCAATCCCGCTAACGGGTCCGATGCAGGGTTGAAAACAGGCGCGGTTGCTGGCGTTGATGAGCCAGTGGAACTGACAGAACTTGCAGAGCTTACCGGGATTGCTGGCGGCGCAACTACCAGTGCAACCATGGTCGCCGGGATTTCAATGGGCGGCGGTACGACGGCAACAAGTAGCGCAGGGTCCGGGACGGGCGGCGCAACGGCGGCCGCAATCAGCGTTGGATCAGCAATCGGAATAACGGGCGCAGCGGCTTGCGCCAAAGGATCAGGCGCCTTGTCTTTCGAATCATGACCAGCAGCGCTATTGGACGCATCGTTCTTTTTGCTGACGTCGCCGGCAGGCAACTGTTTGCCGCTATCGGCAACCGCTGGCTTGGAGCCGGCAGATTTGGTGTCCGGCGCAGGCTTGCTGTTGGCGGCTACAGTTTTGTCTTTTACCGGCTTTTGGCGAGTCTCATGGATCACCGCAGGCCTTGGACTCGCCTGTTTGGCGTAAACGTGAGCGAAGCTGGGCGTGCTGTCCTTGCCGGTCTCAACGGGTTTCATCACTGGGGTGGCGACCGCCGGTTGGGATTTGGCTACAGGAGTAGCCAACAGAAGAGGATTAGGGGCAAGGGGCATGGCGATCTCCGTACGGGCGCTAGTACAAAGACACTAAGCAAACGACGGGCCAGCTTTCTGTCCGGCTCTGATTATTCGGTGTACCGCTTGCGCTCTTCACTGAATAAACGGCGAACGGTGGCGAATTCGCGCGCTATCTTACTCACCCACTCCGGCGCGTCATCAATTTCTCCACGTAAGGTGCGCTCTTCAAGCTGCCCACACAGTTCAGCAAGCCGAAGTGCACCCATATTCCCGCAGCTGCCCTTGAAGCTGTGCGCGGCCATGCCCAGTGCTTCCAGGCAAGAGATCCGTGCCAGGAGCGCACGCTGCAACTGCACTAGCCGCTGCTCTGAATCATCGAGAAAGGTATCGATCAGTATCGGGTATTCACTTTCCATTACGTCTTGCAAATTACTCAATACACCGTAGTCCACATGAATGACTGCCACTTGTTCGCTCCTTGATCAAGAATCGGGGAATTATGCCTGAGCCCCCCAGGAAAATTCCACGCATGCCGTGCGCCCGTCCTCAGACCAATGGCAATGTTGACTTAACTTACGCACCAGATCGAGACCGCGTCCCGAAAGCTCATGGTCATCTGCCGATAACGCCATTACACGGTTGACGTCAAACCCTTCGCCACTGTCTTCGATGCGAACACTCAACTGGCCACCGGTTCCTCGTGGCACAACACGCAAATGCAGGCGTACATAGCCGTCTTCAAGATGGGACAAGCGGCTATTACGCTCTCGGTAATATTCGGAAAAACCCGTGGCATCGCGCTTGAGCCCGGAGTCGAGTCCGAGCACCCCATGCTCCAACGCGTTGGTATATAACTCCGCCAGCACACTATAAAGCGCTCCACTTTGACTCCGCAGCCCATGCACCTCCAACAGCAACTGCAACAAATAGGGTAGCGGATCGAATCGTTTCAAGGTCGCCGCGCGGCATTCAAAACTTACGGACCAGTCCAATGGGCTTGACTCGCCACTGTCGGAGTAGGTGACGATTGGGCAGCCCAGCAACCCGGGCTCGACTAAGGTGATTTCGACCATGCTTACGTCATCCCGAACGTCTCCACGGAAATCACTCAACGCCTGCTGAATTTCATCGATCAGCGCATCGGGCTGACGATTGGCGGCAAATACGCGGTTAAGGCGTTCTACACCAAACAGCCGGTCATCCACATCGCTGGTGTCAAGTACACCGTCCGACAGTAGAAAAACCCGGTCGCCTATCTCCAGCGGATGGACTTCGGTCTTGTCGTCAAAACGGCTAGGGTCTAACACACCCAGCGGCAGGTGCCGCGATACTAAAGGCGTGCGCCGCCCTGTCGCAACGTGATGCAGGTAACCGTCGGGCAAGCCACCGTTCCAAACTTCGACTTGATGCAGGTTGAAATTGACGCTTATCAACGTCGCGCAGCAAAACATGTCCACCGGCAAAATTCGCTTGAGCTTAGCGTTCATCTCTCTCAAGGTTTGCGCCAGGCCGTAGCCTTTGGCGGTCATCCCATAAAACACCTCTGCCAATGGCATCGCGCCGACAGCGGCGGGCAGACCATGACCGGTGAAGTCGCCTAGTAAAATGTGCATGTTTCCGGCCGGCGTATAAGCCGCGAGTAGCAAGTCGCCGTTGAACAGCGCGTAAGGCGACTGGAGATAACGAATATTCGACGCATTCAGGCAGCCGGAGTGCGCAACCTGATCGAAGACCGCCTTCGCGACCCGCTGCTCATTAAGCAAATAATCGTGGTGCTTGGTGATTTGGTCGCGCTGCCGCAGCACTGTTTCTTGCAAGCGCCGCAAGCGGTCCATGGCGTTTATTTTGGCGGCAAGGATCACTTGATTGTAGGGCTTGGCAACAAAATCATCGCCCCCCGCATCAAGGCAACGCGCCAACGCTTCGCTTTCGCTCAGCGACGTCAGGAAAATAATTGGCACCAAAGACTCGCCCGCCATGTGCTTGATTCGGCGCGCTGCTTCGAACCCGTCCATGACCGGCATCAAGGCGTCCATCAAGACCAACTGTGGACGTTCCCTTTCAAAAACATCCACCGCTTCTTGCCCGTTGCTGACACTGATTACGCGATGGCCCTGCCGCCGAACGATGGTGGTCAGCAGCAGGCGATCACTGGCATTGTCGTCAGCAATCAAAATGCACAAGCTTTCGGCTACGCCGGTCATCAGTCAGGCGATCTTGAAGAGTTTGGAAAAGTTGGAGATGGTCAGGATGGTACCCACGTCCTTGTTGCAATTGATCAGACTTATCTTTGAGTTTTCTCCGCCGGCATGGTCACGCAGGAGCAGCAACATGCCGAGTGCCGAGCTGTCCAGGTAACTGGTGTCCTTAAGGTCGACCACAAAACGCCGCGGCGTGCCTTCAGACCCTTCATAAGCCCCACGAAAGTCTTGATGCGCGGCGAAGTCAAAGCGGCCCGTGATAGTAATGGTCAGCTCTTCCCCGTCACGGGAGAGCTCGGAGGTAACGGACATGGTTGAATTCCTTCGGTCAGCTAGGGGCGCAATACAAAAAGGCTTTTAGCATTTCTAACGACCTTGCAGCAAATTCCATATCTAGCGGCAACCACGAACCTGGCGCTATAAGGAGTCGTGGCGGGGCAACCGCTGGGACAATTCGTCGAGCAATTTCTGCTCACGTTTGTCCTCCAATTGCCGAGCCTCGTCGATGTAGCGTTGCACTAATTTTCGCAGACCTTCTACCCGCGCGTAGCATTGCTGCCAAGCGCCGCGCGCTTTATCGAGGTTTGTTTGGTGCCAGGTCAAGCTTTGCCGCTGCTGAGACACGGCCGTTTCCAGTTGGTTGAGGAAGTTCTGATAGTTCATTAGCCATTGCCCTGAGACGCCGGTCGCACCCTTTTCAATCCACTGCATTTGGTAGTCAGTACGGAAACGCTCAAGGTCACCAAGCTTGGTCAGCGCTAACTGGACCTGCCCCTGAAAATGCCCGAGACGCTGGACCGCTGCGCGCTCGGCTTTTTCCGCCATGTCGACCACCGGTGCCAAACGCACTGCACGGGGCTGAGCCATGACTAGCCTCCGCCGGCAATAGGATTAAACACCGCCGCCAGCTGCGCGCCACTTTCTTGCAGGCTTTCATTATCATCTAGCCCTTGGCGCAGGTATCGCACCAAGGCGGGCTGCAGGGAGATCGCCATGTCGGTTTCACGGTCGCCGCCTGCCACGTAGGCGCCGACGCTGATCAGATCACGGCTCTGCTGGTAACGTGACCACATCTGCTTGAAGCGCTGTGCCTGCTGCATGTGCTCTGGAGTGACTACCGAAGGCATAACCCGACTGATGGACGCTTCGATATCGATGGCCGGGTAATGACCTTCTTCGGCCAACCGCCTGGACAGCACAATGTGCCCATCGAGCACGCCCCGTGCCGCATCCGCGATGGGGTCTTGCTGATCATCGCCCTCGGACAACACGGTATAGAACGCAGTGATCGATCCACCGCCCGCCTCTGCATTACCGGCGCGCTCAACTAGTTTGGGCAGCTTGGCAAACACCGACGGTGGATAGCCTTTGGTGGCGGGCGGCTCACCGATGGCCAGCGCAATTTCACGCTGGGCTTGCGCAAATCGAGTCAAAGAGTCCATTAACAGCAGTACATTTTTGCCTTTGTCACGGAAATATTCGGCAATTCGCGTGCAATACATAGCCGCCCGCAGCCGCATCAGCGGCGCATCATCAGCAGGCGAAGCAACCACCACCGAGCGCTTGAGGCCTTCTTCGCCAAGAATATTTTCGATAAATTCCTTGACCTCGCGACCGCGCTCGCCAATCAGGCCAACCACGATGATGTCGGCCTCGGTAAAGCGGGTCATCATTCCCAACAGGACACTTTTACCGACACCCGTACCCGCAAACAAACCCAGGCGCTGGCCACGGCCGACCGTCAATAATCCGTTGATGCTGCGAATGCCTACGTCCAACGGCTGGCTAATAGGGTCGCGCTTGAGCGGGTTGATAGTGGGGCCATCCATTGGCACCCAATCTTCGGCTTTCATGCCGCCCTTACCATCGAGTGCACGGCCTGCGCCATCGAGTACCCGACCCAGCATGCCGATGCCCATAGGCAAGCGACCGGTATCGGCCAACGGCACAACGCGGGCCCCGGGCGCAATGCCCGCGACGCTGCCGACGGGCATCAAAAATACCTTAGAGCCGGAAAACCCCATGACCTCGGCTTCGACCTCTACCGGGTGATGGCTGTCGTCGTTGATAACAACACAGCGACTGCCCATGGCGGCGCGCAGGCCTTCGGCTTCCAGGGTCAAGCCGACCATCCGCAATAAACGCCCTTCCACCACCGGCTGCGTTGCCAATTCTATGGCATCGGTGTAAGAGCTCAAACGCTTGCCGAAGCTGGTCCGCTCAAGATACATCGCGGGCTTCTGTATTAACCAAGGGCTCAACAGGCGGCTCGATAACAGCCGGATCAACGCTGGTAAACGCTGGAACCGCGTCGAGATCAATACTCACGTCGGCCGCTGCCGGATGCAGCGCTTGATCGTGCAACTGGTCGAACATCTTCGCCAGCGCTTGGGAAATACGAGTTTCGATGGTGGCGTCAATTCGACTGAATTCAGTTTCAACCCGGCAGCCTCCGGCCTCCAAGGTATCGTCTTCAACGATGCGCCAAGTTTCTTCGTGGCGCTCGCGCAACGCCTTGACCTGCTCGAAGTCTTGAGGGTTGATGAAAATTCGAATGTTTTGCGCGCCCATGGGCAACAACTTCAACGCGTCACGCAGGACCCGGCCGATTTGGCGGGAGTCAGTGACCAGTTCGCGCTGAATGACCTGACGGGTAATGTGTCCAACCAGCTCGATCAGGGATTTTTCAATCTGCGAGTCCTGCTCGGCAATCGGCTCAAGCAAATGAGTCATCAAGTGTTCAAGGCTGTCCAGTTTGGCGGCCAGGGCGACTTCGGCTTCGTGCCGGACTTTGAGTTGCGTGCTGTGGAAGCCTTCCTTTTCGCCGGTCGCAAAACCTTCGTTATACGCCTCCTGGCGAATACCTTCCAACTCTTCGAGCGTCAACGGCTGAACTTCGTCCAGCGGCACTTCTTCCATTTCAGCAGGGGTTTGCAGAGCAGGTTCAGGGGCCGGTGGCGGCTCTTGATACGGGTCGAAGCTGGGCAGCGACCAAATATCAAAACCGCCCACGTCCTTGGCACGAATCAGTTCGCTAGGTGGCTCTTTTTTTGGAGTAAACATGTGTCGATCCTCAGATCATTTCTTCGCCGCCCTTGCCACCGAGAACGATTTCTCCGGCTTCGGCCATACGGCGAGCGATGGTGAGGATTTCTTTCTGGGCCGTCTCAACATCACTGACGCGCACCGGTCCTTTGGCCTCAAGGTCATCGCGCAACAGTTCGGCAGCGCGCTTGGACATGTTCTTGAAAATCTTTTCCTTGATGGCTTCGTCGGAGCCTTTGAGCGCCAACACCAGCACATCGGAAGACACTTCGCGCAGCAACGCTTGGATGCCACGGTCGTCAACATCAGACAGGTTGTTGAAGACGAACATCAGGTCTTCAATCTGCGTCGACAATTCGCCATCGATTTCGCGGATCGCGTCCATCAACTGGCCTTCAATCGAGCTGTCGAGGAAGTTCATTATATCGGCAGCACGCTTGATACCACCCAGGGTGGTGCGCGATGCATTGGAGTTGCCGGAGAACTGCTTCTCTAGAATCTGGTTCAATTCTTTGAGGGCCGCAGGCTGCACTGTATTAAGCGAGGACACGCGCAAAATGATGTCTAGGCGCACTTTTTGATCGAAGTGACCCAGCACTTCACCGGCTTGGTCCGGGTCCAGATAAGCCACTACAATCGCCTGAATCTGCGGGTGCTCGTAGCGAATGACGTCAGCAACGGCTCGAGGCTCCATCCATTTAAGGCTGTCCAGCCCGCTGGTATTTCCGCCCAACAGGATGCGATCGATGAGGCCGTTGGCCTTATCCTCACCAAGAGCCTGGGTGAGCATTTTGCGAATGTAGCCGTCGGCACCCACGCCAAGGCTCGTCTGGTCACCGACGATTTCGACGAATTCGCTCATGACTAGTTCAACTTCCTCGCGGTGTACATTGCGCATTTGCGCCATGGCAACACCGACCCGCTGAACCTCTTTAGGACCCATGTGCCGAAGCACTTGTGCTGCGTCGGTTTCACCGAGGGAGAGCAGTAAAATCGCGGCTTTGTCTACCCGTGTCAGTTTTGTGGGAAGCGCTCGAGTCTCACTCATCTGCATTAATCCACTCTTTCACGACCTGAGCCACACGGCCCGGGTCTTCAGCAACCAGACTCTTGATCGCATTTAATTGCGCGTCGTAACCCTCAGTCGGGCTAGGCAACATTATGCTTTGCGGGCCACCGAGGCTGACGCGGTCGTTGGCCAGTTCGCCACCTAGACCGCCCATGCCGCCAAGCTCGGCATCACCATCAGAACCAAGCTGTTGTCTGCTCTTGCCGCTAGTGATGTTGTTGAGCACTGGCCGCAACACGCCAAACACCAACACCAGAATAAACAGCACGCCTAACACTTGTTTGACGATGTCCCAAAACCAGGGTTGTGAGTAAAACGCGATATCGGGAATCACTTCGCCACGATCGGGGGCGAATGGCACGTTGACCACGCTTACGCTGTCGCCACGGCTGGCGTTGAAACCAACCGCGTCTTGTACTAATCGGGTAAAGCGCGCCAACTCATCGGCATTCCACGGTATGTGGGTGACTTCGCCCGTCTTGGCATCGACCTTGGACTTATCGTCCACCACCACGGCAACGGACAAGCGATTAACGCGACCCTGCTGCTGCTTGGTATGGCTGATGGAACGGTCCAGTTCGAAGTTTTTGGTGGACTGTTGACGCTTGTCTGCCGGGTAAGGAGCAAGCATTGGCTGGCCGGTCGCCGGGTCCATGATTTGCTGGCCATTGGCATCAAGCAACGGCTGGCCTGGCTGAATCGATGCGGTGGCGGAACTGCTCGCCGCACCAGCGGCTTGTGGCGCAGTCGCCGGGCCTGGCGGTTGATTGCTCAGGGCCCCGGGAACACCTGACGATCCTGAACTGGACGTGCGCTGTTCGCTGACCGATTGCTCGCTGCGTAAGGCAGGTTGATCCGGGTTGAAACTTTCAGCGGTGGATTCAACGGCGCTGAAATCTACGTCAGCAGACACTTCAGCCTTGTAACGGTCATTGCCCAAAATCGGCTGCAGGATGCTTTGCACACGCTGTGTCAGCATACTTTCCATGCGACGACTGTAATCAAACTGCTTGCCGGCCATGCTCAATTCGGAGTTCTGGTTCTGATCGGACAACAGCGTGCCCTTCTGATCGACCACAGTGATTTGCGATTTGCTCAATTCAGGAACGGCAGTTGCCACCAAATTCATGATCGCCAGCACTTGGCCTGGCTCCAGTGAGCGGCCAGCATACAACTCGATCAAAACCGAAGCGCTTGGTTTACGCTCATCTCGAACAAACACAGAGCTTTTGGGAATCGCCAAATGCACCCGCGCACCTTTGACGTTGTTCAAGCTGGAGATGGTCCGCGCCAGTTCACCTTCCAGACCACGCCGATAACGCGTGGCCTCCATGAACTGGCTCGTCCCTAGTCCTTGGTCTTTGTCGAGAATTTCGAAGCCGATGTTACCGTCGCTTGGCGCAACACCGGCACCGGCCAGTTTGATCCTGGCGCGCTGCAAATCGTCGGACCTGACCAACAAGGCGCCGGAGCTTGGCTCGACAGTGTATGGAATATCCGCTGCGGACAGGGTTTCCATGACCTGTTTGGTATCCATGCCTGCAAGGCTTGCGTACAGCGGTTTGTAATCAGGCTGTTGCGACCAGAGCACCACGGCAAAACCGATCGCCACACTGGCTGCCAGACCGACCATGAGGCCGACCTGGCGCAGCATGGTCATTTCGGCAAGGTTCTCCAGAAAAGACAAACCAAACAAAGGCGACTTGCCCGCAGCGCCCGACTTAGCGGGCAGGTTGTCGCCGACTGATTCAGCCATGACTCAAATCGTCCTTAAACCGGCATCTGCATGATGTCTTGATACGCTTGAACCAGTTTGTTACGAACCTGGGTCAGCGCGGTGAACGACACGCTGGCTTTTTGCGAGGAGATCATCACGTCGGTGAGGTCTATGCCGCTTTTACCGACTTCGAAAGCACTTGCCAATTGATTGGAGGCTTGCTGGGTATCGTTCACTTTGTTGACCGCCTGGCCGAGCATGTCCGCAAAGCTGCTAGTGCCTACAGCTGGAGTGCCTGCAACCTTCGGCATCGACATGGCATCCATTTGCATGGAACGCATATCCAACATCAAGCGATTAAATTCAACACCTTGGCTCATGACGTCTCTCTCAAAGGGGCCGCAGATTTTTGACACTCAGTGAGCGGTTATCTAAGACTTAGCAACAAGAGTGCCAGATGAGTAATGGCCTTTTGGCATGAAATGCATTGAAGACGATTGAGCTGCCAAATTCTCCTTCAACGGCCAAATCGGCTAACCGCCTCGTCGCCATAAAACAATGCCAACCCACGCTTTTCTGGATTCAAGCGAATAAATACGCTTCGACATCCATCCCGGCATCTCGCATTTGGGCCAACTTGTAACGCAAGGTCCGAGGACTGATGCCCAGCCGTTCGGCAGCCTCTTTGCGACGACCGCGTTCAGCGCGCAGAGTGTCGATAATCATTTGAAACTCACGACGCCGCAGGTCGTCACCCAGCGCACCGGCGGACTCGCTTGCAGGCGGATCGGGTAGCGAACCTTCCAGTGAGGTACGCGCCACCACAAGCAGCCGAGGCTGAGTGGGTACGCCCAACGCCGGCATCGGCGACGCCGTTATCGGACCGGCCAAGCAGAAGTCTTGAGCCTGAATCACTCCGCCCTGTTGCAGTATCAATGCGCGTTGAATCGCGTTGTCCAATTCACGCACATTGCCCGGCCACGGGTAGCTGACCAAGCATGCCTGAGCGTCCGCCGACAATCGAACGCCGGCATGCTTCATTTTATTGACGTGTTTAGACAGCAGCCGCTCAGCCAGCGGCAGAATGTCGGCGGTCCGTTCCCGCAAAGGGCGCCACGCCAAAGGGAATACCGAAATTCGATAGTAAAGATCTTCCCGAAAACGCCCAGCCGCCACTTCGCCAGCGAGATCGCGGTTAGTGGTGGCCAACACACGGATGTCCAAGGTAATGGGCTTGCGCGCACCGACGCGTTCAACTTCTCGCTCCTGCAGGACTCGCAGCAGTTTCGCTTGCAGACCCAAAGGCATTTCCGAGATTTCGTCGAGCAGAATAGTGCCGCCTTCGGCCTGCTCGAACTTGCCGGCCTGCGCCGCTATAGCGCCGGTGAAAGACCCTTTTTCGTGCCCGAACAAAGTCGCCTCAAGCATGTTGTCTGGAATCGCCGCGCAATTAATCGCAATAAACGGCTTGGTGGCGCGAGTCGACTGTTGATGAATGTAGCGGGCCAGCACCTCCTTACCCGTGCCAGATTCGCCGGAAATCAACACCGTAGAATCACTGCGCGCCACACGCGCCGCCAAGTCCAGCAATTGCGCGCTGGCAGGTTCGGCAGCCACCGGCCCTTCACCGTCGACCGGCCCCGGACGTCCCAGTGCATGGAGCGCAACCAGTTCCATCAATGCTTTGGGCTCGAACGGCTTGACCAGATAGTCCACTGCGCCCTGACGCATGGCATCTACGGCACGATCAACCGTCGCGTGCGCCGTCATCAGCAATACCGGCAACTGCGGATGGCGACTGCGCAGCGCAGTCAACAATTGGTGGCCGTCCATGCCGGGCATGTTGACGTCACTGACCACCAAACTGAACAGCTCTTCGGCCGCCGCCTCCAGCGCTTCCTCGGCAGAACCGACCGCGCGAAAATCATGACCGGCCAGCAACAGGGTTTCGCCCAATGCTTCACGCAGCGACGGGTCATCTTCGACCAGTAATACTTTGATCGCCATCAGTTGAGGCCTGTAACGATGGCAGCGGGTATCAATGGCAGGGAAATAATCGCGCAAGTGCCACGGCCCGGACGGGAGAGAAACTGTAACTGCCCCTGATGCGCACGCGTCACTGCATTGACAACCGCCAAGCCCAAACCGGTACCGGTCGCTTTGGTGGTGAAAAACGGCTCGCCAATCCGTGCCAATGCCGCGGCATCAATACCGCTGCCGTTGTCACTGATGCAGACACGAAGGGTATCGCCGCGCCCATACAGGTGTATTTTCAAGCGGGCCTTACCGGCACTGGCTTGGATCGCGTTTTCAATCAGGTTGAGCAGTGCACCCACCAAGGTGTCGCGATTGCAGAGTAATTCGCCCTCAAGCGGATCGCATTGCCAGCGCACCGGCATATCTCGCACCTGATTCTGGGCCGACGCCTGCAAGGCTTGAAACAGCTGTTGCGGTGCAAGGCGGTCGGTCATCGGCAACTCACCGCGAGCGAACACCAGCATGTCGCGCACCTGATGCTCAAGCTCGTGCAAACGCTCTTTCAAGCGGCCGGCGAACCGCTGTTGAGTCGCCACCGGCAACTCTTGCTCAGTCAAATGACTGGCGTAGATCAACGCGGCGGACAGCGGCGTGCGAATTTGATGCGCTAAAGAGGCAACCATTCGGCCCAAGGATGACAGGCGCTCGTGGCGAGCCAGCTGCTCTTGCAAATGGCGGGTTTCAGTGAGGTCGGTCAGCAGCACCAACTGACCTGGTTCAGCGTCGAGTGAACGCGTAGCAATTGACAGTCGCCGCCCGTCTTTGAGCGAAACTTCGTGACCGTCATCGTCACGCGGCGCGAAACAACGACCGATCACTCGCCACCACAATTCGCCAACCAAGGGCTCGCCCAACAAATCGCCAGCCGCCGGGTTGGCTTCACGCACTCTGCCATGGTCGTCGATGACGATCACACCGCCGGGTAACAGCGACAACAGGTTTTGCAAACGATTGGCCAACAACTCTTTCTCAGCTAACTCCTGCATCCGCTGGGCGCTGACCACGGCCAGCTCGCCTTTCAGCTCGGCAACCCGCGCTTCAAGCAAACCGTAGGAATCACTTAATTGGTTCGACATCTGATTGAACAGCGAGAATGCCTGCTCAAGACCGGCCCGACTTTCTGCTTCTAGGGACGGCTGCGCTCCGAGAGGAACGGCAGAAGACAACTGGGCGGCCTGGGGCATAGTGATCTCTCGCATGGCGAACCGTCATTAAACGGTGTGTAGCCAGTGACCTAGCAATACCCATGCCGAAAAAAAACCCCTGTATATTCAGGGGTTTAGTTATCAGGCCAAAATCCGCGCGTCAATCATCTGCCTGCTCATCGCCATCACGACGGCTCATGCCGTACTTACGCATCTTTTCCACCAATGTGGTGCGGCGTATGCGTAGCCTTTCTGCAGCACGGGCCACGATGCCATTGGCGTCGTCCAGCGCCTGTTGAATCAAGCCCTGCTCAAGTCCGCCCAGGTAATCCTTGAGGTCTAAACCTTCCGGCGGCAACAGCGCGCTGGAGGCAAAATTCGGCGTGTGTCCATTGATAGCCACCCGCTCTTCCAGGTCACTGCGCAGGCTGTCAACTAACTGCTCGTCTTCATCATCGACGTAGCGAAACTTCTTGGGCAGCTCAATAACACCGATGACTCCGTAGGGGTGCATGATCGCCATACGCTCTACGAGGTTTGCCAGTTCCCGGACGTTACCCGGCCAAGGGTGGCGGCAAAGCGACATGATGGCGGCGGAATTGAAGCGTATCGAGCCACGCTTTTCATGCTCCATGCGCGAGATCAGCTCGTTCATCAACAGCGGAATGTCTTCTACGCGCTCACGCAGCGGAGCCATTTCGATTGGAAATACGTTCAAGCGGTAATACAGGTCTTCACGGAACGTTCCGACCTCAATCATGCTTTCAAGATTTTTGTGCGTTGCAGCGATGATTCGCACGTCAACACTTTGAGTCTTGTTGCTGCCGACGCGCTCAAATGTGCGTTCTTGCAGAACGCGCAGCAGTTTGACCTGCATGGGCAGCGGCATGTCGCCAATTTCATCGAGGAACAACGTACCGCCATTAGCCAGTTCAAAGCGCCCGGCACGGCTGGTAATCGCACCGGTAAAGGCGCCCTTCTCGTGACCGAACAATTCGCTTTCGAGCAACTCTGCGGGGATCGCACCGCAATTGACCGGCACGAATGGCGCGTCGCGGCGCTTGGAGTGATAGTGCAAATTACGTGCAACCACTTCCTTGCCAGTTCCAGACTCGCCGAGGATCAGCACGCTGGCGTCGGTATCCGCGACCTGCTGCATCATTTGCCGAACATGCTGAATGGCGCGACTGGTGCCTACCAGACTGCGAAACAGGTTCGGCTCACGATGACGACCGCGCTCCCGGGCTTGGTCGTACATTTCACGATAGACCTGGGCGCGGTGCAGAGAGTCCAGCAGCTTGCTGTAGCTCGGGGGCATTTCCAGGGTAGACAGCACTCGCCGACGCAAGTCATCCGGGAGGTCAATAGAGCCCACTTCTCCCATTAACATCACAGGAAGGAACTCATCCCACCCAGCGAGTGTCTTAAGCAGCCCATGGAGAGTACTAGGTGCGCTCACAGCGCCAACCAGCACGCACAGGACTTCGCGGGTTGAGGCAAGAGGAGTAACCACCTGCTGCCAATCCTGGCTTGAACAGGCTAAATTTTCTTCACCAAGAAAATTTAAAATAACCGCCATATCACGGCGGCGCTGGCTATCGTCATCAATTAGTAGAATCTTGATTTCACGCCACATGCAATAGCAACTTCCCTAGTCAACTCAATGCCCATGAAATAAGGCAGCTTGGCGTCTAAAGCCCGTATGACAATTTAGACGTCAGAAAATGGTAAGCATCACTAGTTAAGTCAAAAAACCATACACTGTCAAATTTATGGCGCACTACTTTTCGATCCACCCAGCTTTCAGCCGAACAGATGGTAAACCTTTGTCGCGTTTTTGGCATGCTGGATCTGCGTCATCTCGTCGACTATCGCTTGACGCTCACCCATGGCGACCTCAAGCAGTTGGCGATAAACCCCTAGCAACTCTTCCAAATTACTGCGCACCGCCGTTTCGTCGAGCGGACTTTCGCTGATTACGTCATCGACACAGGCGCGGCACGCCAAGTCCAATTGACCGATAGCATTCCAGTCGCGCTCTGCCAGCGCACCGACCAAGGCTTCACGGGTTTGTTCGATACGCTGCAATGCAAGACTCATGGTGCTTCCCTCAAACAGCAGGCAGTTAGACCGCAATTGCATCCCAGCCATCTTTGACCGTGCGCAGCAGGTCAGTGACTTCATCGAGAATTTTTGGGTCATCTTTTATATTGGCTTCGGCCAAGCGAGTCATCATGTACATGTACAGGTTGTCCTGCGGCCCCAGCAATTGCGCTGAGTTGTGCATGTCCAAACCTTCGCGTAAGCCACCAACAATGTCTATGGCCTTCCCGATCAGCATGCCTTTGCCTGCGGTGTCCTTACGCTCCATGGCGCCCTTAGCCTGGGCAATACGGTCAAGGCCGCCTTCCATCAGCATTTGTACCAGACGGTGCGGACTGGCTTCAGATGTTTGGGCCTGCGCGCCAATTTTCTGATACTGCCGTAGAGCTAACATCGGATTCATGTTCTGCCTCATCACATCTCAAAATGGGTATAAAAGGCTATCGACGCAGCGTGCCGAAACTTTAGACTTCAAATGAAAAACCCGGCATGCGGATTGAACGCAGCCGGGCTTTTTCTTCAAAAGCGAACGATCAGGCTTTTGTCCCGTTCAGCGAGGCAAAGAATGCGGTAATGCTGGTTGCAGTGGCTTTGAGCTGACCAACGATCAAATCCATCGCGTTATATTTCGCGGTCAACTGAGCTGTCAGGCTGGCTGTGCGCGTGTTTAGCGCGGTCTGCCGAGCAGTCAGATCCCTTTGCTCAGAGTTCAAACTGGTAGTACGAGTAGCGAGAATACCGCCCGGTTGTGTGTAAGGCGTGAGGACAGCGGCCATACGTGTCAGCATACCGTTGACGCCTGGTGTACCATCGGCTTTGGGCGTTCCGGAAAACAGGTTCTGAACCTGACCACCCAGATTTTTGTCGTTCATCGCTGATGTAAATTTGGCGGTATCCAAGCTCAACGTCCCATCGGCTTGAGAAGTCTGAATACCCAGCTGCGACAGCACCGACAGCTTGCTGCCCGGCCCAGGCGTTACCAACACGCCCCTAAGAGAGGCAATTAGCGAGCGTGGCAATGGATCGTTCGCCATCGCGCCACCATCGCCCACAGTCCCGTTAGCCGCAATTGCACCAGGCGCTGTCAGCGTATTAATGGTTTTGGTCAACGCGTTGTAGGCACTGATGAACGTTTGCAGGGATGTCTGCAGCCCGGAAGTGTTAGTCGCGACGGCTACCGTTGAAGTTGCACCTGCACCCACCAGCAGTGTCATGCTGATCCCGCTAATAGGGGTTACGGTATTGGTGGCGCTGGACACTGCCAAGCCGTCAACGGTAAATTTCGCGTCCTGAGCAACTGCCCCGATATAACCGGCACTGCCTGAACTGCCATCCATCAACGTAGTGCCATTGATGACCAGCCCCGCAATACCACTGGTACTGAGGTCGCTGCCAGCGCCGGAAGTGGTTGAGCCCAGCACCAGACGAGAGCCATTGGCATCGGTCACGATGTTGGCTGTAACTCCGTTGCTTTTAAGGGTCGAGTTGATGGCATCCCGCGTTGACTGAAGCGTTGAGCCATCCGGAATAGTAACTTTATAAACAGTGCCATTTTGACTGATGTTCAAAGTCCCAGTCGGAATGGCACTGGATGCACCGCCAGAAAATGATGCGCTGGCGACTTTCGATCCAGTAGCCAGTTGCTGCACAGCGATAAGGTAACTGCCACTCACCGCCGTGTTATCCGACTTGGTGGTTAAAGTTGCCGGGGTCGATGAAGTAGCAGAAAAACCGGTAAACGCTGGAGCACTGGGATTGCTAAGACCGGTCAGGGCGGTCTGGAAGGTCGCCATTGCGCTTTTCAGCTGACTAACGCCTGAAAGCTTAGCCGTCACATCAGCGGTTTGAGATTTGATCTGCGTCGTATCGGCAATCGTGTCAGAAGCTACCAATGCAGACACAATCGAGCCAATATCAAGGCCTGAACCAAGGCCAGTGCTGGTAGTAATTGGACTTGCCATGTAGATGGATCTCCTTTCTTTTTACGTACGACAGTCTTTTGACCACTGTGTGGTCAACAGAACTTAACAACACAATTCATGCCAGCTTTATGCTTTGCCGTTGAACAACACGCTGCTCGCATTCTTCAAGCTGTCTGCGAGCTTCAACACTTCTTCCGAAGGGAGCTGCCGGACAACCTCGCCGGTTTCACTGGCAATTACTTTTACCACGATCTTGCCGGACCTTTCGTCGATAGAAAATTTCAGATTACGTTTGGTGGCATCCACAAATTTTTCAATCTGCTGGACGGCCTGCTTCAATTTTTCCGTGTCGGTGCTTTTGTCTGCGTGCACTTCTGCAACAGTAGCGTCCCTTGTAACGACGACCGCAGACGTCGCAGCAGATTTAACAGCGGCCGTAGTAACGGGCACGGGGGTGGGGTAAGTCGAGTTCAGCTTAACGCTCATATCCATGTCCATCACCTCCCTAAAACTAAAAAAGCGAGAAAGCACGTAAACGCACTCCCCCGCCAAAACTCATTCCGAAATTACTGAAGCAGTTTCAGTACAGCGGAAGGCAGTTGGTTAGCCTGAGCCAGAACTGCAGTGGAAGCAGACTGCAGTGTTTGCTGCTTGGTCAGGTTAGCTGTTTCAGCCGCGAAGTCGGTGTCCTGAATACGACCCAGTGCAGCGGTAGCATTCTGGTTTACGTTTTGCAGGTTACGGATGGTGCTGGCTAGACGGTTCTGCGAAGCACCCAGGTTGGCACGTGTGCTGTTGATGGTAGCCAGTGCAGCATCGATCGCGGTGATCGCGTTGTCGATGTTGCCGCTAGCGGTACCCGCAACAGAAGCAGCAGACGCAACCGAAGCAGAAGAGGCGTTTCCGGCGACTGCAGCAGATGAAGGAGAAGAAGCAGTAGATGCTGAGGATGGAACAGCAGCGACTGAAGCACTAGTAGCAGTAGATGCTACGGAAGGAGAACCAGCGTTAGCAGCCGCAGAAGGAGAAGAAGCAGCAGATGCAGCAGATGCAGCAGATGCTACGGAAGCTGAAGACGCTACAGCCTGAGTATCGGAAGTACCCGAAACAGAGACGGAGGCGCTGGCAACAGACAACGAGGCGGCGTCGAACTTGTTACCCAAGGCCAGGTTAATGTGGTTAGCAGAGCCGGTTTCAGAACCGACTTGCAGGATCAGGTTACCCGCTGAGCCGTCCAGCAAATTCTTGCCGTTCAAGCTGGTGCTTGCAGCGATACGGGTCAATTCGTCAGACATTTGACCGAATTCAGCGTTCAGAGCCACACGGTCCGAGCTGCTGTTACTGTCGTTTCGTGACTGAACCGACAATTCACGCATACGCTGCAGAATGTTGGTCGATTCTTGCAGCGCGCCTTCAGCGGTCTGCGCCATCGAGATACCGTCGTTAGCGTTTTTAATTGCTACAGTCTGGCCACGAATTTGGCTGGTTTCACGGTTAGCAATCTGCAGGCCGGCAGCGTCATCTTTAGCGCTGTTGATTTTCAGGCCGGAAGACAGACGAGTCATCGCGGAGGTCAGTGCGTCAGACGCTTTGTTCAGGTTGTTCTGTACTGCCAAGGAGGCAATGTTTGTGTTTACGCCTAACATAATGAATTCCTCATCGATTGGGGTAATGCGGCTTCCGGCCCTGGCAACCGCCGGGTTGGCTAGAGAACCTTCATGATGGTTATCGTCGAGACAGCACGGACCTTGAGGGGTTTTTTAAAAAATATTGCCATTACCCTGACATCCCTACACTTGTCGGGGGCTGCAGCGCTATTTGCCTCGTCGTCCATTACCGGTTCAAACCATCAATTTCCAATCTGTGAGGCCTGACGTCCCAAAAGGACGCCAGGGTTGAAACATATCCGAAGACGTTTTTTTACTGAAGCAACTTCAGAATGGCGGCCGGCAATTGATTGGCTTGCGCCAAAATCGCTGTGGACGCTTGCTGCAGAATTTGCTGCTTAGTGAGTTCGGCGGTTTCTGCGGCGTAGTCGACATCCTGAATCTGCCCCCGAGAAAACGTCGCGTTATGCACCATGTTGGTCAGGTTCGAGATGGTGCTGGTCAGGCGGTTTTGCTTGGCCCCCAACTCGGCGCGGGCGCTGTTGATTTTTTGCAGCGCCGCGTCGATCGCTTTAAGGGTTGAATCCAGGTTGTCGGAAATGGCCTTGTCGATTAAGGGCTTCTTCTTATCCAGGTCAACTTTTAGTGCTGCGTCGGCCACGTTCTTCTCCTCTTGGGCAGCTGCGACTTCGGCTAACTTCGCCTCATAGGCAGCGGCGGCTGGGTCAGGCGCTGGGGGGGTGCCGCCAGGCGGGGTGACGGCTGGCGCGGGCGGGATGGGCAACGCGGCCAGCTCCTCCCTCAGGAGGTCCAGCGCCTTGGTTTTGTCAGCAACAGCGGCCTCCAGCACATCATCGCCCGTGGTCTTGCGACTGCCTTTCCCGTCGATTGAAAACGCCGTGTACTCACCCGCCACGATGCCCTTGGAACCGGTGGTAGTAGCGTCTTCCTGGACCCCAGCGACATTTTTAGCCGCCACAAACAATGACTCTGAGGAAAAGTCGTCGGACAGCGAGAGACTGATCTTCTCGTTAGAACCTGCGTTAGCCCCGACTTGAAAGGTCAAGGTGCCCGCACTGCCGTCCATTACGTTCAAATCGCCACCGAAGGTCACGGACTTAGAAGCCCGGGTGAGTTCCTCCAGATTTTGTTTGAACTCGGCATTAAGGGCGATGCGCTCTTTGGGACCGTTATTGCCGTTTTGAGACTGAATCGTTAACTCGCGCATCCGCTGCAACTGGCTGGCTGATTTGTCCATCGCCCCTTCGGCGGTTTGAGCGATAGAGATGGCGTTGCCTGCGTTTCGGATGGCAACGGTCATGCCTCGAATTTGCGTGGTTAGTCGACTGGCAATCTGCATCCCGGCTGCATCGTCTTTAGCGCTATTAATGCGCAAGCCGGAAGACAAGCGGGACATGGTGGTGTTCACCGAATCAGAGCTCTGGCTCAGACTGTTCTGAACCGACAATGAAGCGGTATTGGTGTTGATAGTTAAAGCCATAGTGATTTCCTCAGATAACGATTGCTGGCGTTCAAAAGCGGGCTGCATCCGGCATGCCCTGAACACCTACAAAGTGTTTATCGGAAGAATAACAAGTGGCTTTAATGTGCTTTTTAAGATTATTTTGGAATTAATAAGCACAAATACCCGACGTATGTAGGGTATTTAGGTTATAAGCACCGATTTTATAAGGATTTATTTTTGGGTGAAAAAATATAAAAAAAGAGAGAGTAAAGCTGGAAAAGGTGAGCTGATAGACACTGATCGATGGTCGCATCAAGCCATTCAAAAATTCATGGGCATAACCCCAACAACTCAACCAATTCAAATTCGAGATAGTCCGCCATACCCAGTACGTCGCGCTTCTCCTGATGGGCCAACATTACTGTCAGCAAAAGGAGCCATTTCTGTTGCACTTTGGCCGGCTCTTCAGAAAACAGCGGCATCAGCCGGGTGAACAGCTCGACCATTTCCGACGCCGCCTCGACATCCCGTCCCAATCGAAACAGCCCAGCGCACTGGCGCGCTGCCAGGATCAGCTCCGGTGCAGCGTTCATTGGCAAAATTCCGGGTCGTAGGTGGTGCCCGCAATCATGGCACCTGCCCTACTGCTGTTGAGAAAGCGCACCTGAGGATGTGCGGCAATGTAACGCTCCAGCACGGCGAGGTAGCCACGGAAGTTGAGCTGCGTCTTGACCCGTTGCCCATGACCATCGAGCACCCAATGTTTGGCCAGGTCCGCGCCGGGGCCCAAATCACCGTCATTCCAACCCGCATGGGTTTTATTCATTGGAAAGGCGAAGTCGGCACCGAACAAAGTGATCTGTGCGGCCCCCATTTTCACCGCCAGGTCCACCGCAGGGTGCATCACGCTGCCGCCCACATTGAGTTGTGCTTTGCTGAGCTGTTGGCGCAGTTCGGCATAGATCGGGCTGACGGAATAGGCGGTGTAGCGCTTCCCTCGCCAGCCCTGCACTACGCTTGGGTTGCTCATGGGCACGTAGACCAGCGGCAGATCGTCTGAGCCCTCTAGCGGCAGATGCCGCAGCGTGATGTTTTTATCGACGGTGACCACCAGGTCCGGCTTGATGCCGTGCTCCAGCAACGGCCGATAGGCCGTATCGACACTGATGAAGAGCGGTCGGGGCGACTGCGCACGGAGAGCCAAGAGCTTTTCAAAGTGCAATTCCAGGGTTGGCCCGGTGCCGATCACGTAAACATCACGCCCCGGCTGCGTAGCGAAAAGCTCAGCGACGTCCGCATCACCGCGCACGCATTCAAGGTTGTCCTGCAAACGCTGGAGGATCTCAGGAGCCTGCGGGTCGAAATGGCGGTTATTGAAGCTCAAGTGCACTTCGCTGATCAGCCGATCGCGAATTCTGGCATTTAGCCCATCCGCCAACTCGAGTTCACCCGGCAACGCAAAGAACGGCAACTGGATATCCGGGCAGTCAGCCGCGTAGCAAAGCGCTACCCGAGGATCATTCAGCCATGCCGTTTGGTCGAGCAGTTCAAGCACCCGCTTGAACAGCCCGCCATTGAGGATATGGACGTGTAAACGCTCAAGGGCTGGACGCTCAAGCAACACCCGTTGCAGATCGCCTAGGCCGGTGCCATAAACGTGCAACAGCGGACTTTCAACAGTAAGGATGGCAGCCTGAAGCCGCGCCTCAGCGTCGCGGTCATGACGACTGGTCAGTTGGATGCCGCCGGTTCTCAGGGTTGAGTCCAGCCCTTGCACCCACTCAATCTGCAATGCCTCACCCTCTTCGGCTACTAGGCGGGACAACACCGTCGGCCAACGACGACCTAGGACTGCGGCATTTTGCTGAAAACATTCGCTCATGCGGCCTCGCTCAAACCCTGCGCAAAAAAATAGCGCTTCAGGTTACCTCACCTGAAGCGCCACTTAGCTGTCGGCTGCCCTTACGGGCGGTGGAGAATCGCCGATCCCCACGACAAGCCCACCCCGAAACCGCTGATTGCCACGCGTCTCCAGGTTGAATTCAATACATGCTTCTCTAGCAACAGCGGAATACTCGACGACACGGTGTTCCCGGTCTCAAGCATGTCCTTGATGAATTTTTCTGGCTCGCCTTCGAAGCGCCGTGCCACGGCATCGACAATGGCCGCACTGCCTTGGTGAATGCAGTAAGCGTCAATGTCGTTGCCTGTCAGGCCTGACTCGTCGAGCAGCTCATGCAAATGCGCAGGGACTTTCACTAACGCGAAATTGAACACTTGACGGCCGTTCATGAAAAACACGCCATTGCTGACTTTCAGATGCGGTGCACCCGAGCCGTCGGTACCAAACTTGGCCTTGCCCAACTGCCAAGCCGCGTCTTCGCCTATCCAGGTCGCGGTGGCCGCGTCACCGAACAGCATGGTGGTGTTGCGGTCTTGCGGGTCGACAATTTTCGAATACGGGTCAGCGGTCACCAGCAGGCCGTTTTTCATGCCCGTGGCCTCCATGAAGCCTTTGATCGCGTAGATGCCGTAGACGTAACCCGAGCAGCCGAGGGAAATATCGAAGGCGGCGACGGTGGTGGGCAACCCCAGCTTGTCCTGAACGATGGCCGCCGTGTGAGGCAGGCCTTCTTCGTCACCGTTCTGGGTGACGACGATCAGTACATCAATGGATTCGCGCTTGAGATCCGGGTTGTTCGCAAACAACGCATTCACCGCTTCCACACACAGGTCCGATGTTTCTTGCTCGGCGTCTTTGCGCGGCAGGAAGGCAGAGCCGATCTTGCCGAGGATGAAGTCTTCGTTCTTATCGAACTTGGCACCTTGTGCGTAGTTATCGACGCCAGCTACGGGCACGTAACTCGCTATGCTTTTTATGCCAATCATTATGGCTTCCCAATCATGAGCTGCTGAATACCACCACTCGCGAATGTCAAGGGTGCTTTCAATCAGAAATTATGTCGTCTCAAGGCGCGACAACGAGAGAGAGTAAAGGGCTACCACTGGACCTTTAGAAGAGCCAGGCGCCATCATCCCCGGTCAATACAATACAGTGAAGATGCGCGTTATGACTCACAGGTCACGCTATTTTGCCGAATGATCGACAAATGCCGTTATTCGACCATCGACCAGTCCAAGGGCGTACCCCGTTTCAACCCATGTTTGGCACGCCGACCGATGACCGCGTCGCTGTGTTTGGGCGCTAATCCGAGGCCGGGGCGGATGGCCCGCAGATTGTCGGCGCTGAACAATTCACCCGCCTCCATGTCTTGGGTGACATACAACGACCGACGATAAACCAGCGACTTACGCTCGGCCTCCGTCACGCCGTAATGCACCTGCCCCATGGCTTGCCAGGCACGCTTGGTTTCAACCACCAGGCTCGCCAACTCCGCCGGTTCCAATGAGAAACTTGCGTCTACCCCGCCCGCAGAGCGATCCAGAGTAAAGTGTTTTTCAATCACCGTTGCCCCGAGCGCCACGGCCGCAACAGAAACGCCAACGCCCATGGAGTGATCGGACAGCCCCACTTCGCAACCGAACAGTTCGCGCAAGTGTGGAATCGTCCGCAGGTGGCTGTTCACTGGCGAAGCGGGGTAAGTGCTGGTGCATTTGAGCAGGATCAAGTCTTTGCACCCGGCCGCACGGGCAGCACGGACGCTTTCGTCCAACTCGGCAACGCTGGCCATGCCGGTGGACATGATCATCGGTTTGCCGGTGGCGGCTACACGACGAATCAACGGCAAATCGGTGTTTTCAAAACTGGCGATTTTGTAGGCCGGAACCTCCAGGCTTTCCAGGAAGTCCACTGCACTTTCATCGAAGGGCGTCGAGAACGCCAGCATGCCCAGCGCTTTGGCCCGGGCGAAAATCGGCGCGTGCCATTCCCAGGGCGTATGGGCTTTTTCGTACAGCGTATACAACGATGAGCCCGCCCACAGACTGTCCGGGTCTTTGATGAAAAACTCGCCGTGATCAAGGTTCAGGGTCATGGTGTCGGCGGTGTAGGTTTGCAGTTTCAGGGCGTGAGCACCGGCTTTTGCCGCCGCCTCAACGATTTGCAGTGCAACCTCCAACGACTGGTTATGGTTACCGCTCATCTCGGCAATGATAAACGGTACCGATCCAGCACCAATCGAGCGTTGGCCAATCTTGATGCTAGTCATCTGAATGATCCTTTAAAACGCGCTCGAAGCGGCAATCGGCTTGGGCGTACCCAGCCTCTCGAAACAGACGGATTGACGCTTGATTGGCGGGCAGTACCCGAGCCTCAATAGCCTGTAATTGAGGCCAATGACACCGAGCGAAGTGTTCACCCTTTAGCAACAGCGCCCGGCCCCAACCGAGCCCAAAGCGGCCGTCGAGCAGATAGACCGAGACCTCGGCTCGCTCGCCAGTGAGATCGTAACGTAAAACCCCTACCGGCCCGTCGCGCGCTTCGGCGATCAACAATACTCGCTGAACATTACTGAGCGTGGCCGCCAGCCAAGCGAGATGTTTGTGCCAGTCGATTAATTGAGAGTGCCCCGAGCGTTGGCGAACAGGCTGCGCGTTGCGTCCGTCAAACAGTAAACGTGCATCGGCCATGGTTGCCAAACGCACCTGCAAAAACTCACCCTCCAGTGCCACCGCGACACGCCTTGCGCCTTGGCCATCAACCATCTGACGCGAGCGCTCGGCAAAGCTCTGGCGTAAGCCGTGATTCGTCACTAGCACACCAATGGCGTCGCGCAGCAGCTCGACCGAAACGCTTTCACACGGCCCCAGATACAAGTGTGCGCCGACGGCGGCCATAGCTTGGGCGTTGGCCTGTTGATTGGCCGCCACCGCAATACAGATAGTCGGCAGCCCTAAAGCCGCTCGCTCCCAACTGGTGCCGCCGCCCGCACCAATAAACAGATCCGCGTGCGCCATTAGTTCAGCAAAGTGCTCGGTATGGGTCTGTAAGCGCCAGGTCGGACGCGTACTGGCCATGGCCTGCATAGAGGACCCTTTTGGGTTGCCGGTGCCTGCGATGAAATCAACCTCCAGCTCATGAAAGTCGACAAGCGCCAACATGGCTTTCCACGTCTCACCCGCCGCATCGAAGCCACCGAAATTCACCAGAATCCGTTTTGCCTGCGGCCGAATCGGTACCGGGGGGCGCTTGAACTCGTCACGAATCATCGCAAAGCGTGGACCCAATAAGCATCGGCATGCGGGGGTAGTCCAGGGATCGTACGCCTCGGGTGTGCCGCTGAAATTCTGGTCGAGCAGTAAATCCGTAGCGTGACGGCGATTGGCCAAGTCATCGATGGCCGCAATTTTTAATCCCCATTGCCGCGCTGCGGTCTGCCACTGATGGTCCAGGCCGTAATGATCGACGATGATCCAATCGAAGCACTCATCCACTGGCAACACCTGTTGCAGCGCTGCAATATCGGCCTGCCAGGGCAATGCAGCTTCAATGTCTTGTCCGGCATCGGACGTTTCGGCATACGCCGCTGGCAAGGCATAGGTGCGCCAACCTTGAGCCGTTAACCGGTCAAGCAAATGCCCCGGCAGTAAACGACAGGCAAAGCTCACCTGCGCACCGCTGTCGCGCAACACCGTTGCCAGGGTCAGGCAGCGCGCAATATGGCCGCTGCCAATGGCATGGGACGCGTCGGCTCGAATCAGGACGTTCACGGCTCCAGCTCCCCGCCCGCAAGCAAGGCGGCGTAAAGGTATTCAGCCCGAGTCCAGTCTTCTTCGTTGTCGATGTCCTGAACCAAATGCCGAGGCAGGATAACCGGCAGACTTTGCTCGGAAAACAACACATCACCACGCAGCCACGCCTCGCTGTGCCCCCAATAAAATTGCCCGGCGTCTTGATAGGCCACGGGCAAATCTTGCGAGCGGGTTTCCCGGAATTGCGGATACATCGATTGCAAGGCGCCCTCCTCGGTCAACCCCAAGGCCCGCTGCACAGCGAAACCAAAACCGCAGACCGAGAAAGCATAGGATTTGTCGGGGTGCTGCTTCAGGAGGGTCAATCCTTCAGCCAGGTAGCGGGCTTGCAGTAACGGCGCGGTGGCATAAATGCAGCACGCATACTCGAAGCGCTGGCCTTGTTCCTGGAGCGTCGTCAGCGAATGAACAATAACCGCTGCCGTGCCCGTGAAATCATCAGCCAGACGTGCCGGGCGCATGAACGGCACCTTCGCACCGTGCCCCCTAGCGACTGCGGCAATCTCTTCGTCGTCGGTGCTAACCACAACCTGATCGAACAACCCGCATTTAAGCGCAGCGCGTATTGACCAAACGATCATCGGCTGACCGTTAAACAGCTTAAGATTCTTGCGCGCAATCCGTTTGCTGCCGCCCCGGGCCGGGATTATCGCCACCGCTGTCATAGGCGTTTTTCCAGCAGAAACCAGTTGATGTCGTCCGTGGGAAATTGCGGATCGCGGTGGTAACTGAAGCCGTAATCCAGCAGTTGCAGATCTGGGTAACTGTCAAGCATTTCACCGGCGAAATCACGCTTGAACAACTTGCCGCTATTGCCGCGATAGGCCACTTCTACCGGCACCGGGTTGTAGTACTCGCAGATTAAAATGTAGCGCTGGCTTAGGCCGTGCAGTTGCGCGTAGGCCGTGGGTAGTAACTCGGGCGCCAAGTGAATCAGCACGCCTTTGCTCAGCGTCAGGTCGAAGGTTCGGTCATGGGGATAGTCGAACAACGAACCGTGCCAGACATCACCAATACCCAGCGCTTGAGCGCAGACGTGAGCGTGTGCGTTGATCTCGACGCCATGCAACTCGCAGCTCGGAAATAATTGATGCAGCGCCTGCAGGTTATTGCCCGTGTTGGTGCCCAGTTCTAACAGGCTGTCGAGCCGCAAAGTGCGCGCCAGCGCCTTGGCGAATAACGCCAGGTTGGCAGCGGTCAGCGGCTGGCCTTGATTGCGCCTCACGTACTGATCACCGAAGTTGCCCTGCCAGAACTGTTCTTGCTCACTCAAGTCACGCATCGATCATTCTCATCAACTAATCGCACAACGCTTAGGCCAAAAGGCGGCGCAGCTGCTCGATTACATAGTCTTGTTGCTCATCGGTCAGATCAGGGAACAGCGGCAAGCTGACTGCTTCACCGAAATAACCTTCGGCCACCGGAAAATCACCCTCGCCAAAGCCTAAGCCTTGGTAATAAGGCTGCAAATGCACTGGAATGTAATGCAAGTTCACGCCGATACCCGCCGCCCGCATAGCGTCGAACAGCTCTCGCTGGCTGAGTGTAAGCCGATCAAAATGTACCCGCACCACATAGAGATGCCACGCTGATTCAGCGCCGGATTGTGAGCTTGGTAATTGCATAGGAAGCCCGGCCAACAGTCGCTCGTAACGAGCCGCCAACTGACGCCGCCGCGCAATAAAACCCTCGATCCGGGCTATTTGCGACAGCCCCAGCGCGGCGTGCAAGTCCGTCATTCGATAGTTGAACCCCAGCTCGACTTGTTGGTAATACCAAAGCCCTTCGCTCGGCACCGACATCTGTGCTGGGTCTGCGGTAATCCCATGGCTGCGCAACCGACGTAAACGCTCGGCCAATTCCGGTCGATTAGTCAGGACCATGCCGCCTTCGCCCGAGGTAATGATTTTCACCGGATGAAAGCTGAAAATGGTCATCGCCGCGTACGCGCCACAGCCTACAGGACGCCCAAGGTACGTCGCGCCGACGGCATGGGATGCGTCTTCAATTAACGTAAATCCATAACGCTCAGCCAGTGCCGCCATCGCGCGCAGGTCACAGCTTTGGCCGGAAAAGGCGACCGCCACCACTACCTTGGGCAATGTCCCAGCGGCCTCGGCAGCGATGAGCTTTTTCGCCAGCACATCCGCATCGAGGTTCCAGGTCAGCGGGTCGATGTCGACAAAATCGACCTTGGCGCCGCAATAGCGTCCGCAGTTGGCGGAGGCCACAAAGGTATTGGGCGTGGTCCATAACCAATCGCCCTCGCTCAACCCCGCAGCCAGACACGCAATGTGCAGCGCTGCGGTGGCATTGCACACCGCCACCGCAAAATCAGCCTCGCAGCGCTCGGCCATTGCCGCTTCAAAGCGTTCAATGGTCGGGCCTTGAGTCAGCCACGGCGATTTAAGAACCGCCACTACGGCGTCGATGTCCGTTTGGTCGATGTTCTGTCGCCCATAAGGAATCGAAAAGGTGCTCATGCCGGTAGCTCGACCGGCAGCTGGGGAGGTGACTCTTCGTGCAGGGCTGAAATCTGCCCCACACTCACAAATTCGGGGTTGATGTCGGAACGGTATTCAAAATCTTCATCCACCGCCACACCCTGCTCGCCCACACCGTCGATGGCAAAATCGACATCGACGCTGGTGAAGCGAATCGACGGTTGAATGGTGTAGTGATCCTTGAACTCTATGGTCATGCGCGCGTCGTCCAACGGCACCATCAGTTCATGAAGCTTTTCACCGGGACGGATACCGACAATCGTGTGCGGCAAATGCGCTGCCATGCCTTTGGCCAAATCCACCACCCGTATCGAGGGAATTTTCGGCACAAACACTTCGCCGCCGTGCATCCGGGCAAAGCTGTCGAGTACAAATTGCACACCATGATCGAGGGTGATCCAGAAGCGTGTCATCCGGACATCAGTGATCGGCAGTTCCCGCGCACCTTCGCTGATCAGCTTGCTGAAAAACGTCACCACTGAGCCTCGGGAACCCGCCACGTTGCCATAACGCACCACCGAGAAACGCGTCGATTGGTCGCCGGCAATATTGTTCGCCGCGACGAACAATTTGTCTGACAGCAACTTGGTTGCGCCATACAAATTGATCGGGCTGGCGGCCTTGTCCGTGGACAAGGCAATCACCCGTTTCACCCCGTTATCAATGGCGGCGGCAATAATATTTTCCGCGCCATTGACGTTGGTTCGGATGAACTCCGTCGGATTGTATTCCGCCGCTGGTACCTGCTTAAGGGCCGCGGCATGTACCACGTAATCGATCCCTCGCATTGCCACCCGCAAACGCTCGGCATCGCGCACATCGCCAAGAAAATAACGCATGCACGGTGCATTGAACGTTTGCTGCATTTCGTACTGCTTGAGCTCGTCGCGTGAAAACACCACGACGCGCTTGGGCTGATACTGCTCTAGCAAGCGGCGAATGAAATTACGGCCGAATGAACCCGTGCCGCCTGAGATAAAAATCGATTTGCCGTTGAACATGCTGTGAGTCCTTCTGCCCGTACCTGACTTAAACCAGCAACGCCGCCCAGTCGACACTGGACGCGTCGCCGAGGGTAAACCCCTTGCCTGTCAGAGACAGGCTGCTGTTGTAGGCTGGGTCGTGGGCAAACTGACTGCTCCACTTATCGCGCAATTTTTCCAGTGCGCCCTCAGACGTCGGCGTCGTACCCGGATGAATGATTTCGACCTGCGGCGTCCAAACGATCAAGTAACCGGCTTGTCCGATTTTCAAGCACACATCGACGTCACTGTAGGCTTCGCTAAAATCGGTTTCATCCAGCCCACCGACCGCGTCGAACAGTTCTTTGCGAACCATCAAACAGTTGGCGGAAACAGCGGAGTAGCTTTGTTCCACGACCAAGCGGTGCAAGTAGCCTTTGGCGTCTTTCTTTTCACCCACAAACGCCGAACCGACGCCGCCGTTCAGGCCTAGAATCAGACCGGCTTGAGTGATTTTTCCGTCACTTTCAATCAGCTTGGCGCCGACGACCCCGACTTCAGGGCGCTGAGCCTGGTTAAGCAGCAGCTCGATCCAGTTCGGACTCACCACCTCAGCCTCGTCCGAGAGCAACACCAGGTACTCGCCGTTAGCCTGACGGCACGCGTCGTTGAGCAACGCTGACGCATTCAGGGCTTGTTCGTTGCGCAGCACCCTTACTCGACTGCCGGCGACATCCTGAAGAGCCAACCAACTGATCGTTTCGTCATCGGTGCTCTGGTCGTCGACGATCAGCACTTCGTAGAACCGGTGGCGGGTTTTCAACAGAACATGGGTCAGGCAACGTTTGAGACACTCAAGATTGTTGTGGCTGTGGACGATGATCGACACCAGAGGTTGCTCGCGGTGACGATAGTCGATTTGATAGGTGCCCGGCACTGCCGAACTCACGTGGGCCTTGTAGCCGCGGCCGGTGAGATGCCGGTTTAACGCCAGGCTTTCATGGCCATTTTCACCGATCCACGGCTGCTCGCAAATGAGCAACGGCTCGTCAAGGTGGGCCAACCAACTCACTCCACCGCGCTCGATAATGCGCAGCAGCAATTCGAAATCCAATGCACTGTCGAAGTCTGCGGAATAACCACCAGCGTCGACAAACACGTCCTTGCGGATCAACCAATGGCGCGACATTAAGGCGGGGAAACTTTGCAACAGATCCAAGTTGAAATCCGGACGGAACACATCGATCAGCGACCCACTCGGCAATCGTTGTACTTCGTCAGCAAATACCGCACGGCAATCAGGCGCTGCTAACAACTCGACACTGGCGCGCAATAATCCGCTGGCGGTGAACTGATCGCCGCCATTGGCCAGTAGTATCCAATCACAGGATGTTTGCCGTGCCACTTGGTTAAGTTTATCGATACAGTTTTCATGGGTGATCTTAACAAAATGCAGCATGTCCTGAGCCGTGGTGGTGGTCGCAGGCATGCCATTCGTAAACACCACGACCTTGAACGCTCTAAACTGACTTTCCATCAAACTGTCGAGGGTTATCTGTAATTTTCTGTTGTCGTTGTTTGCATTCAACAGCAATATACAAACTTGAGGACCACCGTGATGCGCATCAAGGTGTTTAGTAATTAACGTGCCTTGATCCGCACTGGGCGCACGCGCCTCCAGCCAGTTAATCAGGCGACCGGAAGGCATTTTAGCGAGTTGAGTGTTGCGATTCTGAACCGACACCGCGTCCAGTCGCTTTAACCAATCAACCAACGCTCCAGATTCTCCGGGCTCATCCAGTAGCTGGAGATTATGCGAAAGGCTTTCAACGACCTGCTTGTTGAATGGACTACGGTCCATCGCCGGCCACAAACGCCCGGTAATAGTTTTGATGCTATCGGTGTCGTGCTCCAGTGACGCTTCCTGCTGCAATGCCCAGACACCTTCGAGTTCCTCAAGCTGCACGCGGCCAGCGGGCATGGCGTGAAGCAAAAACTCAATCTGCGTCAGTTGGTCGAAAAAAGCCTGGTTGTAGAACGGCAATTCGACGTACTGCATCGGACCGAACTGCCGGGACGGCCCACTGAGCGGACTGGTCCAGCTGGACATAAAGATAGGCTCCATGGTCAAGGCAGTCCCTTTGCACAAGCCGTCCAGCATCTCGTGAAAACTGTCCAGCACTGATTGCTTGATCTGCGCCTGATCGAGGTCAGTAATCGTCGTAGACAGACTGGCGAAAAATTCCGCCTTGTCTTCGCGATCCTGTTCGCCCTTGGCGTCTCTAGGACCCAGCACCGTCGTCACTTCAGTGTTGTGGTCTGACGTAATGTAGTTCAGCTCTCGAACACTGTAAGGAATCGGAAGAATACGAACTTTTGACGAGACTAAAAGATAGTAAGCGTGGCCGATTTCACCCCACTCCACGATGATGTCTAGCGGCGCAGCCTCAAACCACTGGCGCAGCAACTCGGTTCGGGCTACCGAATAGAACGGTGGAATAAATTGGCTAAAGAAGTCCCGAACCCGCTGCTCCGGGTGATCAGACGCGTAATCTTCCTGGACCTTTTTATCGCGACGGTAGTACTGCACAAAGTTGCTGTGTGCCAAGTACATCAAACTGTATCCGTAACAAACACCGTAGTCCGGGTTCGTTTCGAGAAACGCCAACGACTGCCCAATGGCATCGTGCAAAATAAAGTCATCGTCCGCCGCAAACAACATATACGGCGTGGTCACCAAGGTCAGACCGTAGGCTAACTTCCCCTGCAGGCCGGTATACGCAAACTGCGGAAGGTGTTGGTAATTGACATCTGGAAAGCGCTCAGTCAGACCTTCAACAGCATTTGGAGAAGAATCAAGCACGAGGAAGGTGCACGGAAAATCGCTATAGAACTGCAGCGCTCTGAGCAAAAAGGCCGGACGATTATGGGTCATAATCACCAGCGTCAGCCGCTCGGCCAAAGACGAAGGCTCATCAGTACTGTCATTATTTTGCATGCTTTTCCCCAAACGGCGAACGGTCATAAGAAGTTGTATTAATGAGTGTGCAATGGATCAGGGGCCAGCTGGCCGACGCCCCCGTCACAGCATGACCAACTTGGGCACCGCAATGACAAACTGCCCGCCCCACTCACGCACTTGCGCTTGCTGCTCACTGACTTCATTCAATAGATTCCAAGGCAGGACCAACACGTAATCCGGCTTTTCAATGGCCAGCCGCTCAGGCGCCACGACCGGAATCCGACTGCCAGGCAAAAATTTCCCCTGCTTGTGGGGATTGGCATCCGCCACCCATGCCAACAAATCAGGCTTGACCCCGGCGTAGTTGAGCAACGTGTTGCCCTTCGCCGCAGCGCCGTAGCCCACGACGCGTTTGCCGTCGGCTTTGGCCTGAAGCAAGAACCGCAACAGGCCATGTTTGATCCGCTCGGCAGCGGGTGCCAGCGTGGAATAAAACTCCGGGGTTTTCATTCCGGCAGCCAGCTCGACAGCCAGCACCCGTTGCACCGTCGGTTCAATCGTCCGGCGCGGCCCATCGGCACGTTGGACAAACACCCGCAACGACCCGCCGTGAGTCGGCAGCTCACTGATATCAAAAATCGCCAAGCCATTGCGCTCGCATAACAGCT
Source organism: Pseudomonas sp. AB6 (assembly GCF_034314105.1). Lineage (NCBI taxonomy): Bacteria > Pseudomonadati > Pseudomonadota > Gammaproteobacteria > Pseudomonadales > Pseudomonadaceae > Pseudomonas > Pseudomonas sp. AB6. The sequence continues at coordinate 1,992,611 of NZ_JAVIWJ010000001.1, forward strand.
GCACCGCTGTCAGCGACAAATACGAATAGTGCTCGTGGTAAAGCGTATCGAACTGGGCGCCAGCCATCAGTGTCAGCAAGTGCGGAAACTCAAAGGTCGCAACGCCTTCGGGTTTCAACAGCAGAGCAAAACCGCTCAGAAAGTCGTTGATATCAGGAACGTGCGCCAAGACGTTGTTGGCAGCCATCAAGTCTGCGGACCAGCCCTCTGCCACTAACTGCGCAGCAGCCGCCTGACCGAAGAACAGCTCGCGAATCTCCAGGCCTTTTTCTCTTGCTGCCTGCGCCGTGCTGTGCGTCGGCTCGATGCCCAGGCAGGCAATGCCACGTTGAGCCACGTATTGCAGGAGGTAGCCGTCGTTGGCGGCGATTTCCACCACCCGGCTGTCGGTGGTCAAACCAAAGCGCTCAACCATCTCGGCGACGTAACGGTCGGCGTGCGCCAACCAAGTGGTGGAGAACGAGCTGAAATACGCATAATCGGCGTCAAACAGGGTTTCAGCGCTGGTGTAGTCCTCGGTCTGTACCAGCCAACAGGCCTGACACACCTGAACCTTGAGCGGCACCCATTGCTCCGATTGCCCAAGCTGCTGTGGACTTAAATAAGCGTTCGACGGCGGTGCGGTGCCGAGATCGATCAACGGCAAAACCAGTGGAGTGGCGCAACCTCTACACTTCATAGCGAAACTCCAACAAGCCGAGGGTCCAGTGCAGAAGACGAGGGGTCTTGTTCCGACAGCCCTCGATACAAGTTCAATTGGGCCAACGTCACGTCACTCATGTCTGCGCCATTTTTCCAGGCCAGGTGCCAATCCACTGTGTGTTCTAGACACTGTTGTAGGGACCAACGGGGCTGCCAGGCTAACAATTGATGAGCGCGACTGCTGTCCAGGCGTAGCAGGCCGGCTTCATGCAGATCGCTGGGTTCGATGCGCAGCCCTGGCGCTTGCGGCCAGCGTTGGGCGAGTTGATTCACCACTTCACCGACGCTGCACATGTCGCTTTCGCTCGGGCCGAAATTCCATGCCCCGGCAAACTCCGGACCTTTTTCATACAGCGCTGCCGCCAGTTGCAGGTAACCCGCCAAAGGTTCCAGCGCGTGTTGCCAAGGCCTGATGGCCTGTGGATAACGCAACGTGACCGGCTCGCCGGCTGACCATGCTTTAAACACGTCGGGGATTAAACGCTCAGCGGCGAAGTCGCCGCCGCCAAGCACATTGCCTGCCCGCGCGGTGGCTAACGCCAAACCGTGTTCTTCATAGCGACCAGCGGCGAAAAATGACGCCGCATAGGATTGAGCCAACAGCTCGCAGCAGGCTTTGCTGCTGCTGTAAGGATCATGCCCACCCAGCGGCTCGTTCTCGCGGTAAGGCCACAGCCATTCTTTATTGGCGTAAACCTTATCGGTGGTGACCAACACGCAGGCCCGGACGCAGCCGACCTGGCGAATCGCTTCAAGCAGATTAAGGGTGCCCATCACGTTGCTGGAATAGGTGCCTAACGGGTCGCGGTAGCCTTCTCGCACCAGCGGTTGAGCCGCCAGGTGCAAGACGATTTCAGGTTCGACATCCGCCATCACCTCCAGCAAAGCGCCCAAGTCACGCAAGTCACCGCGCCTATCGTTCAAGCCATCGGCAACCCGCGCAAGCGTGTACAGATTCGGCTCGGTCGGAGGTTCCAAGGCGAAACCGGTGACATCGGCACCCAGGCTCTTCAACCACAGCGCTAACCAGCTGCCTTTAAAACCAGTGTGACCGGTCAGCAGAACCCGCTTGCCGCGCCAGAATGGCGGGCTTAGTCCCACTGCTTCCATGGGGCCTCTCCTTTTTGCCACAACTCCTCAAGATGATTCTTGTCGCGCAAGGTATCCATCGGCTGCCAAAAACCGTCGTGCTGGAACGCCATTAAGTGGCCACCAGCCGCAAGGTCGGCTAAAGGTTCAGATTCCCACGCGGTTAAGTCGCCTTTAATAAACGGCAGAACCTTGGGTGAAAGCACAAAAAAACCACCGTTGATCCAACCGCCATCGCCACGGGGTTTTTCGGTAAAACCCTGTACTGAATTGCCTTGGCGATCCAAAGCACCATAACGTCCCGGCGGTTGCACTGCGGTCACGGTCGCTAACTTGCCGTGGGACAGGTGAAAGTCCACCAATGCGCCAATATTCAGATCTGATACACCGTCGCCGTAGGTAAAACAAAAAGCTTCTTCGTTTTCCAAATGGCCGGCAGCCCGCCGTAAACGGCCGCCGGTCTGAGTCTCTTCACCGGTGTCAATCAGCGTCACGCGCCATGGTTCACTGTAATTCTGGTGCACGTCCATCCGATTGGCGACCATATCGAACGTAACGTCGGAGGTATGCAAAAAGTAGTTGGCGAAGAAGTCCTTGATCGCATAGCCCTTGTAGCCGAGGCAGATAATGAAGTCGTTGATACCATGAGCCGAATACTGTTTCATGATGTGCCAAAGAATTGGCTTGCCGCCAATTTCTATCATCGGTTTCGGCTTAAGGTGCGACTCTTCGCTGATACGTGTACCCAGACCGCCCGCCAGAATTACTGCCTTCATCCTGTCCTCTCTTGTTTGGCAAAAGGGCGCACTAAGCGTTATCGACCTCGCGGACCCTATCAATAGATCGCCTGCCTACGACGCGAAGCATTTTGCTACCGCGGCGGGAATAAAGTTTTTTTGGCGATACAGAGAGGTTTTAGCAGGAAGCGTGCCAGCTCAAATTACTCAAGCGGGGATGAGTTTTATAAGAGTTGCCACGGCGTCGGGGAGTGGCTGGGCGTCGGAATTGACGCCCTCCCGAACGAATTGGGCCCTACAGAGAATCACTAAACCCTGTAGGAGTTGCCGAAGGCGACGATAAGGTCGGCACGACCTTCAGCGGTATCACTAAAGCAACCCTTACCCGGTCGAATCGCAGCCTTCGGCAGCGCCTGCAGACTTATGTTTTTGATCCATAAGTTATGCACGTTTTGACAAACTATCGGAATTAATCTGCAATCCAACCGTTTACCCACTGCTGCAAATTATCGCCACGCAACATGTAGTCCCGAAGAACGACTTCGCGCAAGTCATCACCCATGCGGTAGCTGGCATCGGGATCGGACAAATGCATTCGGATAGCCTGCAGCCATTCATCCGTAGTGTTTGTGATGATCCGCGTGCACGGCATATATCCCTGATAGGCTTGGGTGTTAGTGCAAATCACCGGAAAACCGCACGCGCCGTACTCCAACAGCCGCAAGTTGCTCTTACAATCGTTGAAGATATGGAACTCCAACGGAGCCAGCGCAAGGTCCAAGTTCAAACTTGCCAACTTCGCCGGGTACTGATCCATACCCACAATCGGATGAAACTCGTGAAGATAAGGCCGTAGTTCTTTCGGGCACATACCAAAAAACACCCATTCGACCTCGTCCGCCAACTCCCGGATAACCTCAGCAATGATCTCCAAATCACCCGTGTGACTGGTGCCACCGCCCCAACCAATCCGTGGTTTTTTTGACGTCCGGCGATTGCCGCGCAAATTACTCCACAACCGGGGGGCCAACATGTTGGGCACCACTCGAATGTCCGAGTGCATGCTAGACAGTACGTCGCCCAATGCCGCTGTGGAAACAACCACCCGATCGCAATTGACAATACCGCGACGCAGCACCTCGGTCATGTCCGCTGCGGAAGGGGCGTTTCGCATGTGTCCATTTTTCGCCGGGACCTCAATGACGTTGTCATCGAGTTCATAAATACGCCGGGTATTGAAATGCGTCTTCATCGACGCAATTTGCAAAATCCCGCCGTGAAAATACCGCCCTTGAAAGACCGCCACGTCAGGTGATCGACGTTCGATCTCGACCAGCGTAGGCCACTCATAAGATATCTGCCCAACGACCCTGCCTGTCGCCTCCAACCCAAGAAAAGGCTCGCTCATGCGGTAATGCCCAACCGCCGAGGAGTTGATCGGCAAAATCAATAGTTCTGGCAAGCTCGATGAGGTAAATGGACTCCAGCCGGTTCTCAAGCCGGGTTCCAGTCGATAACTGCTACCGTTCATTGAAAAGTTCGGGTTGTAGGCGGGGTCATAGGCGACCAGCGCTAATCGACGATCAAGAAAGGTGGCTTGCTCCAACTCCCGACGATCAAACTGAGCCTGGGTCGGATTCGCGCCACGGCGGCTACCGAGAGCCAATTGCACTTCAGGGGTCCACACCACCAAGTAACCGGCCTCACGCACCCGCAAGCATAAATCGATTTCGTCGAAAATTTGGCTGTATTCGGTGTCGTCCAGTCCGCCAATGCTTTCGAACACGTCCCGGCGCACCATCAGACAATCAGAACCCACCGCACTCAGGTTTTGCGGTATTTGCAGACGGTGCATATAGCCGTTTGCATTCATGTTTTCGCCGTAAAACTGATAACCCGCCGTACCGTCCAGGCCAAGAATAATGCCCGCCTGTAAAACCAGCCCTTGGGGGTTGAACACTTTAGGGCCGACGATTCCGACCTCGGGACGTTGGGCGTGACTGAGCAGACCGTCTAACCATTCAGGCTGAGTGATGACCGTGTAGGTATTGAGGATCAGCAGGTACTCACCCCGAGCATGCACGGCACCGAAATTACGCAACGTAGGAACACAGGCGGCCTCGGGATGATCAAGGATGCGCAACGTGCCCGAGGACATTTTCGCCATGCCACTCAGCCACTCACGGGCCTCAGTGCTAACGCTACCGTTGTCGACAATCAATACTTCGAAATGGGTATAGGCGGTTTTTTCCAGAAGCGTTTCGATGCAACGCTGCAGCGCAAAAAGCTGATCCTTGTGCAGGATAATGATCGACACCAAAGGTCGTTCGGCGTGCTGGTACGTTATTTTATTAACGGACAACTCAACGCCCAACTGAATGTGGTGGTCAATGCCTGAGCGCTGTAAGTGAGCACCCACCACCCGTAGATTTTGCATAACGACTTCTGGCAATGCCAGCCACTGGGAGAAGCTTAACTGCGATTCCAGCACAATCTCGGCAATGTGGTGAACCGAAGTCTCACCTTGTTGTTCATACAATCGCCAGACCAAGTCATGTGGCGCCAACTCCCCGTAGTTTGAATCGAACCCACCGAGTGCCAGGTAACTCTCGCGCTGGAAGGCCACACACCGCCCGATATACGGATAGCTGCGCAGAAAGTCGAGGTTGAAGTCAGGCTTGAATACCGGCTCTGCCGACTCTCCATCACGCAATGCACCTTCGTCAGTGTAAAAACAGCGTGCGGTGTCGTTATTGACGATACGGTCCGCCAACATCAACAGCGCCGACTCGACCAGGCGGTCACCCGCACGCAGCATATAGAACCATTCGGCACCGTCGAGTTGCGCCAGCAGCTCATCGATTTGCGCTATCCAATCGTCCTGCAGCGGCAACGTGCAGACCTTCCCCTCCAAGGCGGTTTCTGTGCAGCTCGCGGATAAAACCAACACCAAATCCGCTGCATAAAGCTGCGTGGCAATACTCTGTAGGGTCATGGCAAGACCGGCACGACTGCCTTTCTCGTCAACGATGATCGGGACGATTTTAGGTCTCTGCTGCCAATGCGTCAGCGTGATCGGTAGCAACTGTCGCTGCCCTACCGATATGGATTTATACGCCAGCCATTCCGCATAGAACTCAGCGAAGCTTTCACTGTAACTACCAACCTTTCCTTGCATGCTGCCCTGTCGCGTGCCCAGGGAACGCATGGTGGCGTGCTCATGCCACGTAATTGGCACTTCATTGGCCGCCGTCAATGGCACATAACGAACATAGCCTTGGGCCGGAGGTAACTCGCCGCCACGGGCCTCTAAAAATTCTATTGCCAGTGGAATCTCGTCCGCCATGGCATCAATCATTAATTGCTGGCGGCTCAACCGATCGTTATGAAGCCGCTCAATAATGAGCACACTTGTAAGGGCGACCATGTTGCCGCGGCGCATCAAACAGCTGTACAGCATCAGATCGAGCAAAGCGACGAACTGGTTACCTTCGGCCAATGTCGGCAGGTATTCCTGCACGACCGAGCTGCGCATCAACGCACTGCTCAAGCCACCAAGGAAGTTGTTCGGGAAATGCTGGAGCACACCAAGCACGTCCTCGCCGTTAAACAGGCTATCGACGTGAGAAAGCGGAATATTACCAATGCGATCCGGCAATTGAACGTCATCCGCGTCCCAAAAATAACGCTGACCCAACACCAAATTAATATTTTTGTAGCCGGTGAAACCCTTCATCTGCGATTCAAGACACAGCGGAAACAACTGATCGTCATCGCATAGAAACTTGATGAACTCACCCGTGGCTTCACTCAGGCATTTAAGCAAGTTAGCGGCAAAACCCAGGCGTTGCGGGTTTTTGATATAACGAACCGGCACAGTGCTGAATCCAGAGAACGAGTCAACCACCACCTTAATCCCATCCGTGCGGCAATCGTCACAAATCACAACCTCGTAATTCGAGTACGTTTGATTCAATGCACTGTGCAATGTCCGCTGAAAAAACCGTGGGTTATAGGCGGGAATCACAATACTGACGAGGGGAAGTGGTTTCACGGCGAGAACTCATAAGCGGCGGGCGCCGCACTTGATCAGCGAGCGCCCTGAACCAATGGATAATGATGACCTGCCTAGTAGCCGGTCGTTACGTTGAGCGAGCGTTTAGACCTTGTTGAACAGACCCAACTGAGAGATTTTGCTGAAGGCCAATTGCGCTGCCGACAACATAGTGGTCTGCAAGGTCAAACGGGTGATAGCCTCAACCGGATCCGAATCACGAATCGCGCCTTGGGCGATTGTGTTGCCTATAACCAAGGTGTCATTGGTAGAACTTTGGTTTGTTAGAATTTTTTGCCGCGCGCCGGAGTTACTGACGGCACTTGATAGCAATGTGTTGGCTGTCGCCAAGTTACCAATGGCCGAGTCCATTGACGCGCTCAGCTTTTGCTGAGCAATGGGGTTGCCGTCGGATGGGACGGCCAATGCAGCCGCCGCAGCCACCAAGGTGTTCAGGATGTTTTGCGATTGATGGGTATTGGCCTGAACCGAAAAAGTGTCAGACGCCGCCGGAGCACCGCTGAGGTTGAAGGTAATCCCGGACGCCGTGGCCGTGATAGTGGTAACAGGCGGCGAACCTGCGCTGGTCGAAGTGACGGTGCCACTTGAAACAGCCTTGCTAGTGCCGGTCATGGGTGCGGCATACAAATCGAATTGGGTGGCGCTGGTGAATTTGAGGACCGCTCCGCCAGGTGGAAAGCTGCTGTTATAAGCGCTGGCGCTGGTCTGAGTCGCACTGGTGATGACTGAAGTCGAGGTGTTGCCAGGGCTGCGTGGTTGTCCGCCGCGCTCAGGTTGGCGTTGAGATTAATTTCAAGCCCACGAAAACCGATGCTTTGGGTGGCCGAACTCGTGGAGCTAAACATACCGTTTCCGCTGGTTTCCGACGTGACGTCGAGGCCAGCACTATCGGCGACGGTGTACTGCGTACTACTAAGGAAGCTGATTTTGTATGGCTGACCACTCGTAAACGCCGAATTGAAAGTCACACTGTTCGTCACCTGACCGGCAGACAGGTTCAACCGACCGTCGTCTGGCGTAGGTGACGTCAAAGTGGTGGCTGTACGGACGGTATTAGTCGCCTGTTCGAATGCCGCCCAACCGGTGGTGTTGGTAGTAATCGACAAGTTGTCGCCGATCGGCACGCTATTGGAGGTTTGGTCGCCGTGGTAACTATAAGTACCGTCTGCGTTTTGGGAATAGGGCGGCGTCGGTGACTTTGAACCAGAAAATATGTACTGCCCGTTGGCATCCTGGCTGTTCATCAATGACAAGACCTGTGCCTGGATCTGGGTCAGCTCTTCGGAGTTAGCCTTGCGGTCGTCGTTGGTATACGTGCCATTAGCACCTGACAGGACCAACTCTTGTGCCCTCGCCACTGCAGTTTGAATGCCTTCCATTGCTGATTGCGACTGAACCATTGTCGCGTTGGCCGCCGTCATGTTGGACGTATACTGACCGAGCAACGAACTCTGTTGACCCAGTTGAAGTAAGCGTGTCGCCCCCGCCGGATCATCAGCGGCCGTATTGAGCTTTACTTGGCTGCTGACTTCCTGGCCAGTGGTAAGCGTGTTGCTGTAGATGCGCTGATAGTTAGCCGCACTCGCGTCGTAAAACTGACCAGTAGAAATACGCATGATGTGTACGACCCCTTAGAGAGCATTGATCAAAGTGGTAAACATCGCTTGTGCAGTCTTGATGATCTGCGAGGAGGCGGTGTAGTACTGTTGATACTTGACCAGGTTGGCTGTTTCTTCATCAAGGTTGACACCCGAGACCGAGTTCCGAGCAGATTTGGCTTGGGTAACGATGGCCGTGGTTGCAGCGCTGTCGCTTTTGGCTTGGGCCGCTTGGGCCCCTACCGCTCCTACCAACTTGCCGTAGGCGTCAGAAAGACTGACGCCGGGGGCGGAACCCGAGACCCCAATCGTCGGCGTCGACTGCAAGGCCGCGGTCGCTGACGCGTTACGGTTATCGGAAGACCCAGCGGCCGTCATCGACAGGCTGTAGCTGTCATTGGCAGCGGGTGTACCAGAAATTGTCATTTGAACGGTGAACGTCTTTTGCACCGGGGGTGGGGCAGTCGTGTTGATCGGATTGCCGCTGGCATCGATCATCGGTACCGTTAGATTCAAAGTATTGGATTGCCCTGGGACGATGGAGCCGGTGCCAATCGAAGTGCCTTGGGCGTTGAACATCGTGTAATTCTGAGAACCACTGGCGACGGCACCGAAGACTAACTTGATCGGCGTAGAGTTGGTGATACCTGTGCGCAGATCGGCGCTGCTTGCGGCGTCGTAGATATTCAGCTGAGTGGTCAAGGTCGGTTGTTGCGAAATCGTTGTGCTGCCTTTGTTGCTGGCGCCCGCCGAAGCCGACAATGGCGCGGCGGCGGCTAGAGCCTGGGGATCGGTCATGGTCGTGCTAATGCCGGAGGCGGCATTGCGCGTTGGCGTCACCTTGAAGCTGTCGCCCGCGCTAAACGCCCCGCCGTTTTGCGCGATGGAAAAACCATCGACAACAAGCGCCGGTTTGGTAGCCAGATCAGAGGAGCCCATAACTTTGCCGTCCGATAGACGTTTAACGTCGTAAGCGGTGGCGCTGGTAAAAGTGACCTGATAGTCGTTGGCCGTAATTTTGCTAGTGTCGGAAATGGTCACATCGAGGTTGCCCGACGGGGCGCTGTTACCCGACGAGGCGATACTGCGCTGGCTGATCTGGGCTGCACTGTTAATGCTGCTAAACAAATTCGAACCAAAGGCGCCGTTAAGGTCCAGGCCCTGATTCAATTGACTGTTGACCTTATCGGAAACCGACAACGCAACACGCCCCAACTCATTCATGGCGGGTGCCAATACGTCACTGCGATAGCGCAACAGGCCGCCAATGCTGCCACCGCTCACTACCGAGGTCACGTCTGATTTACTTTGCCCGTAGCTTACCGACAAGCTGTACTGGGTTGGATCGGTACTACTTGGTCCTGCTGACAAGGTATTGACACTGGTGCCACTGACGAGAGATTGGCCGGTGCCGATAGTGATGTCATAGCTGCCATTGTTGTCGATAACTTTTGCGCCCACCAACGTGTTGAGTTGACGCACAGCTTCGTTGCGCGAATCAAGCATGGCATTAGGGGTCGAGCCAGTGGCTGATGCTTGGGTAATCTGCTTGTTCAATTGAGCAATAGACGCCGACAACGTGTTGACCTGAGTCGCGAGGGTAGTCAATTGGCTGTTGATGTCGGTGTTCTGACTGCCCAGCTGCGATGAAATCGAATTAAAGCGGCTGCTTAGAGAACCTGACGTGGTCAGCAATTGCGAGCGCGCCCCCGCATCGGTGGGGTTGGTCGAGACGGCTTGAAGCTGCGTGAAGAAGGTCTTCAATACACTGGAAACGCCCGTACTGACGCCCGATAGCAGCGTATCGGTAGAACTGACTTGCCCAAGAAAGGCCGTGGTTTCCGAATCCAGGGCAGTACTGCTTTGCAATTGGCTGTCGAGGTAACTGTTATAGATTCGGCGAACGTCCATCAGCGTGGTGCCGGTACCGATGTAGCCGAAACCGAGATTCTGCGGTGATGAAGCACCCGTAATAACCTGCTGACGCGAGTACCCGGCGGTATCAACGTTGGCCATGTTGTTACTGATGGTGTTAAGCGCTGCAGAGTTTGCAGTCAGCCCCGAAAGCCCAATTGAAATCAGTGACATGGTTCAAGCCTTATAAAGTCGTGGAAGAGCTCGCGGCGGCGTAGTTCTGGTAACTCTTCATCTGCTTGGCGATTTGCGAAATCTTGCTGGCGTAGTCCGGATCCGTGGCATAGCCGGCCTTCTGCAGCTCTTTCACAAACTGTTCAGGGTTATCGGCAGATTTCAGCACACCTTGATAGCGATTATTGTTCTGCAACACCGTCACCAAATCGTGGAAGCTGTCTGCATAAGAACCGTATGAACGGAAGTCCGCGGTCTCCTTGATCATCTGCCCGTCACGAAACTCGCTGGTGATCGCTCGCGCTTCTGGACCCTGCCAACCACCTTGGGCCTTGATGCCGAATAAGTTGTGGCTGTTACTGCCGTCCTGCTGACGCATGATTGATTTACCCCAGCCCGTTTCCAGCGCAGCCTGTGCAACCAGAACCGTAGGATCGACACCGATACGCGCGGCGGCGTCCTTGGCCAACGGCAACATGGTGGCGACGAAAGCATCTTGGCTGGCAAAGGTTTTGCTGCTGGGTGCCAGAGGTGGCTGGGCCATCGAGCGACCCAAAATCTGCATCGCGCTCCCGGACGTCGTAAGCGCTGGGTTTTGAGTCCAATCACCATTGCTGAAGTAGGCGGCACCGCTGCGCACCACTGCAGTCGTAGAACCGCTAATCGCACTGCCCGCTCCTGCTTGGCTGAGGGCCGCCGAGGTTGTCGGAACAATGCCAGCCAGCAGGCGATCGGCAAGGCTGCTGGGCAATGCCAGTCGACGGGCATTGAGCTTTGCAACGTCGTTATGCGGGCTCGCGCTGGAGGAGGCCGAAGCTGCCGCCAATCGGTGATCCGCCGCCACCGAGCGCGTCGCCCACAATGGTCGTTGAGTAATTTTCAGCGCCAGACCAGTGACGTTGACAGCGTCAGCATCCGAATCGGTCTTGTCAGCCAAAATGCTCACATCGGGATGAAGCAGGTTCGAGCGTTTCAAGTCGGTATGTTTGCCCGCCAATGCCGTCAGATTGCCAACGGTGTTCGATGGGGCTGTTTCAGAATCCTTGATTTTTGACAACTGCCTCATCAACACGTCTTGCAGACCAATGCCACCGCCCTGCCGGGACATGGTGACCGACAGTTGTTGGTCGTACATTTCTTGGTACTGACGCATTTCCGAGGTATTCATCGGATTGTCTTTGGCCAGCACCTGATTGGCCGAGCGCATGGACTTGAGCATCTGGCTGACGAACAGCGCCTCAAACTCCTGAGCCACTTTTTTCAGGTTACTGGTACTGTCGCGATCACCGGTTTTTAGGGCATTCAGGCGATTAAGGTCAGAGTAAGCACCCGAATCGCTGGCGGTGGGCGCTGCACTGATGGGCAAGTCCATGCGAAGCTCCTTAAATTACAATCAGATCGGCCTGAAGCGCGCCGGCCTGTTTTAACGCTTCAAGAATGGCCATCAAGTCACCCGGGGCAGCACCCACTTGGTTAACCGCGCGGACGATTTCATCCAGCGTTGTGCCCGGACCGAACTTGAACATTGGGTGCAGCTCTTGAGCGGCATTAAGTCGAGATCGGGGGACTACCGCCGTCTGCCCACCGGACAACGCGCCAGGCTGACTGACGATCGGATCTTCAGTAATGGTGACTGTCAAGCTGCCATGGGTAACTGCCGCAGGCGAAACCCGGACGTTCTGACCGATCACGATAGTGCCGGTACGCGAGTTGATGATGACTTTGGCCGAGGCTTGGCCTGGATCGACTTCCAGGTTTTCCAGCACCGACAAGTATTCAACACGCTGGCTCGGGTCCATGGGGGCTGTCACTCGCACCGAACCGCCGTCGAGAGCTTGTGCTACGCCAGGGCCGAGCATGTCGTTGATCTTGTCGACCACCCGCTTGGCTGTGGTGAAGTCAGAACGGTTGAGGTTGAAAGTCAGGCTGTTACCCTGATTGAATCCGCTTGGCACTGACCGCTCGACCGAGGCACCGCCTGGGATACGGCCGGCAGACGGGACATTGACTGTGATCTTCGAGCCGTCGCGACCTTCGGCGTCAAAACCACCCACCACCAGGTTGCCTTGGGCAATCGCATAGACATTGCCATCGACACCTTTCATCGGTGTCATCAGGAGGCTGCCGCCACGTAAGCTTTTCGAGTTACCTATGGACGACACCGTAATGTCGACCATTTGACCGGGCTTGGCGAACGCTGGCAAATCTGCATACACGGCCACCGCTGCAACGTTCTTCAGCTGCACGGTACCGGCCCCCGCAGGAACCTTGATGCCAAACTGAGCCAGCATGTTGTTGAAAGTTTGCAAGGTAAAGGGGGTCTGGGTGGTCTGATCGCCAGTGCCGTTGAGGCCAACCACCAAGCCGTAACCGATCAGTTGGTTAGTCCGCACCCCGGAAATACTGGCGATATCCTTCAAACGCTCGGCTTGTACGCCAAAGGTGGTGCACGAAAGCAGGACCGCCACCCATAAATGTTTGAAATTGCTCATGTCTATCCCGCTATTAGAAAGGGAACAACGGGCTGAGGAAGAAACGATCAAACCACCCCGGCTGACTGGAATCGGCAAATGAACCGGTTCCTGAATATGTGATACGTGCATCCGCAACGCGTGTAGACGACACGGTGTTGTCGGTGGCAATGTCATCGGCGCGGATCAGCCCGGCAATTCGTACCAATTCGTCACCGGTGTTAAGGGTCATCCACTTTTCCCCCCGTACCGCGAGAATGCCGTTGGGCAACACTTCAGCCACCGTCACTGTGACCGAGCCGGTCAAGCTGTTGCTCTGCGCTGCTTTACCGTCGCCTTTAGTTGTACGTGCGCCGTTGTAACCGACGTTCAGGCTCAGATCGGTGTCGCCCACAGGGTTACTAGTGCTCAAGCCCCCACCAAATAATGACGTCAGGCCAATGCTGTTACTGCTGTTTTTTGTGATGCCATTACTGGCCGCTTTACTGGCCGCCGTCCTCTCGGAAAGCGTAATAGTAATGATGTCTCCAATCCGATAAGCCTTGCGGTCGTCGTAGAGGTTTTGCTCAAAACCGGCTTGGTATATCGAGCCGTTATTCGCTGCCGCCGGCAGAGGCGTTCGCGGCAGAACCGGTGCGTAGAAAGGATCATTGGGCTTAGCCACTGGAGCAACACAGCCAGCCACCAATGCGGTTGCGCAAAACGGGGCTACCCACAGAGCAAGCAGTCGGGCAAGTCGTAGTAAAGATAGCCGTTTCATGACACGGTAAACCTCGCGGTGTAACAGGTACTTATCAGGCACCCCTTCCAGGTGATCAAGCAGCATGACAGGCTGAATTGGCGCATCAGGCTTTTACAGATTTTGCGCAATGTGTTGCAGCATCTGGTCGGCAGTGGAGATCACTTTGGAGTTCATTTCATAAGCGCGCTGCGTGGTGATCATATTGACCATCTCCTCAACGGTGCTTACGTTCGACGCTTCCAGGGTGTTCTGCTGGGTAGTACCGAAGCCATTCAAGCCAGGCGTACCTACTTGTGGCGCACCACTGGACGCGGTTTCCAGAAACAAGTTGCCACCTTGCGATTGTAGACCGGCAGGGTTAATGAAATCAGCGGTCTGCACGTTGCCGATGATCTGCGGCGTAGCAGTAGCACCGGCCAAGGTGATTGACACCGTTCCGTCTTGGCCGACAGTGAACGTCTGGGCTTGCTGTGGCACGACGATGGCCGGCTCTAAGGCAAAGCCGTTAGCCGTCACAATCTGACCGTTGGTATCCAAATGGAACGAACCGTCACGTGTGTAGGCAACCGTGCCGCTAGGCTGGCGAATCTGGAAAAAGCCGCGACCGTTGATGGCCAAGTCGAGTGGCTGATCGGTGGTTTGCAAACTGCCGGCGCTAAAGTTCTTTTGCGTACCGACGATACGTACACCCGTACCCAGCTGGAGGCCGGAAGGCAACGAGCTGTCCTGCGTCGACTGGGCGCCCGGTTGCCGCTTGATCTGATACAGCAAGTCTTGAAACTCAGCCCGATCACGCTTGAAACCGGTGGTCGATACGTTTGCCAAGTTGTTGGAAATGGTCGTCAGGTTGATGTCCTGAGCGGCTAGACCGGTTTTGCTGACGTAAAGTGCCGGAAGCATTATTTCTCTCCTCAAGCGCCTGGTAATCGGCGCAAGCTATCAATGGTTAGCTCTGCAAGACTCGCGCCGCCGACTCATCGTTGGTTTCGGCGGTTTTCATCATCTTGATGTGCAATTCGAATTGTCGTGCCAAGGCCAGCACCTGGGTCATTTCTTCCACGGCACTCACGTTGCTTGCGTGCAAGAACCCAGACTCGACTTGAATGGCGCCGTCTGCGGCGGCAACCTTGCCGTCTTTAGTATGAAGCAGGCCATCGGCGCCTTTTTCCATGTTGCCAAGGTCAGGCTTCACCAGCTTGATACGGTCTATCTGCGCCATCACCTTCGGACTTTCGCCCAGCGAGCGAATACTGATGGTGCCATCGGACCCCACTTCAATTTGCTGCTGGGGCGGCACGGCAATCGGCCCGCCATTGCCCATGACCGGCAAACCATTGCCAGTGCGCAGCACGCCTAGTGCGTCGACGTTCATGCTCGCGGTACTTGTATACGCTTCACCGCCGCCAGGAGTTTGCACCGCAATCCAGCCGCCGCCTTTGACGGCGATATCCAGATCACGACCGGTTTCCATCATGGCGCCTTCAGAAAAATCAGTACCTGGACGCTCGCTCAAGGCGTACGCTCGCGAAGGCATTACCTCCCCGTAAACCGGCATAGAACGCGCCTGTTCGAGGTCACGCTGAAAGCCGGTGGTAGTGATGTTCGCCAGGTTGTTGGCGTGAGCCTTCTGCGCTATAGCGTTTTCGGACGCTCCGCTCATGGCCACGTAAAGCAACTTATCCACAGTCTTCCTCCTCTGACAGACGCTTGCCGCCTGTAGCTGTTCTAATCACGCTGAAGCAATATTCGAACCAACTTGTCAGAACAGATACAAAGCATTGATTCATCGTTGGCAACCGGGGGCGACGCTTGTCGTCAGGTGTCAGTGAACGAATACACGTGGCGGTGGATTGCCGCATTTGGCCATCCAGTAAAAAAAACAGCGCCAAAAAAACCTCCTTCAAGTGTGTAAACACGACATTTTCAGGACCGATCAAAAATCCCTACAGGGTTGGAGCGGCCTTGATGAACATCCAACGCCGGCACGGAGCGCTATCCTGGACAGCGGCCACACAAAACTGGACCTAGACCCTTATGCTCTGCAAAACCCAGGTTATTCATTCGTTACTGCTATGCCTGCTAATCGCGTCCGGCGCGGCCGGGGCTGCTCCCGCACCTTGGTATACATGGCAAGGTTCAACGCGAGTGGTTTGCACACAAAACAGCCCTGGACCCGGCTGGGTAAAACTGGGTGGTCCTTTCAAAAAATCCGACTGCAAGGCGTGAACAAAGCAGCACACCCGCTAGAAGCCCCGACGAATCGAGGCTTTTGCCACCTCCCCGCTTAAATGGCTTGTATTAAGGTCTGCATCAATGTCGCCTCGGTCGACAGCGCCTTGGAGTTAGCTTGGTAGGCGGTCTGCGCTTGAATCAACTCCACCAACTCATTAGTCAGCTTGACGTTGGAGCCTTCTAATGACCCAGAGACGATCCCGCCCAACCCTCCCAATCCAGGGGCGTCCATATTGGCTAAGCCAGAAGCACTGGTCTCCTTCCAGCGGGTATTATTATCAGGGACCAGTCCTTGCTCGTTGGCAAATGTGGCAAGCATCAGTTGGCCAATACTCTTGCTTTTACCATTATTGAAACTTGCCTGAATGACCCCATCAGCACCGATGCTGATTACCTCAAGCCGCCCCGCCGCATGGCCGTTCTGTTGCGCGGCAGTGCGGCCCGTCGTTGCGTTATGTTGGCTGATATTATTCAGATCGATAACGGTACCAGCCAAGCTGCCCTGAGCGCCGTTTGTTATCCATTTTTCGCTGCTTTTACCTGCATCAATCAACTTGGCGGGGAGCCAGCTGCTCAGCGTGACCCTGTTATTTTCCACACTCAATCCTTCCTGCGCAGTGATCGATCGAATACTGCCGTTGGAGTTGAAGCTTAGGTTCGCGGTCATTGGCACGTCCCGATCTGGCGATGCTGGGTTTCGCCCGTTGACCAATACATGCATCTTCCAACTGTTGGTATCGTCCTTCACGAAGTACTGCGTCAGTTCGTGCTGGTTACCCAAACTGTCAAAGATTGCCGTGGAAAAAGGCTTGCTGAACGTGGTGATGTCGGCCGCGTTGAATACCGGAGCGCGCCTATTCATCACCACTCCCTTATCATCGACCCCGCTGCCAGCTGCATCGTTGAGCGACAGCACTATTGGCCCATTATTAACGGCAGGACTAGCAGACCAAGTACCGTCAACCTGACGACTAGGCTTCCAGCCAGTCAACGGGAACTCTTTGTCGGAAGTTTTTTTGATCCAGTCGCCTTCGCTGACCAACGAAATACTGCCGTCAGGCTGTTTAGTGATCGTTGCCACCAGCGGTGAAGTTGTGGCGGGATCAATCGGGTGACGACCATTGATCAAGGTGTGCATCGTCCAACGATTCGCGTCGATTTTAACAAAATACTGTTTTAGTTCATGATCTGCCGGAGGGATTGCGGGCGTAGCCGGTATGCGTATCGTCTGATTGCCCTGAACATTCTCTCCTTTGACTTCAGCCTCCCCGGGGGCTCCGCCGTCCTGAATAGTTCTAGTCAGCACACTGGAATAAGTAGCAGGATCACTTGGATTAAAGGACGGCAATGCAGAAAGCGAGGGCAGCGACGCGTCCAGGTTAATAGTCTGGGCAATGGCGGTAGTTACTTTAGCGGGCATGTTACGGGTATCGATTTTCAAATCAGCACGAACACCATTAACAATGACGCCACTGTCATTAACACCGTAGCCCTGCAAACGACTGCCTTCGTTGTCAACAATGTAATCGTCTGTGTCTTTGATAAACGCCCCAGCGCGAGTGTAACTTAATGCCCCATTGTCACTGACCACAAAAAACCCCTTACCCTGTATGCGCAAATCCAATACCCGTTCAGAACTTGAGCCAATTTCCCCTTGACTGAAATCCTGCGAAACATTCGCCAGCCGCACACCGCCGCCTATCGCACTACCGCTATGCCCCAACAGGGCGCCGGAATAGAGCGCAGAGAACTCGGCACGCGATGATTTAAAACCAAGGGTACCAACGTTAGCAATATTATTACTCGCCACTTCCAGTCTTTTATGGGCAGCGTGTAACCCATTCAGCGCAACATTGAATGACATAGAGACTCCCATACCGTCATTGACGGCATTATTGTTAAATGCGTTTTTTTCGCAGTGTCTATCTGCGTTTTTTATTCTCGCATTAACTAAAGTAGGAAATTTCTATAAACATAGTAGGAAATGGCTGATTTATTTACTTGGAAACTCTAAAAAAAAACATAAAAAAAGCCCCTTCGAAAAGAGGCTTTTTAGAGGTAAGTTTAACCAGTCTTAGCCGACCATTTGAATAGTGGTCTGCATAATAGCACTTTGAGTTGATATGGTTTTAGCGTTCGCTTGGTAATTACTTTGCTCACGAATCAAACTCACTAACTCACCAGTCAAGTCAACGTTAGAGTCTTCGAGCGCACTACCGACGATAGAACCCAACGTGCCTGATTCCGGAGCACCCGTGACGGGAACACCGGAGGCGAAAGCTTCTTTCCATCGGCTGCCGCCTACTGAAATCAACCCTTGAGCGTTAGCGAAGTTTGTGATCGATACTTGCCCAATGACTTTGGATTGGGAGTTGGTGTATGTGGCAAACAAAACGCCGGTCGAGTCCACTGACAAACCTGCCAATTGGCCGGTCGCATAACCGTCTTGGCTTTTAGTCGCTACACCGCTGACAGCGTTGGTCTGAGTAGTGGCCAACATATTAATTTTGATCCCGGCGGTATTGGCATTCGCGCCGTTGGCCGCCCATACAACGGGGGTGCCCGATTGCGAGGCGGGTACCCAGTTTTTGAGGGTAAATGTACCGTCCGCGTTAACAACAACATTAGGTGTTGAACTTGTAGATGCAGATGACTTCAACGAACCGTCGGAATTGAACACCAGTTGAGTTTGATCCGCCGTTGGCGGCGAAGTTGCTGGGTTAGCAGCATTTCGACCATCGACCAAGGTGTACATAGTCCAGGTGTTAGTGCCGGTTTTAGCAAAGTACTGGTCCAGTGAATGCTGATTACCCTGACTGTCGAAGACCGGCGTACTGATAGGAAGATTATAGGTAGCAATGTTGGCTGGATCGAATGGAGTAACGGTCGGAATAGTCGCGGTGGAATCCAGGTTTGATGCAATCGTGACCAGACCGCTAGGCTTTGGCGTCAGGTTAGATGAGTCTATAACAAGGTTTGTCGAAACCCCCGTCACCACCTTGCCGTTAGCGTCGACGCTGTAACCCTGCAACTTGTCGCCGCTACTGCTGACGACATTGCCATCTTTATCCGGATAGAACGCTCCGTTACGAGTGTACAACTTCTGGCCGTTGTTACTGACCATGAAAAAGCCATTGCCTTGGATCGCTAAATCTAGGCTGCGGCCGGTACCGGTGGTCAAGTTACCCTGAGTAAACTGCTGCGACACTGTGGCGACCCTTACACCACTGCCAGTGTTGGTAGAGCCCGAAGCGCCACTGATCGCTGCCGAGTATTGGTCCTGAAATTCAGTGCGGGACGATTTGAAGCCCGTGGTCGCAACGTTGGCAATGTTGTTGCCCGTTACGTCGAGGCTTTTATTTGCCGCATAGAGCCCACTGAGACCGATATTGAATGACATGTTTCGCTCCTTCGCCGTCTAGTCGGCTCTATATACCGATCGTTTTAACGTTGGACAGGCCGACGCTAGTGCCACCCGCCAAATTAAGTGTCATTTCCGCGCCAGCCAAGCCCATGGTCACACTGTTGACAGTGGCCGGTAGATAAGTGGTCAACGCGGTAGCCGTACCATCAGCCGTACCTGTGGCCACCACACTGTACTTCCCAGCAGGCGCCACGGAGCCATTACTGGCTTTGCCGTCCCACGTGAAACTGCTTGTGCCTGCCTGTTGGATACCAAGATCAATAGTGCTGACCAGGTTGCCCGAGGCATCATTAATCTTGATCACGGTGGAGCTGGAGGCTGGTACCAAGACCGAGCCTGTCATCCCTTTGGTAGTATCAACCACCGCCGTACCGGTTGCCACGATTACTGACCTTCCTACCAGTGAAGACGCCTGTAGCGCCTGGGAAGACTGGTAAGTGGTAGCAATAGAGCCAACTGACGTGTTGAGATTCTGTGTCGCCTCCAGATTGCTAAACTGGGCTAGCTGGGACACGAACGCAGTGTTGTCCTGCGGGGTGAGCGGGTCTTGGTTTTTCAACTGGGTTACGAGCAGTTGTAAGAACGCATCTTTGCCCAGCGCCGAGGTAGGATTGGTAGTGGCCGAAGTTCCTGATGTTTTTGAAAGCTGGTCCAGGACCGATTGGCCGACGGCGGTAGTAGTTGTCATGAGCTGCGCCTCTTATCACTGACCGAGGGTCAGAACCTTCTGCATCATTGTTTTGGCGGTGTTCATCATGTCCGCGTTGATTTGAAACGAACGACTGGCAGAAATCATGTCAGCCATTTCTTGCACAACGTTGACGTTGGGGTAATAGACGTAGCCGTTTTTGTCGGCTGCCGGATGATTAGGCTCGTAACGCGCGTCGAGGTTACTCTGGTCCTGGACAATACCGGCGACCTGAACACCCTGCCCCGCTTGGTCCTGACTCCCGAATAACGAGCCACTGTCGCCATCGGCTTGACCCTCCATGACGGTTGCAAACACCGGATGACGGGCGCGATAGGTTTGACCGGCGCTCGACGAAACCGTTTCAGCATTGGCAATGTTACTGGCCACAGTGTTAAGCCGTGTGGTTTGCGCACTCATGCCGCTACCGGCAATGCTAAAAACGCTGGCAAGGGACATGAATTACTCTCCTCGCAGGGCTGACATAAGCCCTTTGAATTTGCTGTTGAGAAAGGTAAAGCTAGCCTGAAAGCCTACCGAGTTCTGCGCGTAGTTGGCCTGTTCAACCTGACCGTCAACGGTGTTCTGATCAAGCGAAGGTTGGCTAGGCGTGCGATATAACAAGGTTGCATCCATGCCGCCGGTACCGCCTGCCTCGATGTGTGCCGCATTGGTCGTATTCATTGCAAACGTACCGTTTTTGCTCTTATCGGCTTGCGCCGCGAGCACAGCCGCGAAGTCCAGGTCTCGCGCCTTGTAATTCGGCGTGTCGGCGTTAGCAATATTGTTGGCCAGCACTTCTGCACGCTGGGCGCGGAAGGCAAGCGCCTGCTCATGAATGCCTAGTGCTTTGTCGAAGCTGATGCTCATCTCGAGAAACCTTTAGCGGCTGACCTGTTTTCGTATCAGACACAAAGCAATCAACGTGCCAGTCTTTATATAGCCGTAACTCAAGGGGTTCAGCGATTTGCGCCGGATGGTAAGCCAAAATAGCGGCAACGGATTTCCGCTATCCGCCAGTAAAGCGGCAATTGCGACAGACACCGGTTGCCGCAGGCCTTGATCCCGATCAGTGCTGATTCGCTCATGATAATGGCCTCCGAAAACAAAACACCCTGCGAAAGCGTGGCTCTCGCAGGGTGCAGGGTGACCCTCTCTCTAATGCCCGGTCTTTCGATCAGGTTTTTTCACGCGCCAACCCTTACTTAGCTTGGTAAATAATCCCCGGACTGCATTGCACCATCTGGTAATGGTCCGGCAAACCGTTGAGCGCTTCAGAAGCGCCAAGGAATAGATAGCCGCCCGGCTTGAGCGTGCTATGAATACGCAACAGGATGTCTTTCTTCACTTCTGCCGAGAAGTAAATCAATACGTTTCGACAGAACACAACATCGAACTTACCCAAGCTGGCATAGCTGTCGAGCAAGTTAAATGAGCGAAACTCCACCCGATTTTTAATCGGCGCCTTGATCGCCCAACGCCCTGGTATCTTGACGTCGAAAAATCGTTGCAGTCGCTCAGGAGACAGCCCACGACCGATCGCCAAACTGTCGTATTCGCCCGACTTGCAGTTGGTAAGCATTGCTCCGGATAAGTCCGTGGCAACAATTTGTACGCCACTCTTAAGCTGGCCAATGTTGGTTCTTTCGAATTCGTCTATCGACATTGAGAGCGAATACGGCTCCTGCCCAGAGGAGCATGCCGCCGACCAAATTCTCAGGCGCTGATTGGGACTGCCTTTTATCGCTTCTGGAAGCACTTTGTTTTTAAGCACTTCAAACGGATAGGTATCACGAAACCATAATGTTTCGTTGGTCGTCATGGCGTCCACCACCTGCTCTCGCAAACCGCTTCGCGGCTGTGTCTGAATCCGTTGAATCAGTTCACCCAAGGACTTAATGCCCTGCTGCTCCATCAGTTTGTTGAGACGGCTGGAAACCAAGTATTGCTTATTTTCACCCAGCAAGATGCCACAGGCTTTTTCCAGGAAGACCCGGAACTGTTCGAAATCCAAATTACCCGTAGACAAAGAAACCGCCTCTTAACTTGTATGTATCACCGGAGGCGCTGCCTCCGATAATTATTTCGCTGCGTTAATCCGGGCGACTACCCGGGATGCAAGATCATCAGGTCGGAACTTGGCGAGAAAATCGTCTGCACCGACTTTCTTAACCATCGCCTGATTGAAGACACCCGACAGGGAAGTATGCAGGATGATATGTAATTTTTGCATGCGCGGATCACTGCGAATTTCCGCGGTCAGGGTGTATCCGTCCATTTCAGGCATCTCAATGTCTGAAATCATCATCAAGAATTCTTCTTCGGGCTTCTTGCCCTCCTCAACCATCTTGCGCAGGTAATCCAACGCCTGCCGGCCATCGTTCAAGGCCACTACTTCGACGCCAACTGTTTGCAGACAACGCGAAACTTGCTTGCGTGCGACCGACGAGTCATCCACCGTCAGGACCCTTAGCGTGACTGCTTTCGCCTGGGTCTCAATATCTACCACACCGACAGAAATGTGCTCGGAAGTAGGCGCTACCTCGGCAAGAATTTTCTCCACGTCAATGATTTCAACCAGTTGATTGTCGACCCGAGTCACCGCCGTCAAGTAATGATCGCGCCCAGTTCCCTTGGGTGGCGGATGAATCTCCTCCCAATTCATATTGACGATGCGCTCTACCGAATGCACCAGAAAACCCTGAATCTTGGTGTTGTATTCAGTAATGATCACGAACGTGTTACTAACGTCTTTCAGCGCTTGCGCGCCGGTGGCCATCGCCAGATCAATGATCGGAATGGTCGCCCCACGAATATTTGCAACGCCGCGCACTACTGGATTGGACCTGGGCATGATGGTCAATTTGGGGCATTGCAGCACCTCTTTGACTTTGAACACGTTTATCCCATAGAGCTGTTGGCCGTTGAGCCGGAACAATAAAAGCTCAAGGCGGTTTTGCCCTACCAGTTGAGTGCGCTGGTTCACCGAATCCATTACACCAGCCATGCCGTACTCCTAGACCAAAAGCTTCGAACCGAATCGCACCTACACAAGGAAGCGGCACGGGGCTTGCTTTTTAACTGTTATGAATTCGAAAACGACATTTTCCCGACGCATGGCATCATTTTCCCGCAGCTTACACTGCGCGGTAGCTGCGCTGTGGTTTTTCAGCGTCTGTGAACCTGCGCAGGCCGTGCTTTTAAGCGTGCCTGATCAACTTATCGGCGTGACCCAGGGGTTTCTTGAATTCGCTGTCGAGGACTATCAAGCCACAACCCATTTACAAGGGCGCTATCAGATAGAGGTCAATACACTTGATCCACGTTTGACGCTACCCCAGTGTGACAAGGAATTGACAGCAAGCCTTGAGAGCCCTGCTCAACCCATAGGCCGCGTCACGGTCAAAGTTCGTTGCGAAGGGACGTTGCCGTGGACGGTGTACGTGCCTGCTCAGGTCCATTTGTTTCGCCAAGTCGTGATTGTTAAGCGCCCTCTCAAACGCTCCTCGATCATTGGCGAGGACGATGTTTACATGGCCGAACGGGACATCAGTCAAATGCCTCAGGGCTATATGACCTCAATTGATGACGCCATCGGCCAGAAAATGACCCGGCAAATGATCAACGATCAAATTCTTACGCCACTGCAACTTGAGCAAGCAGAGGTCATCCGCAAGGGCGATCAAGTGATCATTACCGCTAAAAGCGGCACACTCCAGGTACGTATGCCTGGCGAAGCGTTATCCGATGGAGCAATGAGCGAGCAGATCAGGGTACGGAACTTGAACTCACAACGCGTAATCAAAGCTCGGGTAACCGCACCGGGACAAGTTGAAGTCGCCTTGTGATTTGCTGGCGTGTTGGCGCAGAGTTTCCTAGACTGAGTCCAATCTGAGGCGGCCGTCTCCCCCGGTTTATTAAAGCGCTAAAGTTATAGTGGGTTTGGCCGAAAACATGGCAAGCGTCCAAACACCTAGAGGTTTTTAAAAATGGTCATCGACTTTAGTCGTTTAAACAACACAGCTCCCGCTACGAGCAGTTCGCGCTCCGGCACCACTAAGGAGATCGGCACCACCGTTGCAGACTCTTCCAATGCGACGCCCAAGGCCAGTGCCGCCAGCCCGTCCAGCGGAGAGGCTGTACACCTGAGTGACGAGGCTCAGCGATTGCAATCCATTAGCGATAAAGTGCGTAGTCAACCCGTCGTCAATAGCGCCCGGGTCGCTGAGTTAAAGCAAGCCGTGGCCGACGGCAGTTACACCGTCAACAGCGGCCGCGTCGCCAGCAAACTGCTTAATTTCGAAGCCCAGCGCTAGCCAGAGGCTTGCGCCCGGGCTTTTGGACGCCTAAAACCCAGAGCCAGCCATGCACGACACTACTCTGTTGCAACTGATCAACGATGACTTGGCCCCCGCGCAACATTTGCTGGAGTTGCTAAAGTCCGAATCACTCGCCTTACATGGCCGAGACCTGGTTTTGCTGGAGGAAATCCTCGCCCAAAAACAGGCGTTGGTGATCATGCTTGAGCAGCGCGGTCGCAAACGTAGCCAGGTTTTGATCGACCTTAAATTGAGCCCCGACCGCGACGGACTTATTCAACTGGCGAGTCATTCGCCGGTAGGTGAAGTGCTCCTGGCACAGGGCGATTTGCTGGCGAGCCTCATGTCCGATTGCCGAACTTGCAACCAGCACAATGGTGTTTCGATCCAGTTGCAACAGGCAACCACCGCTAATCAGATGAAAATCCTGACGGGGGGAGAGGCTCCAACGCTGTATGACAATCGCGGGTCTACCTCTCGATTCACTAAGCCGCGCCCTCTTAGCCAGGCTTAAATTCCTGTATCAAGGCGTTAAACATGCTGGCAAAATGCTGGCAATTGCGAGCTGTAGTATTTTGCCTGGGATGAATGAACAGTGTTCAATGCCTCAAACGCGGAAGATGCTCCGCAAGCGCCAAAAGTCCTCACTACGCCGCTGGAAATCGCTGCCAATCTGCGCTTACTGCTGGACAGTCATGATCCGCTGATCATCACGTTTCACGAGC